>NCRB01000057.1 GCA_002894665.1 Salinivenus iranica
CCAGGAAGATGTCTCGACCGTGCTCGACATGACGTGCTGGATGTTCGGGATTTTGAGTTCGATTCGGCCCCCAAAGAATTAACTTGACGAAGTACTCAGTCCGTCGCCGCGCCGCCCCGGTCCTCCCACCCCTCCGCCGTGTAGCGGGCCAGAACAGACGGGCCGGGCTCGGGCGGCGTCCGGCCGAAGGCGTAAGCGTCGCGCACGGTCGCCCGCACGGGGTCGAGGTCGGGGGCCCCGCTGGCGTGCAACCGGGCCAACACGTCCCCGGGCGCAATCGGGTCGCCGGGCTTTTTGAGGGCCGAGAGGCCCGCGACGGGATCCACTGCGTCCTCTTTCGTCCGGCGGCCCGCCCCCAGGTCCACCGCCGCCTCTCCAATAGCGAGGGCGTCGAGGTCGGTCACGTAGCCGTCGGCGTCGTCGGGGGCCCGAACCGTGGCAACCGGGGCGCTGTCGGGGCGAGCGTCCGGAGCATCGACGACGGCGGGATCGCCGCCCTGCGCCTCTACAAACCGGCGGAAGCGATCGAGCGCCGCCCCGGCGTCGAGCGCCTGCTGGGCCTGGGCCCGGCCGTCCGCGGGCGTGTCGGCGGCGCCGTTGAGCGCAATCATTTCGCCGGCCAGGTGGCGCACAATCGTCATGAGTGGGGTCTCGTCGTGCTTGCCTCGCAGGCAGGCGATGCTTTCCTTGATCTCCGGCCAGTTGCCCACCGCGCGCCCCAGCGGCACGTCCATGTTCGTCATGAGCGCCACCACGGGCGTGTCGTGCTCGGCGCCGATGCCGACCATGGCCTCGGCGAGCGCGCGCCCCTCTTCTTCCGTCTTCATGAAGGCCCCGCGCCCGCACTTCACGTCAAGGACGAGGGCGTCGAGCCCTTCGGCGAGCTTCTTGCTCATGATGGACGCCGCGATGAGGGGCGTCGAGTCGACCGTGGCCGTCACGTCGCGCAGGGCGTACAGCTTGCCGTCCGCCGGGGCGATGTCGCCCGTCTGTCCCGACAGCACAAGGCCAATGTCTTTGACCTGGCGGCGGTAGGCCTCCGTTGAGAGGTCGGTCCGGAAGCCGGGAATCGACTCCAGCTTGTCGATCGTGCCGCCGGTGTGGCCGAGGCCCCGGCCGCTGATCTTGGCGACGGGCACGCCGCAGCTCGCCACGAGCGGCACCAGGATTGGGGACACCTTGTCCCCGACGCCGCCGGTGGAGTGCTTGCCGACCTTCGTGCCCGGCACGTCCGAGAGGTCAATGCGCACGCCGGACTGGAGCATGGCGTCGGTCAGGGCGGCCGCCTCGGCGTCGGTGAGGCCGTTGAGGTAGGCCGCCATCAGGAAGGCGCTCATCTGGTAGTCGGGGACCGTGCCCTCGGTGTAGGCATCGACGAGCGCGGTGAGGTCCTCGGGCGAGAGCGCACCGCCGTCCCGCTTCGTCGCGATGAGGCGGACAGGGTTCAGGTCATTCATGTATTCGGTGGAACATTGGCGCGTTGGAAGTTGGAACGTGGACTGACACCCTGAAAACGTTCAGCGCAGTAGCGTTCAACACTCCAACGCAAAAAAACAAAAAGGCCACCCGCGGCAGCAGGTGACCTGTTCGATCCCGGACGCCGGACGGGCTACTCCTCCGCCTCGTCTTCCTCGTCGTCTTCGTCGTCCTGATTGAGCCCGTAGCGGCGGTTGAACTTCTCGACGCGGCCCGCGGTGTCGACGAACTGGCGCCGGCCAGTGTAGAAGGGATGATTCGTGGAGTCGACCTCCGACTCGAAGGTCTCCTGGTCGAGGGTCGAGCGGGTGGTGAATTCCGTCCCGTCCGCCAGCTGAATGGTAATCTCGTTGTACTCGGGGTGAAGTTCCTTTTTCATGACGCTACCGCAGGGTCAGTCGCTCAATCAGGGATTGCGAGTCGACGCGGATACACGTCATGCACGACTGATCGTTTCGACCGCAGGACGCCCCCGCGTGAAGAACGGGCGAGAGCCGGGGCCGTCGGGTCAAAACGAGCGCAGGGGGCCGATGTCCTCCATCCCAATCTGGTAGTCAAGCCGGCGCGTGCCACGGAACTGAAGGGTGAGGACGTTGGCGTCGGCGTCGTAGTGCCAGCCGTTGCGGCCGCGACGGGCGCGGCGGCGGTACGTGGCCTCGTTGATCGTGACGCGCTCCGGCGCCTCGGGCACGCGGTGCACCCGAAGTCGGATCGTACGCTCGCGAGGCTGCCCCTCGTACGTGCCCTCGGTCCGTCCCACGGTCGCCCGGAGGTCGGCCGTCCCGTCCAGCTGCGGGTCCAGGCGGTGGGTGAGGTCGGTCCGGGCAAACGCCCCCTGCTGATACGCAAGCGTGCGGCCGTCGTCCTCGTAGAGCGTGAACGCCCCGGTGCGCCCCGAATCGGGATAGACGGCGAGCCCGAGGGTGTCGGCCGGCTGGGCCCCGACGTGCGAGGCCACCGGACGCAGGGGCACGAGGGCCCCGCCGCGCACGAACAGGGGAATCTGGTCGAGCGGAGCATCCACCGTGACGGTGCGCCCGCCCTCCACCGCCTCGTCGGTCCAGTAGTTGATCCACGTCCCCTCCGGCAGCCGCACGGAGCGGGTCCGCGCACTGTCGCGCAGGACGGGGGCGACCAACAGCGACTCGCCGAGCAGGTAGCTGTCCTGCACCTCGTGCAGCCGCTCCGAGGAGGGATTCGCGAAGAAGAGGGGCCGGACCAGCGGGAGGCCGGTCCGATGGTGTTTCCAGGCGAGCGTGTACAGGTACGGCATCAGGCGGTATCGCAGGCGCACCATCGTTCGGCTAATCGATTCCACCCGGTCCCCAAAGCGCCACGGCTCGGTGGGGTAGTTGGAGCCGTGCGGCCGCATGGTGGGCGACAGGGCGCCGTGCTGCATCCAGCGTGCGTAGAGCTCCGACGAGGTTGAGTCCCCCGCAAATCCCCCGAGGTCGGACCCATAAAGCCCAAAGCCCGACAGGCCCATGTTCAGCAAAAAGGGAATCTGGGGACGCAGGGCCTCGAAACTGCGCCCCACGTCGCCGCTCCACAGGGTGGGGTTGTATCGCTGCGTGCCCGCGAAGGCCGAGCGGGTGAGGTTGAACACGCGCTGGTTGGGGTGCTGCTCGCGCCACTGGCGAAAGAGAAGCTGCGCCCAGAGGTGGTTGTAGACGTTGTGGACCTTGGCGCGCGGGCCCCGGTGATGATGCATGTCGGTCGGGTGGCGCTCCGGCTCGCCCAGGTCCGTCCAGAAGCCCGCCATTTCGTCCCCCATGAACGGAGGATGCTGATCGGCCCACCAGTCCCGTGCCTCCGGGTCGGTGACGTCGAGCAGGGCCACCTTACAGCTGTCGCACGACCACCAGTCGTCCATCACGTAAGGGGAGCCGTCGGCCCGGGTGCCGACGAAACTGCTGTCGAGTGCCGGTTCGTAGAGGCGGGAGGGGCTCGTGATGTACGTCTCGGTGATGGCCACGGTCTTCACGCCCCGGTCCCGGAAATCGCGCATCATCTCGAACGGCTCCGGGAACGCCGTGCGGTCCCACCGCAGGTCGCCCATGTGCTCAAACCAGTCGAGGTCCAGGATGACGGCGTCCACGGGAAAATTTTTCCGCCGGAGCGTGTCGACGACCCCGCGGGCCTGGCTCTCGTTTTCGTAGCCGAACTTCGACTGAATGTACCCGAGGGACCACTTGGGAGGCATCGGCTGGCGGCCCGTGAGCCAGGTGTAGTGCCGCAACTGCTCCGGAATGCTCGACGCCGCAAAGACGTAGTAGGTGAGCTCCCCACCCGGCGTCCGGTAGTGCATCTCTGTCGAATCGGCCGCGCCGAGGTCGAACTGGGCGGGATGCGTATTGTCCACGAAGAGGCCGTAGCCGCCCGTCGTCGCGAGGAACGGCACGTTGATCTTCATCGGCATGGGCGGGTCGGCATAGCCGTAGTGGGCCTGGTTCTCCATACGCAACGTGTCGCCGCGGAGGCCGAACGGCACCCGCTCGCCGGAGCCGTAGAGACGAGTCTCCGGCTTCAGTGAAAACTGCAGGGCACGTGTGGTGTCGCGGGCAACAAAGCCGGAGTCGACCTCGGAGACGAGACGGCGTCCTGTTTCGTCCGCGAACCGGAGTCGCAGCGGATCTTTCTGGATGGTGACTGTCCCCTCAGGAGACCGGACCAGGAGCGTACGCGGCCCCTCCCGAACGGTCGGCGTCACATTGTCGTCGGGAGAGCGGACGACGGAAAACGAACTGTCGGGCGCCGCGCCGGGCGGCAGCCAATCGACACGCACGACGGCGGGGCGGTAGAACGTAATCCGTGCGGAGGCCCCCTCGCCCTCAACGGTCACCGTCGGCCCGTCGACCCGATGTTCGACGTACGGGCCGGGCGTGAGAACATCCTCGTCCGCCGGCTGGGACCGTCCCGGGAGGGCAATCAGCAAACCGAGGAGGAGCCAGGCAAGGTGCTTCATGGGGGTTGAGAGAGGGAGACGCTAAACATCAGACGCGTGCAGCCCGCAGTGTACTCAACAGCCCGTAGATTTCGAACCCGCCGCGTGCGACCGGGGAGGGTGAGGTCGCGAATTCCGTCAGTCGCTGACTGCGCCCCACGCCAGGGGGCGGATCGGGCGGGCGCCCCCCGTCCCACCTGCAGACGACGCACACCGGCTCGTTCTTGATGCCCCCGGCCCAAACGGGCAATCTCCGGAGTGGAAAGAAGAGGACAAACGCCAAATAGCATCTGATTTATAAATATTTTATGACGACCTGTTTTCTGTTGACAGTTTGTCAAACGTTTTCTTTTTGACACAGTGTCAACGAGTGAAGCACAGCGGGTCCGGGGCGCGAGGAGGCCGGCTCCGCCCCGCTGCGGTCAGAAGATCTCCTCATGCCGTGCTCGCTCATCCTCCCCATTGCCATGTCCCCCCCATCGTCAAGCGCATTGCGCAAAACGCCTTTGAGGATCTCTCGGACCGAAACGTCGAGCCACTGATTGAGAAATCGGCACCGGACCTCCGGCACACGTTTGCCGGTGATCACGCCCTCGGCGGTACACGCCACTCCCGTGAGGCCTTTCGTGCCTGGCTGGAGCGCCTCTACCGGCTGTTTCCCGAACTGACCTTCACGGTCCGTGACATGATGGTCAGCGGCCCGCCCTGGAATACGCGGCTGGCATTGTCCTGGGCCGATCGGGGCGTGGCCGCCGACGGGGCCGACTACGAAAACGAGGGCGTCCACGTCCTTCGCTTACAGTGGGGGCGCCTCGTGGAACTGGAGGCGCATCCCGACACCCAGCACCTGGAGCGCACGCTCGATCGGATGGCGGCTGCCGGCATCGAGGAGGCCGCCGCGGACCCGATAGAGGAGACGCCCATCGACGCCGGTGGGGCGGTCGCTGCCGGTCCGGTTGCGGCATCCTGACCCCACACGTCCCTCGTTGCGCTGTCCTTCACGAGATACATTTGTGACATGTCCCTCCGTCGAAAAGTTGCCGCTGCATTTTACCTCGTCAACTCGCTCGTCAGCCTGGTACTCGGCTCAACGTACCTGCTCCGCACCTCCTTCATGCCCTACCACGCCGACGCACTGGAGCGCTCGTGGACTGAAGTTGCGCCGGCGCTCCAGACGCTGCTGGGGGCCCTCATGGACGTGGCCGGGGCCGGATGGGTCGGGATTGGGGTCGCGACCCTCGTCCTCGTGGCCGTACCGATGCGACGCGGGGAGCAATGGGGTCGTCTCCTCATTCCCGCGCTGTTCTTGATCTTCTACGTCCCCACTCTCTTTGCCACGATTGCCGTGATGAACGGGACGCCCGCCACCCCTCCGTGGTACGGTAACACCGTCGCGTGCCTCGCAACACTGGCCGGCGTCCTGATCGATGCGCCCTGGCGCTCGCGCTCCGGATAAAGCCTCCATCCCGCCGGGCACCCCCATTTTGACAAATCGGCAATAAAAGAATAGTTGTTACCGCTGTGACACTCGACCCTGAGGCATCCGCTCAATCTGAGGACTCCCTCTTCGCCAATGGTTTGCTCGTGCCCCGCCCTCCCCGACTCATAACTCGATTGATTCCTTGCCGGGTTCGATTTGGTCTTCTGCCTACGGTCCTGCTCACCGGCACCGGGCCGCTCTCTCCGGTCCACGCGCAGCATCACATGCAATACAGCCAGTTGCAGCCCGGGGACGCTGCGCTGTCTACGGCCGTGGCGCTGGGCATCGACGTGGCCGTGAACGGAATCACCGAGTTTGTCGGACGCCCGTAGCGAAACGGCGCCCCGGTCCATACGAGAACACCACACCGTTGACATCGTGTCAACGCCCAACGAAATCCCGCCCCTAATTCTCTCTTTTCATGTCGTCAATCGAAGAGCGCCAACGCGAAGAAAAAGAACAGCGCCGCCGGACCATCCTCGACGCCACGGAAAGCGTCCTGGAGACGAAGGACCGTGACGAGATGACGATGGCCGACATTGCCGAGGAGGCCCGATTGAGCCGGAGTCTCTTGTACGTGTATTTCGAGGACATGGATGACATTGTGCTCGGAGTAACCCACCGCGCATTTCAGTCAATGAGGCGGCGGTTTCAGTCCGGTGTGACCCAGCACGACACGGGCCTGCGCCAGATTCGCGCAGTTGGCGATGCCTACGTCGCGTTCGCCCAGGAGGAGCCGACCTACTTTGACCTTGTGTCCGAGTTCGAATCCCGCGCGGCCGATCCGGAGGAGGCGACTGCTCGCATGCGACAGTGCCTCGCCGAGGCGGACCGGGCCCTGGAGGTGATGGCCGACGCCATTCAGAACGGCATCGACGACGACTCCATTCGTGCCGACCTCGACCCGATGCAGACCGCCGTGACGCTTTGGGGGTGCACCCACGGCCTCATTCAACTCGCTGCCAACAAGGGGACGGGACTCGAGCAGCGCTATGAACTGTCCTCCGCTGCTCTCGTCGACGACGGACTCAGCTTTCTCGGCGTGTCCCTGGCCGGCCCGCCCCTGAACGATCCCACGGAGACGCTCCCGGCCGACCAAAACGGCAATGCCCAGGCGTGAGTAGGATGTTAAAACATAAACCTGTTGACAGGGTGTCGACCCCCAAAGCAAGCGAGGCTCGATCGGCCTGGGCTGGGCAAGGCTGCGCCCCGTCCCAACGGCGTGTCCCCCATCGGGGGACTGTGCTGCCCCTCTCAAACGAGACCCGATCTACTCCAGGTGGTGGTAGTCGAGCTCGTGCTCCTCGTCGACCGCTTCCTGGACGGGGGCCGAGGGCGCGCCGGGGGCCTGGAAGTCGATCTCCATCCCCTCCGCCGTGGGCACGCAGCGGATGTTCTGCCGCCACGACGGATTCTTCTCGCCGTAATCGGTGCGGGCGTGGGCGCCGCGCGACTCGGTCCGCTCCAGCGCCCCGCGCAGAATGGTCTCCGCCGTCGTGAGCATGAAGCGCACGTTCTGGGCCCGCTCGTAGCGGCGGCTCGTGCGGTCGGCCTGCACCTGCAGGTCTGCCGCGTCGGCCCGCAGCTGTTGCAGCTTGCGCAGGCCGTTAATGAGACCGTCCTCATCACGGAGGATGCCCGCGTGCTTCCACATCAGGCCGCGGAGCCGGTTCATGATCTCGGCGGGGGCGTGCCGGCCCTCCGCCGCGGCCAGCGCGTCCTGGGTCGCCACGTGGTCCCGCACCGCCGCCTCGGAGAGCGACGGGCTCGGGCGCGTGCCCAGGGTCTCGGCGATGTGGGTGCCCGCCACCTGACCGAAGACGACGGTCTCGATGAGCGAGTTGCCGCCCAGTCGGTTGGCCCCGTGCACACCGGCGGTGCACTCGCCGACGGCGTAGAGGCCGTCAACCGGGGTCTCGGCCGTCTCAAAGTCGACCTCGATGCCGCCCATTGCGTAGTGGGCGGTGGGGGCCACCTCCATCGGCTCCTGGGTAATGTCGATCCCGTGCTCCGCAAACTCCTCAACCATACGGGGCAACCGCTCGCGAATGAAGTCGGCGTCGCGGTGGGAGATGTCAAGGAGCACGGCGTCGTTGTCGGTGCCGCGGCCCTTCCGGATTTCCTGCTCGTTGGCCCGGGCCACCACGTCGCGGGCGTCAAGCTCCATCTGGTTCGGCGAGTAGCGCTCCATGAACCGCTCGCCCTCGGTGTTGTAGAGACGGCCGCCCTCGCCGCGCACCGCCTCGGTGACAAGATGCCCGGCCTCCTCCCGCGGGGTCACCTTGCCGGTCGGATGAAACTGCACGAACTCCATGTCGCGCAGCGGCACGCCGGCATTGAAGGCCAGGGCCTGCGCGTCGCCGGTGTTCTCGTCTCGGCGCGAGGAGCTGCGGCGGTAGAGCGACGTGTGCCCGCCCGCCGCAATGACGACGGCCTCGGCGTCGAACGCCACCGGGTGTCCGTCGTCCATGTCGAACCCGACGGCGCCGGCGGCCCGACCGTTTTTTGTGACCAGGTCGGTGATGTACAGGTTTTCGCGGTAGGGCACCTCCAGATCCATCGCCTTCCGGACGAGCGTGTCCATGAGGGCCTGGCCGGTGCGGTCGCCCACGAAGCAGGTACGCCGGAACGACTGAGCGCCGAAGTAGCGCTGATTGATCGCGCCGTCGTCGGTGCGGTCGAAGGCCATCCCCCAGTCCGCCAGCTCGCGGATGCGGTCCGGTGCGCGGCGGGCCAGCATCTCCACGGCGGTCGGATCGTTTAGGAAATGCCCCTCGTCGAGCGTGTCGGCCGCGTGGATGGCCCACCGGTCCTCCGGGTCAAGGCTGCCGAGGGAGGCGTTGATGCCGCCGGCGGCCCAGATGGTGTGGGCGTCCCCGTGCGGGCGCTTGCCGAGGACGAGGCAGTCGATGCCGCGCTGAGCAAGTTCTATACTGGTGCGAAGGCCCGCGCCGCCGGCCCCAATAATGAGAACACGTGTCGAGACAGATTCCAGGGACATTCGGGAACGGTGGTAGTGAGAGAGACGGAGAGGCGCTCCGACTGGGCCGCCGTCCGGCTGGGTCGTGCGCACCGTCCTCCACCGCGCATGCACAGAGAAGTTCTCGTGTCGGCCCGCCTCTCAGGAGGAATCGGAGGAACGTAACACGTGTATGCATTGTGTCTGTCGGGCAGGCCGTCCGGCGGTCCGCATCGGCCGTGTGGGGCGCCCCCCTCCGGGAGGCGACGACGGACCGCAGCGGCACGCGCCGCCTCCGGAGCCGCCCCCCACGGAGGGCATTCCGCGTTGGGTCTCGGCAGCCCGCCGCAAAGTCGGCAGCCCGCCGCAAAAACCGTTAGTCTGCGTCCTCGGCCAATTGCTCCTCCAGCTTCTCGATGCTGTCCCGCAGCTCGGCGGCGCGCTCAAACTCCAGGTTTTCGGCGGCCTCTTCCATTTCTTGCTCCATCTGCTCGATGAGGTCGCGCTTCTGGTCGTCGGACATGTACTCGACCACCGGATCGGCCACCTCGGCGGAGAGCTGATCGGGACTGCCGTAGTGGTGCCGTTCGCTGCTGCCCTCCCCGTCGCTCTTCTCGTCGGCAATGGCCGTCCCCATCTTAATTTCGTCGGGCGACTTCCGAATCGGCTCGGGCGTCACGTCGTGTTTCTCGTTGTATTCGAGCTGCCGCTCGCGCCGCCGCTCCGTCTCATTCATCATTTTCTGCATTGCCTCCGTGATCTCGTCGGCGTAGAGGATCACCTGCCCGTCGACGTTGCGCGCGGCCCGGCCGGCGGTCTGGATGAGCGAGGTCTCCGAGCGCAGGAAGCCCTGCTGGTCGGCGTCGAGGATGGCGACGAGGGACACCTCGGGCAGGTCGAGGCCCTCCCGCAGCAGGTTCACCCCCACGAGCACGTCGTACTCACCCAGTCGCAGCCCACGGATAATGTCGACGCGCTCCAGGGCATCAATGTCGGAGTGCATCCAGCGGACGCGAACGCCGTGGCTGTCGAGGTAGTCGGCCAGGTCCTCCGTCATCCGCTTCGTGAGGGTCGTGACGAGAACGCGTTCGTCCTTCTCGGCCCGCCTGCGGATCTCCTCCATCAGGTCGTCGACCTGCGTGGCCGTGGGGCGCACGTCAATCTCGGGGTCCGGAATGCCGGTGGGCCGCACCACCTGCTCCACAAACACCCCGCCGCTCTGCTCCAGTTCGTAGTCGGCCGGCGTGGCGCTCATATAGATGGTCTGGGGCGTCAGCTCCTCAAACTCCTCGAACGTGAGCGGCCGGTTGTCGAGGGCCGAGGGGAGCCGAAAGCCGTGCTCCACCAGCTTCAGCTTGCGCTGGCGATCGCCGTTGTACATGGCCCGAACCTGCGGGATGGTGACGTGGCTCTCGTCCACCACCAGCAGAAAGTCGTCGGGAAAGTAATCGAGAAGGCAATAGGGGCGCTCGCCCGGCTCCCGGCCCGTGAGGTGGCGCGAGTAGTTTTCGATGCCCGAGCAGTAGCCCACTTCCTGCATCATCTCCAGGTCGAACATGGTGCGCTGCTCCAGGCGCTGGGCCTCCACCATCTTGCCCTCGTTTCGGAGCACGGCCAGGCGCCAGCGCAACTCCTCCTTGATGTCCTCGATGGCCTGCTTCAATCGATCCTCGGGCGTCACAAAGATCTGCGCGGGGTAGAGCGTAAACTGGTTCAGCTCCTCCAGCTCGCGCCCGCTCTCCGGGTCGAACAGGGCCAGGCGATCGATCTCGTCGCCCCAGAACTCGATGCGGAGGGCCTTCTCCTCGCGGTAGGCCGGAAAGATGTCGACCACGTCGCCGCGGACCCGAAACGTGCCCGGCGTAAATTCGATGTCGTTCCGCTCGTAAAAGAGGTCGATAAAGCGGCGCAGCAGGTCGTTGCGCTCGACCTCGTGGCCGCGCTCAATCGGCAGGATCTCCTTGCGGAACTCGGCCGGGGAGCCGAGGCCGTAAATGCAGGACACACTGGCGACCACGATCACGTCGTCGCGCCCGCTGACGAGCTCGGAGGTGGCGCGCAGCCGAAGCCGCTCGATCCGGTCGTTGATCGTCGCGTCTTTTTCGATGTAGGTATCGCTCGGGACGATGTACGACTCGGGCTGGTAGTAATCGTAGTACGAAATGAAGTACTCGACGGCATTGTCCGGGAAGAACTGTTTCAGCTCCCCGTAGAGCTGGGCCGCCAACGTCTTGTTGTGGCTCATTACGAGGGTCGGCTTGTTGACCTCCTCGATCACATTCGCCACGGTGAAGGTCTTCCCCGTCCCCGTCGCGCCCAGAAGCGTCTGGTGTTCGTCGCCTCGGTCCACGCCCTCCACCAGCTCCCGAATGGCCCGGGGCTGATCGCCCATCGGCTCAAAATTAGAGACCAACTCGAAAGGGTCCAGCGTCTCGGTGCGTTCGGTCATGCAGCGCGGGAAACGATTGCGACTACGGGATGACGGAATTGAATCCGCACCGCGGCCACGAGTTGCGACCGACCCGTAAGAACTTTGGGGACGACAGCAGAGCCCCTCCCCCCTAGACTGTCCCGTTTTCTCAGGAGAAGCACCTGCTCTGGGCCCGGACTCTCCGGAGCCTGCTCTTTGATCCCTTTTCCGACTTTCGTCGCAGAGTCTTAACGGGCTTCTGACACACGCAAATGGCCTGTGCCGTTTTATTTCGGAAGCGGTTCCAATAAAATGAACCGACGGTCTCCCCTCACCTCTCCGACCGGACCTGTCATGATCTCTTCCGCGTCCCCGTCGTCTGCTTCTCCCCAGCCCACCGCCGCCTCGCTTCCCCTCGACACCCGTCCGGACGACCTGGACGAACTGGTGCGGGCCCTCCGCAGCTGTTCTCCCTCCGACCTTCGGCGGGCCCGGCGCCACCATCGGCGCGCCCTTACAGCCCTCACGGACGGCTGCTACGATGCACTCTCCGACGAAACGCGCCGCCAGCTCATTAGGCGCCTGCGCGAGGACCTCACGGCCCTGAACCGGGCCCTGGCGGCGACCTCCACACGCCCAACGGACGACGCGCCCCGCCCGCCCGACCGGTCCTCCGGACTCTGGGGATTTCTCAGCGAATGGTGGCCGTAGGCCGCCCGGGTCCGCCGGCTACGGTCTCGGTTGAAAGAGCACGAGCCCCCCGCGCTCACTGCCCATCAGAAGGTCGAGGTGCCCATCGTCGTTCAGGTCGTTCAGGGCCGGGGTGGCGAGTCGGGGAATCCCCGCCCGCTCAACCCGCGTCGTGTCGCCGAACGACGGGCTGGAGGTCGTGCCCTCATTTTCGATCACGAACACTCCCTCCTGCGCCCCCACGAGCAGGTCGTGCACCCCGTCTCCGTTCAGGTCTCGGAGCTCCGGGGCGGCCCGTGCCCCCACGTCCACGTCGGACAGGAGGTCCGGGGCGCGGGTAAACGCAGGGTCGGTGGCCGACCCGGTGTTGCGGTACACCTGAAGCGTCCCGCCGCCCGTGCCCACCACGAGGTCCGGGCGGCCGTTGCCCGTTAGGTCGCCAAGGGCCGGCACGATGTGACTTTCGCCCGCAACCTCGACGAGGGCCTCGTCGACGGGCTCGAAGGTGCCGTCGCCCTCGTTTTGGTGGTATGCGATGCGCCCCTTCCACGTCCCCAGCAAGAGGTCCGGCGTCCCATCGCCCGTAAGGTCGCCGAGGGCGGGGGCGTAGTGGTACGCCGAGGGAAGATCGAGCGCCCCGTCCTTCCGGTAGAGGGGCTCGGTGGAGGTGCCCTCGTTCGAGAAGCGGTACACGACGGAGGTCTCACCCCGCGTCGGATCGATTTTATTGGCGAGGAGCAGGTCGAGCGTCCCGTCGCCCTCCAGGTCGCCCACGGCCACGTCGCTCTCGCTCCCCACGTCCACGCCGCCCACAAACTGCCGGGTGCGCAGCCGATACTCCGTCCCGGTGTTTTCGTAGAAGTAGAAATTCTCGGCGAGGCTGGCGTTGGCATCCTGCGACCCACCGAGGACCCCCACGAACAGATCGAGCTCGCCGTTCCCGGTCCAGTCGGTCAGGGCCGGGGCGTTGTAGCCGCTCGTCTGGAGCGGATCGTTTGGCGGGAACGCCTCCGGCTCGCCGCTGAGGGAGGGCTTTCCGCAGGTCCCGGTATTTTCGATGAGGAGCAGGCCCGGCTCAAAGAAGTCCCCCCAGAAGAGGTCCGGCGCATCGTCGTCGTTGACGTCAGCGAACGTGAGGGTGTTGGCGCCGTGGCGCACCCCAATCTGCTGATTGACGATTTCAATGCCCTCAAAGTCGTCGGTCACGTGGGCGAACTGGGGCATGCCGGCCGTGTCCGCGGCGGCTTCGTAGCGGGAAATGGTGCCGTCGAGGCGACCGAGGAAGAGATCGAGCTGCCCGTCGCAGTCGATGTCCGTGACGTTGGGGATGTTCTGCCGATCCGAAAAGATCGCCGTGCCGTCCGGAGTGCGCAACGAGTCGGAAAACAGCTCGAACTCGGGATCCGTCTCGGTGCCCACGTTGCGGTACGCGCGGATGTGGCTGTAGGGCTGCTCGGCGAGGAGGTCGGGGGTTCCGTCCTGGTCAAGGTCGGCAAACCGAAACCACTCTCCCACATCGAGCCCCCGGTAGTCGTCGCTGCGCCAGACGAGGCGCGAGGTGTCGCCCTCGGTCACACGCTCGAAGAACGCAATCTTCCCGGAGCGCTCCTGCAAAAACAGGTCCTCGTCCCCATCCCCGTCGATGTCCACGAACTGCGGGCGCGGGGTGTTGAGCCCGCCGTAGAACGGATTCGCAATGGCGCGTCCCGCCGTGTCCTGCACGGCAAAGTCGGGCGTCACCACGCGCTGGTAATCCGCCGGAAAACGCGGGGTCGTCTCTCCTCCCGACGACGAGGAGGCCCCCGTACACCCAAGCATCAAGAGACTCAACGCACAGGCACAGAGCGCAAGGAGAAGGGGACGGTGCATATGACAACAGGCTTCAAAATCACACGGACGTTGACGCTCCTCCCCTCCGACTCACCAGCGTTCTTACTCCAGGCCCCCGGCCCGCTGCCCGCCCACGGTGCCAATCCCAGATGGATACGTGCCCACCTCAAGGACCTTCACGATCTCGTGGGTCTCCGTGTCGATCACCGTCACAGTGCCGGCGTCCGGGTTGTCCCCGGTGGGCGTGTAGGTCCCCTTTCGGTTGTTGTTCGACACGAACAGGTACTGCCCGTCCGGCGAGAGCACCGTGCCGTGCGGCTGGGCCAGGCCCTCGCCCTCAATGGTCGTCGTAACGGACCGGCTCTCCAGGTCCACGACGCTGATGGAGTGCGAGGTCTTGTTCGGGACGTAGGCGGTCTGGCCGTCGCTCGTGATGACGGGGTGCCACGGCTGCTGCTCCACCTGCAGCGTGTCGGTTACGGACAGGGCGGGGGCCTTGCGGGCGTCGAAGAAGAGAAGTTGGCCAGTGCGCTGTCCCCCCGCTATAAGCGTGTTGCCGTCCGGCGTCATCGCAAACTGGACGAGGGTCTGCGTATCGCCCCCGAGGCGGGTCAGGCCCGTCTCGTTCGTCTCAAGGTTCATGCCCATCAGCTGGTTCGTCGCCAGGCTCGCCACAAACCCGAAGCCCCCATCGCCGCGCACCGCAATGGGGTGAGGCCGAGGGAAGAAGGTGTCCACCTCGTTCTCGACCGCCATCTCGTCGCGGTTGATCACCCCGATGCTCTGCGGCGGATTGACGGCACTCATCGACCGGCCCACGAGGAGCTGGGGCTTGGTGGGGTGGAGCGCCATCAGGCCCGGCACCTCAAACTCTGTGATGCGCCCGACGATCTCATTTTCCTGGTTAAACTTCAGGATGGTGTTTTCCCCAATCAGGGTCACGTACCAGTGCTCGCCGTTCGGCTCAGCCAGCACATGGTGCGGCTTCGCGTTTGGCGAAAACCCGCGGGCCTTGAGGTCCACAGTCTCCACCACGGACTGGGAGTCCATTTCAATCACCGAGATGGTGGCCTCGCCCTGATTGCACACGTAGAGGTTCGGGCCGGCGGACTGGCCCATCACCGGAGCGGCTGCGAACAGCATCAGGACAACCGACAGGAGGGGAACAAATCGACGCATGTCTCACACAGAAGGGTTTGAGCAATGCACGAGGAAGAAAAAGCGGGAGACGCCCCAGCACGGCGTCTCCCGTGCGCATCCGTCGGGCCGCTTACATTTCCTGCTGCGACTCCTTCAGGATGAAGAGCCCTTCCCCAATGCTCGATACCACAATCGTGCCGCTCTCGAAGTACGGGTAGTTGCTCCACGAGCCCGCGAAGCCGGTTTCATTTTTCCCGTACGGCTCCGTGTCGAAGTGCGCCACCTCTTCCGGGTTCTCCGGATCGCTGATGTCGAGGATGCGCAGTCCGCTCAGGTAGTTGGACTGGTACATGCGGTCGCCCTTCACGTAGAGGTTGTGGTCGATCGTTTCCTCCGGAAGGAGCTTCTCGTTGACGAGCTGCGGGTTGTCCAGGTCGCTCACGTCCCACACGAGGGTCCGGGTGTTCGACGCCTTGCCCTGCATCTCATCCAGCTCGTCGTTCTGGTAGAGGTACCGGTGGTCCTCGGTCAACCATCCCTGGTGGACGTAGGCGTGATCCGGGTAGGAGGCCGTGGCGACGGCACGCGGGTTGTCCTTGTTCTCCACGTCGGCAATGCTGATCGCCGTCTCATTGAACCCAATGCAGATCTCGCGGCCCTGGTACTCCTGGTCCGGGCCGTCGTAGACGACGCACTGCGCGTCGTGCGAGTAGCCGGTGCCGGACCGGCCAGTCGACCGGTCGGCGAAGCAGCCCTCAAACGTCGGGTTCGTCGGGTTCTCGAGGTTCAGCATGTGGAGGCCGCCGCCGCAGGTGTTGCCGCCGCCGCTGCTCCCCACGATGTAGCCGTAGCCCGTGTCGGTGTTGATGACCATGTTGTGGGCACTGTGGATGCCGTCGTAGAGGGCCGTCTCCTCAAAGGTCTTCGGCATCTCCTGCGGCTCCACGTCGCGGAGCTGGGTGAGGTCGAACACCTGCATGCCGTGCTCGCCCGCGTTGTCGGCGACAACAAACGCGTGGTCCTTGTACACCTTCACGTCGCGCCAGGAATTGACCCGCGCCCCCTCCGTCATCGGAAGCTGGCCGACGTACACCGGATTGGTCGGGTCGCTCACGTCGACGAACGAGGTGCCATTCGTCCGGCCCACGAGGGCGTACTCGGTGCCCGTCTCCGGGTCGGTCCAGCCCCAGATGTCATTGAGCTCGATGCCGCGCTCGCCCCCAATTTCGTCGATCGGGAGGAAGGACTGCATGTCGACACCCTTGCAGTTGAAGGCACCGACGTTGCCGTCCGTGCAGCGGCGCGTTTCGCCCGTCATGGAGGCAAGCACGTCCTGCGATTCCGGAACGATCGGGGACGCCGTGCTCCAGCTCTCGTCGTCGGTCGAATACACGGCCATCGTGCCGGCGTTGTGGTCATCGCCCGGCAGTCCCACGGCCACCGACGCGCCCGCCGCGGCCAGGGTGCCTCCCAACTGATTTCGCTCCTCCGCCGCAGGGTACCTCACGCGGGACGTCCCGGCCCACGTACTGTCCGTTTGCTCAAACCGGTAGAGGGCGCCGGTCGCCCCATCGGCTCCGGGCGCTCCTACCCACAGGCTGGACCCGGACGTCGCCAGGGACGCGCCGAAGAGGTGGCGCGACGCCCCGTCGAAGGGAAGCAGGCGCTGCCCCTGCGTCCACGAACTGTCCGCGGCGCTGTACGAGAAGGTGTGCAGACTGCCCACTGCCCCGAGGGCGCGCGGCGCTCCCACGAGGGCCGTATCGCCCATCCACTGCAGGCTGGCCCCGAAGCGGGCGCTGCTGCCCAGGTTCGACGCCTCAAGCGTCTGAATTTCATTCCAGGTGTCCCCGTCGCGGCGGAACGCCACCACGGCCCCGCCCTGCTGCGTCGGCGCACTCACGAGCAGGTGATTGGCCGAGGCCGCGAGGGCCGACCCGAAGCCGCTGCCGCCAGGCACCTCGCCACTGCTGAGGGCCGTCGCTTCCGCCCATTCTCCCTCCTGGCGTTCGTAGACGTACACGGCCCCGCCGTCGTCCATCTGGGCCCGCTGCGACGACTGGGCCCCGACGAACAGGCGATCACCGGCCAACGCCACGCTCTGCCCGTACGACGCTGCGCTGTCGGCCTCGGGGGGCGCCATCCGGGCCGCCTGCGTCCAGCTTCCATTCTGGCGGGTAAAGACGTAGGCGGCGCCGGCCGACGGGGCCCCCACCACGAGCGTCGACCCGTTCACGTCGAGGGACGCTCCGAAGCGATCTCCAACCGAGCCGTCCTCGGCCTCCAGGGCTGTTTGTTGCGTCCAGGATCCGTCCTCTCCCTGTCCGAAAACGTAGACCTGCCCCGGCATGTGCGTGTTGCTTGGCTCCCCGGCAAAGATGTGTCCCTCGTCCATG
The DNA here is from genome assembly GCA_002894665.1 of Salinivenus iranica. Lineage (GTDB taxonomy): Bacteria > Bacteroidota > Rhodothermia > Rhodothermales > Salinibacteraceae > Salinibacter > Salinibacter iranicus. The sequence goes on from NCRB01000057.1 coordinate 17,326, forward strand.
TCGAGGGCCCGGCTAAAGCCGTTGAGCTGCGACGCGGACCCGTCGGGGGTCGACTGGGCCGCCGCCGGAGGTGTCCCGAGTGTAAAACAGAAAGCGAGCGAGAAAAGAAGCAGTCGTTTCATAGAGCGGAGGGGGGGTGGCGAAGAACCGTAGCGCGTGAGGATAAGAAGAAGCCGATTCGTTTTAGCCGAGAGAGGGGACAGGGGTTCCAACCACGCCGCTCCTCTCTTTCGGGGCGGCCCCGCACCGATGGGCCGGAGGAACCGGGGCTTCGCCGACGATATTCCCTTCCCCACTTCCTTCTCCTACCTCTCAAGTGTGCCTGTGACCTCCCTCCGCCCGTCCGTGCTGGTTCTTCTGATCAGCCTGTGGGGGCGGGGTGGGCGCGAACTTCATCGTGCGGTGGCACGTCCAGCGGGCCGTCTCGCCCCAATCGTAGAGGCCGTCATGATTACCCCCCAGTCCACGCAGGGCATCTCCTTCCGGAGCTCGGCCCGGGTGCTCCGCAAGGACCGCGACCCACAGCCCGACACGCTCTCTGCGGCCGCTTCGGACGGCGCCGACACACGTCCGTGACCCTCTCGTCGCGGCTTACTCCTCCATTAGCAGATTGAGGAGGTGAATGAGGCGGCGGCGAAGCTGGCGGCGGTCCACAATCATGTCCAGAAACCCGTGCTCCTTCAGGAACTCCGACCGCTGGAACCCCTCCGGCAGGTCCGATCCGATCGTTTCTCGGATGACGCGCGGCCCGGCAAAGCCGATGAGCGCCTCCGGCTCGGCGATATGGATGTCGCCCAGCATGGCAAACGACGCCGAGACGCCCCCCGTGGTGGGGTGCGTAAAGATTGAAATGTAGGGCAGCCCGGCCTCGTCGAGGCGCGTGAGGTGGGCACTCGTCTTGGCCATCTGCATGAGACTCAGCGCGCCCTCCATCATGCGGGCGCCCCCGCTCTGCGCAATCGTGATGAGCGGCATCTTTTCCGTGTAGGCCCGCTTGATGGCCCGTGCCACCACCTCCCCCACCAC
>NCRB01000058.1 GCA_002894665.1 Salinivenus iranica
CCCTTCGGCGGAGGACGAGGCCGGCACGGCGCCCCAGCGTCCCGCCCGCGACCGGTCGACCGGCCCCCGCGTGGCGGCCGCCGTGCTCGTTGTCTTGTTCCTGCTGGGGGCCGGCTGGCTCCTCCTCGGCCAGCAGGGGATTGTGTCCACGCCGCAGTCGGTCGTCTCGGGGGAGTCGAGCCCCCCGACCGCGGAGTCGAGCGAGGGCGCCGCCTCCGGTGCCTCCTCCGCCCCCCCCGATACCGCCACCGATACCGCCACCGATACCGCCACCGCCGATCCCGCCGCCGCAGCCGACGACACAAGCGGTGCGCCCGGCGCTTCGTCGGACGAGCCGCCCGCCGATGCCCGATGGGGCCTTGTCGTCGCCTCCCGCGACACCCGTACGGCCGCCGAGGGTCAGGCCGATACCTTCCGGGACCGCCTCGCCGACAGGGCGCTCTCGGTGACCATCCAGACGGGCGAGGCCGACAACACAACGCGCCACCGGGTGGTCGTTGGGGACTTCTCTTCACGAGATGCCGCCCTGGAGGCAATGGACGAATACGACGCCCTGCTCCCCGAGGGCGTGTGGCTCCTCCGTCTTGAGTAGTTTCTTCAGACCTCGTAGTGACCGTGTCCTTTTTCCTCCCCTCCTTTATGCTCCTCCAGTCGCAATCCGCCGTCGACTCGGCACAGGCCGCGGCCGATTCCGCGCAGGCCGCGTCACAGGCCGCACAGGCCACCTCCGTCCTCGACGTGCTCATCCTGGGCGGGTGGGTGATGGTGCCGCTTCTCCTGCTCTCGCTCCTAACGATCTACCTGTTCGTCGAGCGCCTGATCACCATTCGGCAGGCCGCCTCGAACCCTGAGACGATTACTGATCGGGTGCGGGACTTTGTGCGAAATGGGGACGTAGACGGCGCCATTGCGTACTGCGAGCGCAAGGATGTCCCCATCACTCGCATCCTGAAGCAGGGGCTGGAACGCCTGGGCCGCCCCATCTCCGAGATTCAGGACGCCGTGCAGGCCGCCGGCAAACACGAAACGTTTGAACTCGAGCAGCGGACCAACCTCCTGGCCAGTGTGGCCGGCATCGCGCCCATGCTCGGCTTCTTTGGCACCGTGCTTGGCATGATCCGCGCATTTCAAGAAATCCAAAACCTGCAGGGCAACGTGAATCCGAGCGTGCTGGCCGGCGGCATCTGGGAGGCGTTGGTCACGACGGCCACCGGGCTGCTGGTGGGCATTCTGGCCCTCTTCGCGTACAACTTCCTGATCGGCCGCATCCGCCGCCTCACGAACGACATGGAGCGATCCGCGACCGACTTTATCGATCTCCTGCAGGAGCCCGTCTCGGCCGACGAGCGTAGCGAACCCGTTGGGTAAACGTCCCACCCGCCCCGCCCCGTCTCTCCTGAGCGACCCCCGACCGCGGTATGCCCCTCGACTTCTCTCCCTCCCGGGAGCCGATGACGACGTTCAGCCTCGCCGGCATGACGGACGTCGTGCTCCTCCTCCTGATTTTCTTTCTCCTTACCTCCAGCTTCATTCCCCAGATGGGGATTCAGGTCGACCTGCCCCAGGTCGACAGCTCGGCCCCCCTGGAAGAACAGTCGATCACGGTAGCGCTGACGGAGGAGGGCTCGTACTACGTGAACGGCACCTCCGTCCCCGCCGCCCGGCTGCTCGACGAAATTCGCGCCGCCCGGACCTCCCAGCAGCAGTTCCTCATCCTCCGCGCGGATGAAGGCGCGACGATCGGACAATTTTCGTCCGTCGCCTCGGCGGCCCGGGCCTTGAACCTTCGGATTCTGGTCGCCACCGAACGTGCCGGTCGCACCGACTGACGCGCCCGGGGCCTGTCCTATCCGTTCCACCACCCCCGGTCGAGGGAGCGGTACTGAATCGCCTCCGATACGTGATTTGACTGAATGTGGGGGGCCCCCTCCAGGTCGGCCACCGTCCGGGCCACCTTGAGGATGCGCGTGTAGCCCCGGGCGCTCAGGCCCAGCCGGTCCGTCGCCCTCCGCAGGAGATTTTCGCCGGTGTCGTCGATCCCGCAATGGGTCTGCACGTCCTGTGCCCCCATCTGCGCGTTGCAGTGCGTCTTCGTGTCGGAAAATCGTGCGCCCTGCCGCTCTCGTGCCCGCACCACCCGCTCGCGGACCGCGGCCGAGGACTCCCCCTCCCGCTCCGCACTCATCTCGTCAAAATCGACCGGCGCCACCTCTACGTGCAAGTCGATCCGATCCATGAGCGGCCCACTGATTTTGCCGAGGTACCGCTGCACCTGCGCCGGCGTACAGACACACTCCCGGTTGGGGTCGTTCAGGTGCCCGCACGGACACGGGTTCATGGAGGCCACCAGCATAAACCGGGCCGGGTAGGTAACCGTCGACTGGGCCCGGCTGATGGTGATCTGCCCCTCCTCCATCGGCTGCCGGAGCACCTCCAGCACACGTCGCTGAAACTCCGGCAGCTCATCCAGAAACAGCACCCCATTGTGGGCCAGTGAAATCTCGCCGGGCGACGGGTGGGCCCCGCCGCCGCACAGGCCCGCGTCGGAGATGGTGTGATGGGGCGCTCGGAAGGGACGCGTGGCCAACAGTCCAGTCTCGGACTGCAGCTCTCCACTGACGGAGTGGATTTTCGTGGTTTCCAGGGCCTCGTCGGACGAGAGCGGCGGGAGGATGGTTGGCACGCGGCGCGCCAGCATGGTCTTTCCCGATCCCGGCGGGCCCACCATGAGGGCATTGTGCCCCCCGGCCGCAGCGACCTCCAGCGCCCGCTTCACATTCTCCTGTCCGCGCACCTCCCGAAAGTCGACGGTGTGTTGGCGCGCCTGTTCGTAGAGGGACGCCATGTCATTTTCGTACGGCGTCGGCCCACTGTGATGGCCCGGGCCCTGCAACACAGCGAACGCGTCGCGCACGGTCTCTACGGGATACACCGTCAGGTCCTCCACCACGGCCGCCTCCGCCGCATTTTCCGCGGGCACGAGCACGCCCTCGCAGCCCTCCTCGCGAGCCTTCATCGCCATCGGCAGCACGCCGTTGACGGGGCGCACGGTGCCGTCCAGCGCCAGCTCGCCAGTAAGCCAGTAGCGATCCAGCACGTCTTCCCGGACCACGTCGGTGCTCGCCGCGACCCAGCCCACGGCCATGGGCAGATCGAACGCGGCACTCTCCTTCGGCACGTCGGCGGGGGCGAGGTTGATGGTGATCCGGCCCCACTCCACGGGAATGCTGTTGTTTTCGAGGGCTGCCCGCACGCGGTCAAAACTCTCGCGCACGGCGGCCCGCGGGAGGCCCACCACGGAGAGTCCGCGCATCCCCGACGCCACGTTGGTTTCGATCTCGACGGGAAGCGCCTCCACCCCATGCGTGGCGCTGCTCCAGACTTGACTTAGCATCGGGCGGCAGGGATGTGAAAACAGGAGCGGGCCGGACAGCCGATAGACACGAGGCGCCCGCCCAGTCTAACGTCTCCGGCGTGCCGCCCCTACCCGCGCCCCTCTTCCGTCGGAGGAGGGGCGTCCCCATGCGCATCCGCCACCGAGCGAGCCCCCGCCCCTGCTCCCGAGGCATCGGCCTGCTCCTGCAAAAAGGCCTCGAGCTGCTCGTGCTTGCGGCGGGCATCGTGGTATCCGATGTCCAGCAGCCGGTCGATGTACGTCGGCGCAAAAAGAAGTACGCTGAGCCAGTCCGGACTTTGCGTCTCCTCCACGCCCAGCCCCGTGGTTAGATACTGAAAGGCGTTGGGAATCTGGTCCTGATAGTCGCGGGCCAGTCGCCCCAGGTCGACCGTTGGCCGAACCTGCAGGATGTCCACCGGCTTCATGCCATGGCGCTTGCGGTCCGGGAGCTCCCGCAGCAACGCGTTCACCCGGCGGAGCGTGTGTGCGTCCTGGTCCATGGCGTCGACAAAGATCGAGTTCATGATCACCCCCATGATTTGCGCCGCGGGCGGGTAGGCCCGACCGTTGGCGGCCTGTTTGCGCTCGGGGCGCGTGCGCTGATACCGCGTCGAGATGGCCAGGATGCGATCGGCCCCCAGGTGCACCGCCGGGGCCAGCGGGGCCGAAAGCCGAATGCCGCCGTCGCCGTACCAGTCGCTGCCGATCTGAACCGCCGGGAAGATGAGAGGGATCGCCGTGGAGGCCATCACGTGATCGACCGTCAGTTGGGTCTGCACCCCAATGCGATCCGGCCGCTCCCAGGCATCGAAGTCCTTCCCCTCCACCCAGGTGACCGTCTGGCCGGTGGCGTACCGGGTCGTCATCACGGCGAGGGCCTGGAGGCGGCCGTCGTCGAGATTGGCCTCCACCCCCGTGAGATCCCCCGTCGGCGCGTCGAAACGGTCTCGGAGGTACTCCGCAAGGGGCGTGGTGTCGAGCAGTCCGTGGGTCCGGCGAACCGTGTCCGGGTCGAGCCCCGCCTCGGGGTCGAGCGGCCACTGTCGGGCCACCAATCCCCAGAGCATTCCGAAGCCCGACTCCGGCGATACGACCTGGCCGAGCTCCAGGCCCTCCCAGCTGTCGACCAGGTCGTCGGTCGCCGCCTCGAGCGTGCCGGTGTGGTTGCCCAGGTGGGCGGTGTTGATGGCCCCCGCCGACACGCCCGTCAGGATGGGCAGATACGTTCCCGGGAAGGCCTCTCCCATGTACCGCAACACCCCCGCCTGGTAGGCCGATCGGGCCCCACCGCCGTTCAGAACCAGGGCATAGGTCGGCTCGTCGGGCGAGGGGTCCGTCTGCCACGCCCCCAGGCCCAGGGCGCGAAGGGCATCTCGAAACACGTGAACGCACTTGCTTTCGGAAAGGAGACCATGATCCGCCAACTTCAACGCCACCTGGGACAAGCGCAACCGCCCCTCGATCCCCCCGTTGAGAAGGCCCCCCGCCTTGCACTCCTCGTCCGATACGCGTTCCCCCCGTGAAACGCCTCCTGTTCGTCTTTCTTGATGGGGTCGGCATCGGCCCCGGCGGACCTCAGAACCCGCTGGACTCCGCCGCCCACACGGCCCTTCGGCGCCTGGCCGGCGGGCGTCGCTGGACGGCGCCGTTCCCGACCAACACGGCGCCCCGTCACCACATCGGGACCCTCGACGCCACCCTCGCGGTCGATGGACTGCCGCAGAGCGGGACAGGACAGGGCACCATGCTCACCGGCCACAATTGCGCGGCGCTGGTGGGTCGCCACTTCGGTCCCTACCCCCACTCCAGCACCCACGACGTTCTCGACCAGGCCGGCCTCTTCCAGCGGGTGCAGGCCCTCGACCTCGACTCGCCGGCCTTCGCGAACGCATTCCCCCCGCAGTACTTCGACCCCGATCGGCGACACTGGGAGAGCGTCACCACCCGCTGCGTCCGGGCAGCCGGCCTGTCCCTCCGCGATCTCCCGACCCTCCTGGCAGAGGAAGCCCTCGCGGCCGACCTCACCGGACAGACGTGGCGCGACCAACTCAACCTGCCGGTCCCCTTGCGACGGGAGGGCGAGGCCGCCCGTGTGCTGGCGGACGTAACGCGTGCCCACGGCCTGACCTTCTTCGAATACTTCCTGACGGACAAGGTGGGGCACAAACGAATCGACACGGCGCCCGCGGCTCTTCTCAGCGCGCTCGATCAGTTCTTCGACGCCCTCCTCAACACGCTGAACCCGTCGCAGGAGGCGCTCCTGGTGACGAGCGACCACGGCAACCTGGAAGACACGTCCCACACCCAGCACACGCGGCACCCGGTGCCGTTGCTCGTATACGGCTGGGCCGCCCCGTACTTTGCCGGGGCCACCAGTCTAACCGATGTCACCCCCGGCATTGTCGAGGCGCTGCGTGCAGAAAATGGGCGACGCCCGACGCCATCACCGTGACGTGGACGCACCGGCCGAACGTTCTCCGCCCGTGAGTTCCCGCACCAGCGGATCGGCCCCGTATACCGCCTCAAGCGCCTCCAGGATGCCGCGGCCGTCCACCGAGATGGCCCGCCCCTGCAGGGTGCGGTAGAGGTATTGATTCGGGAGCGCCTCCATGTTGCTGTCAAACACGAGCCCGACCACCTCGAGATCGCGGTTCAGAAGCGGCGACCCCGAGCTTCCGCCCGAGATGTCATTCGTCGAAACCATGTTGAGTGGCGTGCTGAGATCGAGCGAATCCGGCGCCGGAACCCATTGCTCGGGCAACGCCCAGTCGCCCCCGCTCCGCGAGCGGTACTTCTCATACATTCCGTCGTAGTCCGTAAAGGCCGGCACCGCGTCGCCTCCCTCCGACTGATACCCCTTCACGATCCCGTCGGAGATGCGAAGCGAGAACGTGGCATCTGGCGGGACGGACGTCCCGTACACCGCACGGCGGGCCGTAGACAAGCGCCGGTTCAGGGTGGCCTCCGAGCTGCGAAGGTCTCCCATCTGCCGACTCACGTTGAGGTAGAGCGGCGCCAGCGCCTCAATGACCGTCACCGACGGGTCGTCGCTCTGGAGATACCCCTCGTCCAGGAGGTCGACAAAGGACGTGGAGTCCATGAGCGCGCTGTTCTCGACCAGGTGTTGGGCCCAGTCCGAAATGGATCGGTTTCGGAAAAGGCGTTGCATCGTTGGGTGATCCGCCCCGTAGGCCGACCGGATCTCGCGGAACTGGGCCTCAATGAAGGTGCGCTCCAGGGACGCAGGCCAGTTGCCTATGGACTCGGCGTCCTCCCGCAGGCTTTCAATCTGTTGCGGATTGCCCCCACGGGTCCGCAGGAAGTCGTAGTAGTACCCGTGGACCGCCCGGCCAAGAATGCGAGAGCCCAGCTGGAGACTGGTGAAGGTCGTAAACGCCTTCTCTTTTTCGGCCAACACCCGCTTCGACTGCTGAAGCCGCTGGATCTCCCGCACGGCCTGACCGAGGGCTTTGAGCGAGTCCACGGACTGAATGGAGTCCTGCAGCGACTGGACGGCCTTCGCCCGACGCGCCATCAGGTACGGATCTTCAAGCCCCCGCAGCTGCCCCTGCAGGCTCTTGACGGTATTCTGGATGGAGAAATAGGCGTTTTGGAGGTCGTACGCCGCCGCCGTGTCGGGGTTGTTCGTGATATACTCCCCCATCAAGGAGCTCCGTGAACGAAGGACGTCGAGCCGGCCGGGCAACCGATGATCGCGCTCGTACTCAAACTGCGACACCATGTCGAGGCGGCTGGTGGTTCCCGGGTTCCCCACCGCGAACACCGCCTCCCCCGCCTCGGCCCCGCCCCGATCCCACGAAAAGTGGTGCTGATTGCGAAGGGGCTCTCCCTCCTGGTTGTACACGCGGAAAAACGCCACGTCCAGCGTGTGGCGCGGGTACGTGAAATTGTCCTTCTCGCCCCCAAAGAACCCGAGGGCCTGCTCCGGCACCATCACGAGGCGAACGTCGTCGTACCGCCGGTAGGTGTACGCCGCGTACTGTACGCCCCGATAAAGCGACACGATGTCGACCCGCAGGTGCTCATCCTCCTCCTTCGCCTGAGCGGTCATCTGCTCTTCGAGCTGCCGAACCTGCCGCTGTCGCTGCGTCCCCCGCGTATCGCCGCTCTCCACCAGGTTGTCCGTCACCCGGTCGGTGACCATCTCGATGTCCACGAGCTGATCGACATGGAGCGAGCGGGTCCGCTTTTCCTGCCCGCTCGAGGACGCGTAGAACCCCTCCCGCAGGTAGTGCCCTCCCGAGTCGGGAAGCGCCGTCACGTGCTCCCGGGCGCAATGATGATTGGTCATGACCAGCCCGCGCGGCGAGACGAACGACCCCGAGCAATTTTCCCCAAACCGGAGGGCCGCCCGCATCGCCTTCGTGCGCCACTCCTCATCGGGCGTGAGATTGTACCGCTCCTCGAAGTATTGCGAGGGAAGCTCATTCGGCAGCCAGAGCTTGCCTCGGTCAAAACGTCCCACCGTGACGGTGTCGTAGCCGCTGGGCACCGTCACCAGCGGCGCCGCCGAGTCCGGCGCCGGGGCGTCCGTCTCGCTGGGGGCCTCGGGTCGGTCGGTGACCGTCACGGTCTCCCGGGGGGTCCCACACCCTACCAACCCCATGAGTCCCAGGAGGACAATCGCCAGAAGGGCAGAAAGCGAGGAGCGTAGCGGCATGTCAGGGGTCATTCGGGGAGAAAAAAAGTGATTCAGAAGGTGTTGGGACGGGCGCGGACGCCCCAACGATCCATGGGTGGGAGAGAAAAGCCCCCGCGGCCAGCCCCATGCCAGTGGTGCACTGAAACAGTCGAGGGCCCCAAACGGGAGAAAGATGCTTCTTCTCACCTCCCAATCTGTGAGTCAGCGTGCGCGCCCCCACGAGGCCCTCCGCATCGGCGCGAGCCCCCGTCCCGGCACCGGCCCAATGCCAAGGACGACGCCACACCCGCGAGCCCCCTCCCGCAACGGAAGAGGACACCGTTGTGTGCGTGGGACAACTTTTTTTCTGTACCGTCGGTCTTCAAGACAGATCCCCGGAACTATTCGTTGGTTCTCCAATTCGGTCGATCTGTTACAACCCGTGAAATTCAGATAGCGAAAGTGGCGGAATTGGTAGACGCGCGAGACTTAGGATCTCGTGGGGGTCCTCCCCCGTGGGGGTTCGAGTCCCCCCTTTCGCACTGTCCCCAAACGCCCCTGAACGCCGATGATCGGCACTTTCAAGGGTTCTTTTCTGTCGGGGCCGTCTCCCCAGTGTTGTATTGAGTCGCAGCATATCGCAGAAAATCAAAAGTGGGGGGATATGGGGAACGCTCCAGATCCCTCTATGACCCACTGAACGTCTCCTCCATTGCACGGTCCATCAGGTCGGGGCTAAGGGGGCTATACATCTCCGTGACTTGGGTATTGGAGTGCCCGAGAATCCCCGACATCATTCGGAGGGGCACGGGTCGTTCGTTGTCGTTCTTGGCGGTGAGGTCCTCCCGGTTGTGCACCCCGAGGCGGCCGGCATCCAAATCTACGTCGCCCCGCCGGAAGTTCAAAAGCTCCCTGCGCCGGAGGCCAGCCCCCACCGCCACGCGAATCCTCTCCTTCAACCACGTATCGCGTGGGGTTGGCCCCGGCTCTGCCGGTTCGGGGTCCCCCTGAAGACAAAAGACGCGACGCTCAGTTTGGAATTGACACTGATTCGCATGAGAAATGGCTCGTCAGTAGTAGCGGGGAATCACGGTGACGACGATCCCCCGCTGTCGTTGACGACGTAGAGCGTCACTTCCTCGTGTTCGAATAGGTATCGTTCCAGTCGTCCTCCGTACGAGGTGCTCGGTCACCTCCCCTTGTGGAATCCGATTCAGAATCGGCTCCACGAGAACCGCTACTCCTTGGTCTCTCTGCAGCAGCTATAGAATCTTCTTGTCATCGATCGCAATCTCAATGGTCGCCAGCGTGGTTCTGCCTCGGTTTTTGGCCTAGTTTACTCACAGCCTGGCAGGACGCATCGCTTTCTCTTCGGGCTAGTAAGTTACACAAGATTGACCTCTCTTTTTATATCTCGATAGATCAGGAAATTACCCAGATGGTTTTTGCAAGTCAATGATTTATCACTCATGTTTTTTGCACATCACATTCAACCAAGGCTCAATTTCCAATGCGGTATCTTTGTTTTCTTCTCTCAACGCTTCTGGTCGGCTGTGCGACGATCGTCACTGGCACTTCATCCGATGTGTCGTTCCAGTCTGATCCCTCTGAGGCGGAAATCGAAATCAACGGTCAAGATCGCGGGGAAACCCCGACCACTATATCTTTGGACTCAGACCGAGCATACACTGTGGAGCTCAGCCTCGAAGGATACGAGGATGAGACCATCCAACTCAAGAAGAGCACGAGCGGATGGCTTGCGGGCAACATCGTACTCGGTGGCATTCCGGGTCTGATCATCGACGCCGCAACCGGCGGAATGTATGTGCTTAAACCTGAAAACGCGAATGCAACTCTCGACCCGGAGACGGCGGATGCTGCTGAAAAACTCACGATTCGGGTGGCGATGAACGTCGACGCAAGCCAGCGAAAGATAGCTCAGCTCGAGCCGCTGGGTCGGTAGCACACAGAATTCGAAGAATCTGGCATCTCCCATAATGCCAAAACGCCCGCCTCTCCAGCCTTGAGGGGCGGGCGTTTCTGTGTGCACGAGGATTGAAAAAACCCATCGACTCACGCTTGACTAAAAACCCACGGCCGGTCCCCTCCTCAGTCTGCCCTTCGATCGAGCCGTTTCTCCCCTCGAGACCCCCCTTCACGAGGGGAAAGCCCCCAGCCCGTGCCTCCGTACGGGCGCCCCCTTCGTCTCCTGCTTTAATTGCCCAAAAAGCACAGCGGATCGTGTCTGGGACCCTCCCAGTGCCCGCTCGCTCGTCACAAGACCCGCGAGGACGTCGCTTGTCGCTGCCGCCGCCGCTCGGCCTCGGCCACGTGCTGAATCACATCTGCAACGCTGTCGGGAATGACGGAAATCGAATCGATCCCGGCCTCCACCAGAAACTCGGCGAAGTCGGGGTGGTCGCTGGGGGCCTGGCCGCAGATGCCGACGGGGCGATCGGCCGCGTGGGCCTGGTCGATAAGATCGGTGATCATGCGCTTCACCGACGGATTGCGCTCGTCGAACAGAGCGGAGAGGTGCTCGGCGTCCCGCCCCACGCCCAGGACCAACTGCGTGAGGTCGTTCGTGCCGATCGAGAAGCCGTCGAACCGCTCGGCGAAATCGTCGGCCTGGAGCACGTTGGACGGGATCTCGGCCATCACGTAGACCTGGAGGGTGTTCTCACCGCGCGTCAGCCCGTGTTCGGCCATCACCTTAAGGACACGGTCCGCCTCCTCCGGGGTTCGGCAGAAGGGGACCATCACCACCACGTTCGTAAAGCCCATCGTCTCGCGCACCCGCCGGATCGCCCGGCACTCAAGGGCAAACCCCTCGCGGTACTCGTCGCTATAGTAGCGAGACGCCCCGCGCCAGCCCAGCATCGGGTTCTCTTCGTGCGGCTCGAAGGCCTGTCCCCCGATCAGATTGGCGTACTCATTGGTTTTGAAATCGCTGAGGCGTACGAGGACCGGGTGCGGGTACTGCGAGGCGGCGATCGTGGCGATGCCCCGCGACAGGTGGTCCACGAAGTATTCCGCCTTGTCCGCGTAGCCGCGGGTCAAACGCTCGATTTCCGTGCGGGCCGCCTCGTCCTCGACCTGCTCGAAGGCGACGAGGGCCATCGGGTGCACCTGAATGACGTTGTTGACAATGTACTCCATCCGCGCAAGCCCGATGCCCTCGACCGGCAGCTTCCACCAGTTGAGGGCTGCGTCGGGGCTGGCCACGTTGAGCATGATCCTCGTGTCGGTGTCGGGAAGGGAGTCGAGGTCCAGCTCCTTGGTTTCATAGTCCAGACGCCCCGCGTACACGTACCCCTCCGTCCCTTCAACACAGGAAAGGGTCACCTCCCGACCGTCCGGGAGCACCTCCGTGGCGTTGCCGGTCCCAATCACGGCCGGAATTCCGAGCTCGCGGCTCACGATGGCCGCATGCGACGTGCGGCCGCCCCGGTCGGTGACGATGCCCGCCGCCTTTTTCAGAATCGGCCCCCAGTCGGGATCCGTCATCTGCGTAACAAGGATGCCGCCCTCCTCAAAGCGGTCGATCTCCTCGGCACTCTGAATCACCTGCACCGGCCCCTCGGCAATGGATTGGCCAATGCTCAGGCCCGTGACGAGCCGCTCCCCCGTTTCCTTGAGGCGGTACGTTCGCAGCACCCCGGCCGCCTGTCGCGACTGCACGGTTTCCGGGCGGGCCTGCACGATGTATAGCTCTCCGGTCTCCCCGTCGTGCGCCCACTCGATGTCCATGGGGCGGTCGTAGTGGGCCTCGATGATGCGCCCCCAGCGGGCCAGCGTGAGGATCTCGTCATCGGACATCACGAAGGCCCTTCGCTCCTCCGCGATCGTCTCGACCGTCGTCGTGGGAGCGTCTCCCGCCTCGGCATACACCATCTTTTGTGCCTTGTCGCCCCGCCGCTTTCCGATGATGGGCACGAGCGACTCGCGGTCGAGGAGCGGTTTGAAGACGGTGTACTGATCCGGGTTGATGGTGCCCTTCACGACCGTCTCGCCGAGGCCCCAGGCAGCGTTGATGATGATGGCGTCGGGAAAGCCGCTCTCGGTATCAATCGTGAACAGGACGCCGGCCTTGTCGGCGCGCACCATTTTCTGGATGCCAACCGAGAGGGCAACCTGCATGTGGTCGAACCCCTGCTCCTGGCGGTAGGTGATGGCCCGATCCGTAAAGAGGGACGCAAAGCAGTTCTTGCAGGCCTCCAGCACCGCCTCCGCCCCACGCACGTTCAAAAACGACTCCTGCTGCCCCGCAAAACTGGCCTCGGGCAGGTCCTCGGCGGTGGCGCTGCTGCGGGCCGCCACGTCGATTGCGTCGCTGTCGTACGCGGCACTCAATTCTCGGTAGGCGGTACGGATCGCGTCGGCCATCGCCTCCGGCACCCGTCCGCCCCGAATGCACTCGCGAATGGCGGCGCCCGTCTCACTGAGCGACTGCTCCCCGGCGGCCATCGCCTCCAGATGGTCCGTCAGCCGGTCCTCCAGCTCGTTTGCCTCCACGTAGGTCCAGTAGGCGTCGGCGGTCGTGGCAAACCCATCCGGTACGCGAATGCCCTGCTCTTTGAGTGCCCCAATCATTTCCCCAAGCGAGGCATTTTTGCCGCCGACGAGGGGGACGTCCGCATTCGTGAGGCTGTCGAAGCGGCGTACAAAGGGGCGGGTCCGGGAGGGGGGTGCGACGGGGGCCATCGTGTGTTGAGAAGGGTGCGTTCAACGAGTGAATCGTCCGGAGCCCCCCGGCCGTTGCGGGCGGGGCACCGGCGAGTGCTGGGAGGAGGCCGGCGACGGATCTTCGTGCCCGCCGGGGAGCGGCCTCGGCGCCCCGGTCCGCGGAAACGCGGGCGGTGCGCCTCACTCCGCGACCGTAGTGGCTCGTGTGCGGGCAGACGGCACGAGCGACTTCCCGCTGGGCTTCACAACAAACACCGGCACCGGAGATTGTCGCAGGACCCGCTCCGTCACGCTGCCGAGCAGGATCCAATCGAGGCCGGACCGGCCGTGGGTGGCGATGACGAGGAGATCCACGCCGTTCGTATTCATGTAATCGAGAATCGTGAGCGGGGCATCCCCCACCGTGGCCGCAATCTGGACATGCTCGTAGCCGATCTCGTCCCGCGCAATGTCCGCCAGGCGGTCTTCGACCGCTCCCACCACCTCCTCCGTGGGGAAGTACGACGCCTCATAGCCGTAGACCGACGGGTACACCACCTGCTCGACCACGTGCAGCAGGTGGATTTCTGCTCCGTAGGTCTGTGCAATTTCGATGGCGTGCTCGACGGCCCTCTCGGCGGCCTCCGAGAAGTCGACGGGCACAAGAATGCGTCGGACGGCCTGACGGGGGGGCCCCTCGGCCTCGGTCCGGATCGTAAGCACGGGGCAGTGTGCCTTGCGGACGACCTCCTCGGTCACACTGCCGAGAATCATTCGCCGGACCCCACGGCGCCCATGCGTCCCCATCACCACGAGGTCGATGTCCTGGTCCTCAACGTAGGCGAGCAGGCGCCCGGCCGGGTCGCGCGAGGGGACCTGCTTCTGCACGAGGGACAAGGATCCCCGCAGGGCTTCGGACTGGGTGGGGCCCAGCCACCTGGCGAGGTCGCTGGGAGCGCGTGGAAGGCTCTCCTCGGAGGGCCCGTCCCCTGTCGTGACATTCACCAGGTGTAGCTCTGCCGCGTGCCAGTCGGCAAGGGCCACGGCCTGCGGAAACGCACGGGCCGCGCCCTCGGAAAAGTCGGTCGGGAAGAGGATGCGTCGAATGGAAAGCATGCGCGAAAAGAGAAGGCGATGACATCTACATCGAGACTCGGGGGGCATGATATCGTGTCCCCCGAGATGCCCATAGAGCGGCGGGCGCGCATCCCTGTAGTCAAATGGAGCAGTCTTGCCTCTGGGCTGCTTTCTCTCCATCGTGCTTCCGCTCCCGCGGCGTTTTCAGTGCCTGAAGTCAGTGGCTGAAGACCGCCTCGCCTCCGGGCGGACGCCTTCACCGTCAGGGACAGCCGAGGGGGAGCCAAATCACGGGCTTGATACGCCTCGCCAACCACCGCCCGGTGGATCGGATCGTCCCTCAGGGCGCGACTCAATCCATCCGTTTTCTCGCCTCACGCTTGCGAGACGGCGCGGCGGTTCGAAGGGGACCCTGACTCGATCGCCGCAGCACCGTTCGCCCCACCCGGGCTTCCAGCTCGTTCAGAAGAAACGTCGCCACCTTCCGCCCCACCTCGGTCGGCCGCGACGAAGCGGGCCGGGCGTCGGGCACCGAACAGTGCACAAACCGGCGGGGGGCCCCGTCTCCGAGCGCACAGGTCACGTCGTACACATTTCCCCCGACGTGCTCGACCTCGAACTGGACTGGTAGCGGGGCTCGATCCGGGACGTGGAGCTCCATTGTCTTCCCCTCTGCCGTCTCCCAATCCACCTCCAAAACCCCCGCTGCGTCGTAGCGCCGATTGCACTTCCGGGCGAGGGCGGCGTCGAGGCTATGATGAAGCGTGCTGACCACCTGTCGTGCGGACGGCGGTACGGGGACACGATCTGTGCGATCATAGGCCATGACGTCAGGTTGTGCCTCTCGGGAAAGGAGCTCGGGGGCCATCTTCGCTTGGACGGCTGTGCCTGCGGTACGGGGGTAAGTCACACGTTCGTCAAGATGTGGCGGCGCCGAGTATAGAATTCGCTCAGGTGACTGTGGGAGATTGACGCATACCGGATGTCGGGCCCCTGGCCGTTTGTGCCCAAGACGGGCGGTCGCCCCCATGTCTTGCCTGTAAGAGCGACTCGATTCCACGCGGGGTGTGGTAGCGTCCACTCCCTCCGCGCGCCCCTTGCGGATCGACGACTCGGCACCGGATGATCGGGCAGGGCGAGGCGCCGCGTTGAACGGAGACGCCAAGAGGCCCCGAACACGTGTCCGGTCTCGGCTTTCGAGACATTGTGCCAAGGGTATCTCCGTCCCCTGCATCGGTGGGGGTGGTCCCACAACGAGGGGCCACACGCCGCCCTCTTCACCGCGGGCCACAAAAAAAGAGCATCGGCCCGGTTCGCTAATCTGATGGACTCGACGTTGATCTCAATCGCAAACGATGGAGTCTTCGCCACCAGGGACCAGCTACTTCGGGCCGATGCTCTGGCGCCATGATAACAAATGTTCTGCGGGGCGAAGGGGAGATCTGACGCATGAATGGGTGGGTCTTCGCCCGCATTCTCGGTTCCTCCGGCGGCGCGCCTGCGGGGGAGCATCACCTCCCCAAACACGCACTCCGTCACCTCAAGCACAGTCGCAATTCACCAACGGCGCACGTCCTCTTCGTATCGCGGCTTACGCGTTCACTTCCGCTTCGTCGTATCGTTTGGCCTATTGGTTCTTCTCCTCCTCGCCCAACTCCACATCTAGTCCCTTCATTCGGTCGGGCGTTCCGCCCTACAATCGATGGGAAGCTGAGCGCCTCCCGGTTCTCCTGCCCTCCTCTCGTCTCCGTCGTTCGCGTCATCCGTGTCGGTGCCCTTCAGCAGTTGCCCCCCCGAGCACAGCCCCTTTGACGGAGAGCAAAGGCCCTCCGCCCGACCCAACGCTCCACTTCCTTGCTCGCCGTCCGTCGTAATGTCCTCCCCGTCCCTTCCCGCATCGCTCCCGGCTCCTCAGTCGAACGACCGACTGGTGACAGACACCGGCGTTCCGCTTCCTCTGGGCCCCCACCCCTGGAAGGGCGGAATCAATTTTTCCATCTTCAGCCGCAACGCGGAACGGATCTGGCTGGAGTTTTTCGACCGTGCGGAGGACGAGGCCCCACAGCATCGAATCGAACTCACGCCCGAACACCATCGCACGGGCGACATCTGGCACGTCTGGGTCGAAGGGGTGGCGCCCGGCCAGCTCTACGGCTACCGGGCCGATGGCCCGTATGCACCCACGGTGGGCCATCGGTTCAACCCCCATCGGCTCCTGATCGACCCCTACACCGCGGCCATCAGCCACCACGACAACTGGGATTTCCGTCGGGCGCAGGGCTATGACTCGTCTTCTCCCCAGAAGGACCTTGTCCCCTCCACCGAAAACAACAGCGCCACCTCGCCCAAGTGCATCGTCATTGAGCGGCAGACGGGGTGGGAACCGACGCGGCCCCTCCAACGCCCCTGGGCCGACACGATTATCTACGAGCTGCACGTGCGGGGCTTTACGGCCCACCCGAGCGCCGGCGTCTCCCATCCCGGGACGTACCGCGGGCTCGTCGAGAAAATCCCCTACCTGAAGGACCTGGGCATTACGGCAGTCGAGCTGATGCCGGTACAGGAGTTTAACGAGCACGAACTGGTGCGGGTCAACCCCCACACGGGCACCCGGCTTCGCAACTACTGGGGCTACAATCCTGCGGCCTTCATGGCCCCGAATGGCTTCTACTCGAGTGCCGGCTCCCGTAGCGGCGAGCAGGTGAAGGAGTTTAAGGACATGGTAAAGGCCTTCCATACGGCCGGCATCGAGGTGATTCTGGATGTGGTGTTCAACCACACCGCCGAGAGTGACGAGCTGGGCCCCACCTTTAGCTGGCGGGGGTTGGACAACCGCATCTACTACCTCCTCGAACCGGGGCGGCGCTTCTACACGGACTACACCGGAACGGGCAACACCCTGAAGGCGGACCACCCCGTGGTTCGTGATCTGATCCTCGACGCCCTTCGCTACTGGGTCGTCGAGATGCACGTGGATGGGTTTCGGTTCGACCTTGCCTCGGTGCTGGGACGGGATGAGGAGGGCCACTTGCTCGCCGATCCCCCGCTCCTCGACCGCATCGCGCACGATCCGGTCCTCCGCAACGTAAAGATGATCGCCGAGGCGTGGGATGCAGCCGGGACCTACCAGGTGGGCCACTTCCAGGATCGCCGCTGGTCGGAGTGGAACGGGCGCTACCGCGACGATGTCCGGCGGTTTTGGCGGGGCGACCCCGGCATGCTGGGCGCCTTCGCCTCCCGCCTGGCCGGGAGCGCCGACCTCTACGAACACACCGGGAAGGGGCCGGAGTCGAGCATCAACTACATCACCAGCCACGACGGCTTTACGCTGAACGACCTCGTCAGCTACGAGCGCAAACACAACGAGGCCAATGGGGAATTCAACCGCGACGGCCCGGAGGAAAGTTACAGTGCAAACTGCGGCGTTGAGGGACCAACCGACGACCCCGCGATCAACAACGTCCGGACGCGCCAGGTTAAGAACTTTCTACTGACGCTTCTCCTCTCTCACGGCGTCCCCATGCTTCTTGGGGGAGATGAATTCCGCCGCACCCAACAAGGCAACAATAACGCGTATTGCCAGGACAATGAGATCGGATGGTGGGGATGGGATCGGCTCGACGAGCACCGAACCATCCACCGTTTCGTCAAGGAACTCATTATCACCCGTAAGGCCCACTCTCCCCTCCAGCACGCGGGCTTTTACACCGACGAGGACCTCCAGTGGATTGCCCCCGACGGCCAGCCGCCGCACTGGGACGATCCGGACGCCCGGGCGCTCGGCTGCTACCTGCCCGACACGAACGACCTCGCAATTCTGCTTCTCTTCAACGCCGACCTCGGATCCGCCACGTTTGCCCTCCCGCCCCTGCCCGCCAACCGCCACTGGAACCGCAAGGCGGACACGGCCCTTCCCTCCCCGAACGACATCTATCCACTGGGGCACTCCCAGCCGATCGATCAGCAGGGCCACTACACAGTCGCCCCTCAATCAAGCGCGCTCCTCATCGC
>NCRB01000059.1 GCA_002894665.1 Salinivenus iranica
GGGCTGGGCAATTTGGCGGACGTGGGGGTGGGGGCCGGGCTCGGCATTCGGATTGAGTGGGAGTACGTCATCATTCGGTTCGACCTCGCGCACCGCCTGCGCGACCCCTCGCCCCGAAACGACGACATCTTTGCCGACCGCTATCGCGGGCCGCTGCTTCACTTTGGCATTGGCCAGGCCTTCTGAACGGGTTTGGGATTGAGGGGCCACCCTTTATCTTCAGTGCATGTCGCGGCTCTTTTTCGACGTTCTCTCCTGCTATGTCGACGCTTCGCGCTTTGCTTCGGGCCATGGGGCGGCTCTACCACCGACTGCTCCGCCGACGACTGGACCCTCAGACGCGTGAGATTGCGGAGGTGCTGCAGTCGGTCCCCGCCTTCCAGTCCCTCTCGTCGACGGCGCTATACGCCATGGCGGCCGCCACGCACCGCCGAACGTACCGGCGGGGGGAGTCGCTGTACTACGAAGGCGACCCGGGGCTTGGACTGTACGTGGTGGAGTCGGGCCGCGTGCGCCTGTTCAGCGACGCCGACCGCGGCCCCCCACGCGATCTGTGTGAGGTGTCCGCCCCCGACATGTTCGGCGTCGTCTCGCTCCTGGGGGATTTCCGTCGACTCGAAACCGCCGAGACGATCACCGAGGCGCGGGTGCTCGGGTTCTTTCGGCCCGACCTGAAGAACGTGATGCGTCGGAGCCCGAAGGCGGGAAGCGAAATCGTGATGGCGCTGGCGCGGCGGGTGGCGTCGCAGCACGTGGAGATGTTTCGGGGCATCGAAGAGCAGGAGGGGCGGGATCGGGCCCTCGATGCCTACGCCCAGGTGGCAGCAGGAACCGCCGTTGAGGCCCCCGCGGAATAGGGGGACAATTGGGCATGTCGTTTCATCAACGGGCCGAGCGTCGGGATCAGGACGACCGGCGGGCTCGTTCCGACCAATGTTTGTCCGCGTTCTCCGTGTTTGGGAGAGGCTATGCTGTCTATCGACCAGTTCCGCAACCTTCATGGGGGCTCTCTCACGTCTCAATCATTTCTTCTGGGAGTACAAGTACCTGTTTGTGCCGGGCCTGCTCTTTACGATGATCTCGGCCGGGTTCCAGATTACGGTGCCGATGGTGGTGCGGCAGGCGGTCGATAGCATTCCGCGGTTCGTGCGGATCCACACCCTCTACGAAGGCACCGCGGCGCAGGCGGAGCTCTACGCCTACTTCTTCGGGGGGCTGCTGCTCTTTGCCGGTGTGATTATCGCCCTGTCGGCCACGAGCGGGCTGTTCATGTTTCTGATGCGGCAGACCGTGGTGGTGGCCTCCCGGCACATTGAGTACGACCTGCGCAACGCGCTCTACGATCACCTGCAGCAGCTCTCGACAACCTTCTACCAGGAGTACTCGACGGGCGACGTCATTACCCGGGCCACGGACGACATCGAGAAGGTGCGGCGCTACATCGGCCCGGCCATCATGTACGTCACCCGCTCGCTGGTGATGGTGCTGGTGGCCGTGTCGGTGATGTTTGTGATCTCGCCGACGCTCACGCTCTACGCCCTCATCCCGCTTCCGCTGCTGGCCGTGTCGGTGTTTTTTATGGCCCGCATGGTTCATCACCGCAGTGATCTGCTACAGCAACAGTATTCCACCCTCACCAGCCGCGTGCAGGAGGCGCTCTCCGGCATTCGAGTCCTCAAGGCCTACACCCGGGAGGACGCGGAGGCGGACGCGTTCGACGAGGAGAGCGAGAAGTACAAGTGGCGCAACCTGAACCTGGCGCTTGTCGAGTCGGCATGGCGGCCGTCGTTTCTGCTGCTGGTGGGTCTTTCGACGATTATCGTGGTGTGGATGGGGGGACGCCTGGTGGCCGAGGGGGCCATCACGATCGGCAATATTGCGGAGTACATCATCTACATCAACATGATGACGTGGCCGGTGGCCTCGCTCGGGTTTGTCATCACGATGATTCAGCGCGCGTCGGCCTCGGTGGAGCGCCTGCACCGCATCATGGACCGTGAGCCCGACATTGCGGACGGCCCGCGCACCGACGCCTCGATCCAGTCGCTCGAGGGGCACATCGCGTTTCACAATGTGTGGTACCAGTACGACGACGAAGAGGAACCGGCCCTCCGCGGGGTGAGCTTCGACCTGCCGGCCGACCAGACGCTCGCCATCGTCGGACGCACGGGCTCGGGGAAGAGCACGCTCGTGCGGATGATCCCGCGCCTGCTGGAGCCGGACGCCGGGCGCGTGACGGTCGACGGACACGACGTGAGCACGATTCCGCTGGAGACGCTGCGGCAGCACATGGGCTATGTCCCGCAGGAGGTGTTCTTGTTTAGCGACACGGTGGCGAACAATATCGCCTTTGGCGACCTGGACGCGCCTGACGACGAGATCCGGGCGGCGGCCCGGGAGGCCGATCTGCTCGACAACGTTGAGGACTTTCCGGACGGGTTTGAGACGTACGTGGGGGAGCGGGGGATTACGCTCTCCGGCGGACAAAAGCAGCGCACGTCCATTGCCCGGGCGCTCATTCGGGATCCCCGCGTCCTCATCTTCGACGATGCCCTGTCGGCGGTCGACACGGCCACGGAGCGCAACATCCTCCGGTCGCTTCGCGAGCGGCAAGGAAACCACACGCTCGTGATCGTGAGCCATCGCCTAAGTGCGGTGCAGGCGGCCGACCTGATTCTGGTGATGGAGCAGGGCAACATCGTGCAGCGCGGCACCCACGAGGAGCTGGTGGATGAGGAGGGGCTGTACGCCGACCTCCACGAGAAGCAGCTACTGGAGGAGGAGATTGAGGCGCTGTAGCTCGTATTGCGTCGTCTGTATCGCATGTCTTCTGCCGGCACGAGACGAAATACGAACTAAGTGCAATCAATCTTCAGTTTGTGGATTGCGCAATGGGTCTTCGGATCCTCCGACCTCTTCGTTCTTCGAGAGTGGGGGCGGAAAAAGGCCGTTTTCGCGGGATCTGTGGAGATTTCTCCACTCCGAGCGCCTGTTCGGCGCTCTCCGGTCGAAATGACGGCATGCCCCAAATTGTCGATTGACGTTACTTAGTGACAAACTACGCAATACGTTCCCTCCCGTCGAAGTGAACTCCTGCCCGACACGAGGCATTCTGTATAGATGAAAACTGACGTCATTCCCCTCGGCACGGCCTCCGCCGTTCCCACCAAAGAGCGACACCTGTCGGCCCTGGCCGTGGAGCGGAAGGGGCGGGTGTTGCTCTTCGACTGTGGGGAAGGGACGCAGTATCAGCTCCTGCACGCCGGCCTGAGCCGGGCCCGGATCGACGCGATTTTCGTGACGCACCTGCACGGCGACCACTGCTACGGCCTGCCCGGGCTGCTTTCGACCCTCGCCCTCCAGCAGCGAACCGATCCGGTGACCCTTGTGCTTCCGCCGGGCGGGCGGGCGATGCTGGAGGCCATCCCGGGCGCCGCGCCCGCCGACTGCCCGTTCCCGGTGCGGATCACGGAGGGGGGAGAAGACCTGACGGCGGCCACCGTCTACGAGACCGACGAGTTCACCGTGACCGCGCGTCCGCTGGCGCACCGCACCTTCACGATGGGGTTTCGTCTGGAGGAGCGCCCGCGCCCCGGACGGTTCAATCCCGAGCGCGCCCGCGCCCTTGGCGTGCCGGAAGGCCCGGCGTTTGCGCGGCTGCAGGGGGGAGAGCCCGTGACACTGGACGACGGCACCACCGTGCGGCCCGAGCAGGTGCTGGGCCCGCCGCGTCCCGGCATTGCGTTCGCCTACGTGACCGATACCCGGCCCTGCGACGGGGGGCGTGCCCTCGCGGATGACGCAGACCTGCTGTACCACGAAGGCACCTTCGCCGAAGACCTACAGTCTCGTGCCGTCCAAACGGGGCATAGCACCGCACGGGAGGCGGCTACGGTGGCTCGCGACGCCGGAGCCGACCGACTGCTCCTCGGCCACATTAGCGCCCGCTACGACGAGCCGTCAACGCTGGAGGCGGAGGCGCGCGCTGTCTTTCCCGACGCCGCGGTCGCCGAAGAGCTCCGGCGCTACTCCCTGGACCCCCGCACGAAGGAGCCTGGCGCAGCGAACAGCGGAACGTAACGCGTAGGGAATGGGACGGTGCCCCCGCCACGGCCTCCCGCAACACTGAACGCGCCCCTGGGTTGCCGGTTGACGACATTGTGCACAATTTCCCCACACAGCCTCACCCTCCCCGTTGGCTGACGACGAGACGCCCTACATGCAGGACGACGACACGGTGCGGGAGGTGAATACCTTCGACGGGCGGCTCATCCGCCGCATCGCGCAGTACCTGAAGCCCTACGCCGGATGGGTGGTGCTCGCGCTCACCATCACGCTCGTGGGCTCCTTCCTGGGCCCGCTGCGGCCCTGGCTCGTGCAGCAGGGAATTGACAACTACATCGTCGTCGGCGACCTGGAGGGGCTGCAGCGCATCATCCTGTTCCTCTTCCTGGCGCTGATTGGGGAGGGGCTCCTCTCCTTTGCGGAAAACTACCTCACGCAGTACATCGGCCAGCGGGCCATCTACGACCTGCGGACGACGGTCTTCCGCCACATTCAGGACCAGCCGCTCTCGTTCTTCGACCGGACCCCCATCGGGCGGCTCATCACGCGCACCACGAGCGACGTGGAGGCGCTCAGCGACGTGCTCTCCTCCGGCCTCATCGTGGCGCTGGGCGACCTCTTCAAGCTCTTCTTCATCGCCTACTTCATGTTCACGCTGAACTGGCAGCTGGCGGTGGTCACGCTGCTGGTGATGCCGCTCATGGTGTGGGTCACGTTCTGGTTCCGCAACAACGTGCGCGAGCAGTACCGCGAGACGCGCAAGCAGATTGCCCGGCTCAACTCCTTCATCCAGGAGCACGTGACGGGGATGCACATCGTGCAGCTCTTTAACCGGGAGGAGGAAGAGATGAACCGGTTCGAGGGCATCAACGACGATCACCGCGCGGCGCACATCCGCACCATCTTTTACTACGCCATCTTCTGGCCGTCCATCGAGTTTATCTCGACGGTGGCGCTGGCGGCGGTGCTGTGGTACGGAGGAGTGGGGGCCCTTAGCGGATCGGCCCTCACGCTGGGGGTGCTGGTGGCGTTCATTCAGTACGCGCGCCAGTTCTTCGAGCCCATCCGCGACCTCTCGAACCAATACGACACGCTCCAGCGCGCGATGGCGGGGGCGGAGCGCATCTTCGGCGTGCTCGATGAGGACCACCACCTGCCGGAGCCCGACGATCCCGTGGAGCTGGACGCCGTGAAGGGCCGCATCGAGTTCCGCAACGTGTGGTTCGCCTACGAGGACGACAACGAGGGCAACCCCGACTGGGTGCTCAAGGATGTCTCCTTCACCGTGGAGCCGGGCGAGACGGTGGCCCTGGTGGGCGCAACCGGGGCCGGGAAGTCGACCGTGATGAACCTGCTGCTGCGCTTCTACGAGATCCAGCGGGGCGAGATCTTGGTGGACGGGGTGAACATTCGGGACCTGCGCCTCAAGGCCCTCCGTCGCCACATCGGCCTCATCCTGCAGGATGTCTTTCTGTTCTCGGGCTCGGTGGAGCGCAATCTGACCCTGGGCGACCCGTCGATCGACGAGAAGAGCATGAAGCGCGCCGCCGAGATTGTGCAGGCCGACCAGTTCATCGAGCGGCTGCCGGAAGGGTACCAACAGGACGTGAAGGAGCGCGGCTCCTCGCTCTCCCACGGCCAGCGGCAACTCCTGGCGTTCGTGCGGGCGCTCCTGTACGATCCCGATGTGATGGTGCTCGATGAGGCCACCTCCAGCGTGGACACCGAGACGGAGGCCCTCATCCAGCAGGCGCTGGAGCGGCTGACGGAGGGACGCACCACCCTCGCCATCGCGCACCGCCTCTCCACGATCCAGGACGCGGACATGATCCTGGTGATGCACAAGGGTGAGGTGCGGGAGCGCGGCACCCATCAGGACCTGCTGGCGCAGGACGGCCTCTACCGCAAGCTCCACGACCTGCAGTACGCCGATCAGTCGCCGGCCGCCTCGGGCGATGGGGCGCCGTCGGACGGGCGAGTTCGGGCGAACCTGTAGCCCCTTCTGATCATCAGAGACGCCATGGTGTAACGAAGCGGCGATAAACGCCACTCAATTTGCCTGAAGCGACTTCTTTCACGGCCGCACGCAGTCCCATCGACCCGACCGGCGACGATACCGCCATTCTGTTCTTTAGCCACCGCCCCGAGCGGGAGTGGCAAAACAAGGAGTTCGTGCGGCGGGACTATGCAAAGCACCGCCAGGTGGCCGAGACGCTGTATCAGCACACCCGGCGGGCCGTCCACAACAGCCCCCTGCCCGTCCTGGAGGCGACGGACGCCCAGCAGCGGGGACAGGGGTTCAGTGCGCGATTCACCAACGCGGTGGCCGATGCGTTTGCGGAGGGATACGACCACGTCATCGCGGTGGGAAGCGACTGCCCGCGTCTCCACGAAGTCGACTGGACGCGCATCGCGCAACGGTTGACAGACGGCGCGCCCGTCCTGGGCCCGACCCCCGATCGCGACGGGGCCTACCTCATTGCTCTTAGTCGCGAGCACTTCAGCCGAGAGCAGTTTGAGGCGCTGCCGTGGACGACGCCGAGGCTCTTTCCGGCGCTTGCGCGTCACCTGCAGGCGGCTGCCGGCACCGCCCCGGCCCTGCTCACCCCTCGGGACGACGTGAACGGGCACCGGGACCTTCTCTCGCTGCTGAGCCGACGATCATCGGCCCCGGTGGTCCTGCTGACGCAACTCCGGCAGGTGCTGGGCCCCCCCTCTGAGCGAGAGAGGGCCGCACGGGCTCTCTCCACCCGTCGCGGTGCGTCGCACCGCTCCCGGGCGCCCCCAACGAACGAGCACGTCGTATCGGCTGCGTGAGGCCGCCCCGATCCCGCCGGGACACTCTGGTTTGTGGTCCTGCGGTGGGCAACGGGAGCGGCGCAGCCGCACCGCCCCTCCAGTCGTCGAAGGGGCGGCCCCCTGTTGTGCTCGTTCGATCTGTCCCTGCGCGCGTTCTGGTACAGACCGTCGGCCGTTGCCATCCTGTGGCAGGACGACGTCCGCGTGCGGGGCCCCGCAGTCCACACCCTGCCCATGACGTCTCTATACCCCATCCTCGCCCGCTCAACCCGTACTGTACGTCTTCCGCTGTGGGCCCTTGCCCTGGGAGTCGGACTTCTGGTGCCGACGGCCCACGGACAGGCCACCCTCGAAGTGCACGCCGTCAACATGGACGCCAATGCCCCCGCCTCGGGGGTGACGATCCGGCTCGTCAACGACGAGATTGGAGTGGAGGCCGAGCGCACGACCGACGCGCAGGGCCGTGTAGAGTGGCGGGGCCTGTCCACCGCCGGCCAGTACACCGTTGTGCTCGAGGACAACGACCGCTTCTATGCCACCCGCAGCACGGGCATCGAACTGCGCTCCAACGTTACTCGGAGCGTGACGCTCCTGCTGACCCCGATCGCGCAGGTTGAACTCGACGAAGTGGTGGTGGAGGGCCGCCGGGGAATCGCCAACGTGAACCGGGTGAACGCGGAGGTGTCGTCCAGCTTCGACGCCGCCGCGCTGGAGGACCTGCCGGTGGAGGGGCGCAACTTTACTCAGAGCCTCTACCGCCTGCCCAACGTCACGCCGTCGACCGGCTTTTTCGCCGAGGCCCCCAACGTGAGCATCAACGGCACGAACGGGCTCTACACCCAGTACCTGATCGACGGCATGGACAACAACGAGCAGTTCCTGGGGGGGCCTCAGTTCGACGTCCCCACGGGCATCGTGAAGGACGTGACGGTGCTTGCCAGCACCTACTCCGCCGAGTATGGGCGCACCGGCAACGGCATTTTCAACGTCACCACCAAGTCGGGCAGCAACCAGTGGACGGGTGAGGCCTTCTACCTCACGCGCCCCGGCCAGCCGCTGGACGGCGAGTTTACGAACGACGCGGGCGATGAACTCACGCAGCGGGACCTGTCGGGCAATCAGGTGAAGGAGGGCTTCCATCGGCAGCAGGCCGGCTTTGCGCTGGGCGGCCCGATCGTAGAAGACCGGACCTTTATCCACGTCAACCTGGAGCACACGGCGGACTTCAAAGACAATCTGCTGGATGCACCCGGCGTGCGAGAGACGATCGGTGGCCAGAACCACCTCACATACGCCTCGGCCCGCGTGGACCACCGCTGGAATGACCGGTGGCGCTCCACGGTGCGGCTGAACGCCAATCGGGTGCACATCGACAACCAGGGCGGGGGGCTCACGGGGGGGGTCACGTTCGCCAGCGCGGCGAGCACGGAAGAGCGCGACGGCGTCCACGCCGCTCTCCAGAACACCTACGTTGGCGACAAGCTTGTGTACGAGAGTAATTTCCAGTACAGCCGGTTCAACTGGGACGCGGGAAATCCGTCAAACCCGAACCGCCCGCGGGTGGACGTGCAGGGGCCCGATGGCACAACGCGGGCCGTGCTCGGCCATCCAGGGTTTGCGTTCGACAGCGTGGAGAACACGTTCCAGCTGCAGCAAAAAGTGTCGTACCCCCTCGGCGATCACCACCTGAAGGCGGGCGTCGACGTCCTGATGTCCGACCACGGCCTCACCGGGGGGGGCAACCCGAACGGGAACTACGTCGTGCAGCTGAATCAGTCGCAGTTCGAGCGCTTCCAGGGAGCCGACGTCGGCCCGTCGCTGACGCCCGCGGAGCTGCCCGGGGCGCTGGGGGCGACCCCTCAGGACCTTGCGGTGACCGACTACCGCGTCGAGCTCCGTCCCTCCTCGTTCGGCACGCGCCAGGATCTGATCGGGCTGTACGTGGAGGATGAGTTCTCGCCGGTCTCGGATCTGACGGTGACGGCGGGCCTGCGCTGGGACTACGACAGCCTGTCGGAGGCCACCCTGGGACGCGAGCACGGGGACTGGGACAATATCGCTCCGCGCCTCGGCCTGAACTACTCGGTCGATGCCCGCACCACCCTGCGCGGCGGCTACGGCATCTTCTACGACAAGATCGTCTACTCCGTCGTCAGCGATGCGCTGCAGGTGAACACGAACACGGAGGGGTTCAAGGAGCAGATCGGCGAGCTTATCGATCAGGGGATCCTGCCGTCCGGGACCAACGTCGACGAGGTGACCTTCAACGGGAATCGCACGCTCGGCCAGAGCCCGCCCCCGACCTACCTAGAGGGGCCGACGGCCGCGGACGTGGAGGGCACGCCCACGAACGTGCTCAGCCAGGCCCAGATTTTGAATCCGAACGGGTACGAAAACCCGCAGACGCACCAGTTCTCGCTCGGGGTGCAGCGCCAGTTTGGCGAGGACCTCCTGGCGTACGTCGACCTCATCCACACCCGGACGAACAACCTCTACCGCATCCGCGACCTGAACGCGCCGTCCTCCCACGAAATCACTGAGGCCGAGCTGGAAGACGTCCTCAACGACCCCGACCGGGACCCGTCCGATCTCGTGCGGAGCGTGGAGGAGGCCAATGAGGCCCGGCCGGTGGCGCCCGGCCCGGGCGGGGCCCGGCGCATCACCATGACGGAGACGGCGGGCGAGGCGCGCTACTGGGCCGCCAATTTCAATCTGATCAAGGGTCGAGGCAACGAAGCCTACTCGTACCGCTTCAGCTACACGCTGTCGAGCCGGCGCAACAACACCGACGACATTAACTTTCGGGCCGCGGACGCCAACGACTTCGAGGACGAGTGGGGCCCCTCGGTCAACGACCGGCGGCACGTGATCAGTGCCATCGGATCGGCGTACCCGACGGACCGGCTGCGCGTGACGCTCGCGGGCCTATTCCAGAGCGGGCAGCCCATCAACCGGGTGCCCAACGCGTGTGAGCCGGGAGCGGGCGGCGCCGACGAGGTGTGCTTCGGCACCCGCGACCTGAACGGGGACGGGACGTATCGCGGCGGGCAGTACGTGGGCGACAGCGACCGCTTTCCGGGCGCGTCCCGCAACACCGACCGCCTGCCCTGGTCGTATCGGTTCGATCTGAGTGCCCAGTACGGCTGGTCGCTGGGCAGGGGCCGCGTGGTGGCGCAGGCCGATGTGTTCAACGTGCTCAACACCAAGAACCTGAGCGGCTTCGCCAACAACGCCACGCAGAGCAACCAGATTCAGGTGGGCCGGCCCGGCTCCGACATTGAGAAAAAAAACGCCGGGCCGCCGCGCCAATTCCAGTTTGGCGTGCGGTACGAATTCTAGCCGCTGGGCCTGTGTCGACGGGTACAGATGGAGAAGGGGTCCCGATTGCTCCGCTTCTAAATTTCCAGCCTCATGAGTGTTGCCGCCATTCTTGGAAGTGCCTTTTCCGATTCGCTGCCCGGGGCGCTGACCCTGGAGCCGGAGACTGTTGAGACGGAGTGGGGCGACCAGACGCTCCACCGCGTCGCGGGGACGGACCGATCGGCGTACGTGCTCTTTCGCCACGGCCTGCCCCATCGCCGACTGCCGAACCAAATCAATTACCGCGCCCAGGCCGCGGCGCTGAAGCAGATCGGCTGCGGGGCGCTGCTCGTAACCAGCTCGGTGGGGGTGCTGGATCCCGAGGTGCCGATCAACCGACCGCTCCTGGTCGACGACCTGCTGATGCTGGAGAATCGCCTGCCCGACGGCAGCGCGTGCACGATGTTCACCGACCCGTCGCCGGCGCACGGACACCTCGTGATTGACGACAGCCTGTTTGCCACCGCCCTCACCGCGCAGGTCCAGGGCCTGGCCGACGCGGCGGACGCCTCCATTGCCGATGCGGTGACGTTCGCCTACGTGCAGGGGCCGCGCTCCAAAACCGCCGCCGAGAACCGGGCCCTCCCGCGGCTCGGTGCGCAGGTCAACTCGATGACGCTGGGGCCCGAGGTGGTGCTGGCGAATGAGCTTGAGATCCCGTGTGCGGGCCTCGTGGTGGGGCACAAGTACTCGATTCCCGATCGCGACCCGCCCGAGCAGGAGGCTCTCTCCGCCACCCTCGACCGCTCGCGGGAGGAGCAGGAACGGATCGTGACGGCGTTTCTGCGGGACGCGGAGCCGGTCGAGTTTCCGAATACAATCTACCGATTCAAGGCCGATGAATAGTTTTGCGACGACCGCACAGTTCGAGACGCCAAGCGCGGTCCGGCGGTACGTGAGCGAGCGACTCCCCAGCGGTGAGCCCACCGGTGCGCCGCGGCGACTGCCGGGCGGCAACCTGAACGTCGTCTGGCGCGTGCCGGGGGCCAATCGCTCGCTGATTATGAAGTACGCGCCGCCCTACATTGCCGCGGACCCGAACACGCCCCTGGCCCCGAGCCGGCTCCTCATGGAGGCCCGCGGCCTGGAGGCCTTGTCGCCCGGGGGGCGGCTGGCGGACGTGACGAGCCCTGCCGTCCGCGTCCCACGGCCGGTGGACGTGAACGAAACGCTGCCCGTGCTCCTCATGGAGGATGTTGGCGACGTGCCGTCGTTCGATGAATGGCTTCGTGGGGCCGATCCGGTCGGGCGGAACGAGGGGGCGTCGGTGCTGGGGGAGCGGCTCGGGCAGTTCTTTGGGCGCCTGCACGCGACGACGTGCACGGACGCCACGTTTGCGGATCCCTTCGACAACCGTCCGATGCAGGAGACGCGCTTCGCGGTCCAGTACCGGGGCGTGGCGGACATGCTCGCGACGGGGGGCGTGCCGGACGCCGAGGCCCTGGGCGCGCGGGCCGAACAGCTGGGGAAGGCCTTGCTGGAGCCCGGGCGTTGCCTCACGATGGGGGACCTGTGGCCGCCGTCGGTGCTCGTCGTGGAGGAGGGAATCCGACTCATCGACTGGGAGCTGGCCCACTACGGCCGTCCGCTGCAGGACGTGGCGCACTGGCTCGCGCATCTCTGGATGCAACAGCATCGCGCTCCGTCGGACGCCTTCGCGGAGGCGGTGAAGGCCCACCAAGACGCATTTCTGACGACGTACGCCGACGCGCTGGGCGGGGCCCAGGCGGTGCTTTGGGACGACGCGGAGCGGCGCGACGCCGCCGTTCACTTCGGCGCCGAGATTCTGGTGCGGGCCGTCGGGCCGTTTCAGGCGGGCTACGTCTACGAGGGGCTGGCGCCCGAACATCCGGCGGTGCAGGAGGCGGTTGCGACGGCCGCCCGGGTTCTCCGCTCGCCCGAGGCTACGGACCTGCTGTCGGGGGCGCCCCGGAGGCGCTAGAGGTCAAGGTCGGGAAGCGGCACGGGGCGGCCGGACGCTATGTCAATCCACACCAGCGTTGCCTCACCGGTGGCCACCACGTCCCCGGACGCATCGAGACGGGCGACGTAATGGGTGCGGAGGCTGGTCCGGCCGGGCGGCTCGGTGTACACCGCAATGCGCAGGGTGGCGGGGTGCCGCACCGGCTGTTCGTAGTCGCACGACGCGTGGGCGAGGACGGGCCCGACGTCGGTAAACACCTCCTCCCCGTGATTCGCCTTCAGCCACTCCACGCGCGCCTCCTCAAAATAGGAGAAGAAGCGGCTGTTGTTGACGTGCCCTGCCGCGTCCATGTCGCCCCATCGCACCTCCAGGCGGGCGGTATGGAGATGCTGGGCGGTGCCGGGGAGCGCGTCGGGGCGGTCGGGCATTGGGGCAGGAGGAAGGAGGTGAACATGTTGAGGACGACGGTCCCGTCGACCGGCGCTAATACAACGCCATGTCGAAGGTGCGGCGGTGGGCCTGCGTGGCCGGATGATCTTCCCCGAGCAGCGTGAAGAGGGCGACGCAGGCTTTTCGGGCGCCATCGTCGTCGTAGTCCCGGTTGGTGCGCACCACGTCGATGAAGTGGTCAAGCGCCGTGTCGAAGTCTTGATCGGACAGCGCCCGGATGGCGTCCAGGTAGGCGTCCTTGCCGTCGCCGTCCGGGAGGTCGGACGGGTCCTCGGCCAGGGTGAGGAGGCGCGTGAGGGTCTGGACGCCGTCGCGGGTCTGCCGCAGGCCCGGATCGGCCACGTCGGCGGCGTCGGCGAGGGCCTCCGCACGCGTCGGGTCTTTGAACGCCAGGGCCCGGGCCATCAGCACCTGCGCCTCGTCGTGGTCCGGGTCGTCCTCCAAAACCGGCCAGAGCTGTTGTTCGGCCTGCTCGTGGTTCCCTTCGTCCAGCAAGGCGCGGGCCTTCTCGATGCGGCTCTTCTCCTCGCTCGGCAGATTCTCCTCCAGCCACTTCGTGATGGCGTGCTCGGGCTTTGCGCCGGTAAACTCCGCCACCACCTCGCCGTCGTGGAACAGCTTGACGGCCGGAATGCCTCGGACGCCGTACGCCTGTGCCGCCTCCTGGTGGTCGTCCACATTGACCTTCGCAAGCGTCCAGTCGTCGGCCGCCTCGGCCAGCGATTCGAGGACGGGACTTAGCTGGCGACAGGGGCCGCACCACGGCGCCCAGAAGTCGACGAGGACGGGCTGGTCGGCACTCGCGTCGAGAACGTCATCCTGAAAATCCGTGATTTCGTGTCCCATGGCTCGTGGCGTCTTCGTGTGGATGTGTGAACACTATTTCCACGCACACGCCTTTAGGATGCTTCCCTTCTCCACGAGAGTTTTGCACGGACACGACCCGAGCGTCTCGCGTATAGTGTCCTCCCTTCTCGACCATGTTCAACAGGGCCTTATCTTACCATGGAGCAGCGCAATTCGGTTCTTTCCAGGGCGGATGTCGAGCGCATTTGCGATCATATGAACGCCGAACACGCCGACGATGTATTGCGATTGGCGAAGGTGTTCGGCGACGCACCCGAGGCCACATCCGCCCGGATGACGGGACTCGATGCGGAGGGGATACATCTGGAAGCGGTGGCGGGGGGAACGACGGTTGCCCTTCGAATTGAGTTCGATACTCCCCTGCGGACGCCCGACGACGCGCGAACATCCCTGGTGGAGATGGCCATGAGGGCGCGGGAGACGAGTGGACAGTCGTCGAGAAGTGAAAGAGGGAGTACCGGAGGCCATCGGCCAGGGCCTGCCAGCTGGCGTCGAGGATGTTTTCGGACACCCCGACGGTGTTCCAGGCACTCGTCCCGTCGCTGTGTTCGATGAGGACGCGCACGGTGGCGGCGGTGCCGTCCTGCGGCGTGAGGACGCGCACCTTGTAGTCGGAGAGGCGCACGTCGTCGAGGCTCGGGTAGAACGGACGGAGCCCTTTACGCATGGCGTTGGAGAGGGCGTCGACCGGCCCGTTGCCCTCCGCCACGGCCAGCGTGCGCTCGTCCTGCACGGCAAGGGCGAGGGAGGCCTCGACGGTCTGCTCCCCATCGTCTTCCTGCCCGCTCCAGACGCGCATCCGGTCGAGCGCGAAAAAATCCGGCACCTCGTCCTGGAGGGTGCGGAGGAGGAGCTCGAAGGAGGCCTCCGCCCCCTGAAACTCGTACCCGAGGTGCTCCAGCTCCTTGATCCGGTCGACGGCCTGCGCCGCATCGTCCGAGCCCAGGTCGATGCCCAGCTCCTCCGCCTTGTAGCGGATGTTGCTCTTGCCCGACAGGTCGGACACGAGTGCGCGCCGCCGGTTGCCCACGGCGTCGGGCTCCACGTGCTCGTAGGTGCTCGGCTCCTTCATGACGGCCGAGACGTGCACGCCGCCCTTGTGCGTGAAGGCACTGCGCCCCACGTACGCCGCGCCGTCGTCGGGGTCGAGGTTCGCCACTTCGTTCGTGAAGCGGGAAAGGTCCACGAGGGCGTCGAGCTGGTCCGCGTCGACGCACTCGAAACCCATCTTCAACTGCAGATCCGGAATGACGGCGCAGAGGTCGGCGTTGCCGCAGCGCTCGCCGAGGCCGTTGATGGTGCCCTGCACGTGCCGCGCCCCCGCCCGCACCGCGGCGAGGCTGTTGGCCACCGCGCACCCGCCGTCGTCGTGGGCGTGGATGCCGAGCGTCGTGTCGAACGTGTCGTGGACGGTGGCGGTGCCCTCGCGAATGTCGTGTGGCAGCGAGCCGCCGTTCGTGTCACAGAGCACCAGCGTGTCGGCCCCGGCCTCGGCGGCGGCCCGGAGCGTGCGAAGGGCGTACTCAGGGTTGTCGGCGTAGCCGTCAAAAAAGTGCTCGGCGTCGTAGATCACGCGTTTGCCGTGCTCGCGCAGGAAGGCGACGGACGAGCGAATGAGGGCTAGGTTCGTCTCCCGCGACACCCCGAGCGCCTGCTCCACGTGCAGCGTCCACGATTTCCCGAAGATCGACACCACGTCGGTCTCCGCCTCGATGAGCGCCTGCAGGTTCGGGTCGTCCGGCGGGGCGTGGGAGGCGTGGCGGGTGGAGCCGAAGGCGCAGATGGCGGCGTGGGGCCACTCCTCGTCCCGGGCGTCGTCGAAGAAGGCCTGGTCCTTCGGGTTGGAGCCGGGCCATCCGCCCTCGATCACGTCCATCCCAAACGCGTCCAGGCGGCGGGCGATGCGCCCCTTGTCGCGGGCCGAAAGGGTGAC
Source organism: Salinivenus iranica (assembly GCA_002894665.1). Lineage (GTDB taxonomy): Bacteria > Bacteroidota > Rhodothermia > Rhodothermales > Salinibacteraceae > Salinibacter > Salinibacter iranicus. The sequence goes on from NCRB01000059.1 coordinate 15,399, forward strand.
GTGCTCCCCCTGCGTGCCGTCGCGGAGGGTCGTATCGAAGAGTTCGATTGAGTCTGCCATCTTTTGCGTCCGTGCGTAGGGAAGGGTGGGGGTATGGGCGAGGAAGCCAGATGTCTTGGGCTGCGTGCGTGGGAGCCCATCCATCGCGCATCACTCGTCACACATCACTCGTCACGCGACTCACCGCCCCGTCCGCCGCAGAGCCAAAGAGGGCGGCGTACTTGGCGAGAACCCCGGTCGTATATCGTGGCTCGGGAGCAGACCAGTCGTCGAGGCGCTGTTCTAGTTCGGCGTCGGAGAGGTCGACCTCCAGCGTACGCTCCGCCACGTCGATCCGGATCGTGTCGCCGTCCTGCACCGCGGCGAGCGGGCCGCCGACAGCAGCCTCGGGGGCAACGTGGCCGATGGAGAGGCCGCGGGTGGCGCCGGAGAAGCGCCCGTCGGTAATGAGCGCTACGTCCTGGGCGTGGCCCTGCCCGTCGCGGGCGGCGGTCACGCCCAGCATCTCGCGCATGCCGGGCCCGCCCTTCGGCCCCTCGTTCCGGATGATGATCGCGTCGCCGGACTCGATGTGGCCCGCTTGCACGTACTCCGTCGCGGCCTCTTCGCTCTCAAACACGCGCGCCGCGCCTTCGAACGTCCAGTCGTCGGCCCCGGTGATCTTGAGCACCGCGCCGTCGGGGGCGAGGTTGCCGGTGAGGATGCGAATGGCGCCCTCCTCGTTCTTGGGGGCGTCGATCGTGTAGAGGTAGTCCACGTCGAGGTCTGCAATGGCGGGCGGATCGACGCGGTCGAGCGCCTCGGCCATCGTTTCGCCGGTGACGGTGCGGGCGTCGCCGTGGAGAAGGTCGTGGTCGAGCAGTTCCTTCAGCACGACGGGCACGCCGCCCACCTCGTGGAGGTCGTTCATCACGCGCGAGCCGCCGGGCTGGAAGTCGCCAATCTTCGGCGTGCGGCGGCTGATTGCGTCGAACTCTTCAATTGAGAGGTCGATGCCCGCCTCCGCCGCCATCGCGAGCAGGTGGAGCACGCCGTTCGTGGAACCGCCCACGGCCACCTGCAGGGCTATCGCGTTCTCGAACGACTTCTTACTGAGGAACTCCGAGGGCCGTCGCCGCTCCGTGACGGCCTCCACGGTGAGCCGACCCGTCTCGTGGGCCACCCTATCACGGGATTCGTCTACGGCAGGCGGGCCCGCGCTTCCCAGTGGGGCGAAGCCGATCGCCTCGCTGATGGAGGCCATGGTGTTGGCGGTAAACATCCCGCCGCACGAGCCGGCCCCGGGGCAGGCGTGGCGTTCGATCTCGTCGAGTTCGTCCTCCGTCATCTGCCCCGTGGCGACCGCCCCACAGGCCTCGAACACGTTCTGAATCGTGACGTCCTGCCCGCGGTGGCGCCCCGGCATGATGGAGCCGCCGTAGAGGAAGACGCTCGGCAGGTCGGCCCGGATGGCGGCCATCATCATGCCCGGCATGTTCTTGTCGCAGCCGCCCATGACGACGAGCCCGTCGAGCCGCTCGGCAAAGGCCACGAGCTCCACCGAGTCGGCGATCACCTCGCGGGAGATGAGCGACCCCTTCATGCCCTCCGTGCCCATCGAGATGCCGTCGCTCACCGTGATGGTGCCGAATTCGATGGGCGTCCCGCCCGCCTCGTTCAGGCCTTCCCGCGCCGCGTCGGCGATGCGGTCGAGGTGCACGTTGCAGGGCGTCACGTCCGCCGCCGGGTTCGCGATGCCAATGAGCGGCTGCGCGAGGTCCTTGTCGTCGTAGCCCATGGCCCGAAACATGGCCCGGGCTGGGGCGCGGCCGAGGCCCTCGGTGACATCTTGGCTCTGGATTTTATCGGTCTGCGCGTTTTCAGGAGTGGAAGGCATTTCTGGGCGGTGGCGGTGGGGGTAAAAGTGGATCTATTGCGTATTTCGTATTGCGTATTTCGTGGGGCCTGGGAGGCAGCGAGGGCAAAGATACGCAATACGCATCACGCAATACGCGCTTCGAATCGTGCTCGATACCGTCAACAATTGGCAAACTCGTTCAGGTAGGGCAGAGAATCGGCGGTCTCCTCCACCTCATCCATGTAGCTTTTCATGAGGGCGGTGGTGTCCCAGATGCCCTGCAGGAGCGCCTCGCGCTGCGAGTCGTTGATGGTGACGTCGATCGTCTCGTCACCGACGGTGACCGTCTCCGACTCGACATCGATCGCCAGTTCGAGCGCCGGGTCGGCCTCCACCTGGTTCATGATCCACTCCACAGTCTCGGGGTCGGCGGTGGCGGTGGGGAGGCCGAGGGCCTGGCAGTTGCCGGCGAAGATTTCGGCAAACGACTCCCCGATGAGGCCGTCGATGCCCCAGCGCATGAGCGCCTGGGGGGCATGCTCGCGGGAAGACCCGCAGCCGAAGTTCTGGTTTACGACCAGGATGGAGGCGTTCGGGTAGCGGTTGAACGGGTGGTCGTTCAGGGTGCCGTCGTCGTCCCGCCGCACGTCGTAGAAGGCGTACGCGCCCATGTTGTCGAACGTCACCTCCTTCAGGAAGCGGGCGGGGACGATCTGGTCGGTGTCGATGTCGTTTCCGCGGACGGGGACGGCGGAGCCGGTGACGGTGGTTACGGTTTTGTCCGTTGCGGTGGGCATATTGGAGAGTGCGTATTTCGTGTTGCGTATTGCGTATTTGGGATGCCGCTCCTTTCAAGCTTGTGATCTCAGATCCTATGACGTTTGAATCGTGGAAAGAGCAGGTGCCGGACTCGATTCGAGACGATCCGCTCTGGGGAATGCGGGTGTATCAGTTGAGTCTGTTTGCTTCGGACGTGAGCTGGCGGGATGCGGGGACGCTCCGGGAGAGCGAGCGCACGCAGCCGGTGGCGAACCAGCTGTACCGAGCGGTTGGGTCCATTGGGGCGAATGTGGCGGAAGGGTATTCACGAGGGACTGGGAAGGATCGAGCTCGCTTCTACGAATATGCACTGGGATCGGCGCGCGAAAGCCGCGACTGGTACTACAAAGGACGATTTGTTCTCCGGGACAAGGTCGTTGAGCATCGGCTCCGCTTTATGACAGAGATCATTCGTCTTTTGCTCACGATCATTCCTCAGCAGCGCGGCGGAGAAATTCGGGAGTCGAGTTCTCGGTATGAGACAGCAGATGTCGAGCAACTCCTCAATGATGTACCGCTTCCGGCGTGAAAGTATTGCGTGTTGCGTATTGCGTGTTGCACCCCAAGAGTACTTCCTCACTGCGTTCAGGGCGCGTATTGCGTATCGATCTACGCGTCCGAGGTAGCCCTTACGGAATACGCAATACGAAATACGCATTACAGACCCACGACTAAACGCTCGATCACAGCAACTTCCTTACGTCGGTGACTTCACCCTCCACCGCCGCGCCCACCACCATTGCAGGACTCATCAGCACCGTTCGCCCGTCCTTGCTGCCCTGGCGGCCGATGAAGTTGCGGTTCGAGGAGGAGGCGCACAGCTCACGGCCCTGGAGCTGATCTTCGTTCATCCCGAGGCACATCGAGCACCCGGCCCCGCGCCAGTCGAAGCCCGCGTTGCGGAAGGTGTCGGCGAGGCCCTCGGCCTCGGCCTGCTGCTTCACGCCCTGCGAGCCGGGGACCACCATCGCCCGCACATCGTCGGCCACAGGGCGGTTCAGTTTCTTCAGGAGAGACGCGGCCTCGCGGAGGTCGGTGATGCGCGCGTTGGTGCAGGAGCCGAGGAAGGCGACGTCCACGTTCACGCCCTCCATCGTGCGGCCCGGCCGCAGGTCCATGTGGTCGAGGGCCTTCTCGGCTGTGGCCCGGTCGCCCGAATCCATAGTAGCGGGATCAGGAATCGGCTCTGAGATGCCGATTGCTTGCCCCGGCGTGATGCCCCACGTCACCATCGGCTCGATGGCCGAGCCGTCGAACGTCACTTTGTCGTCGTACGTCGCGTCGGGGTCGGACTGAATGTCTTGCCAGCAGTCGATGGCCCGTTCCCAGGCGGCGCCGCTGGGGGCGTGGGGACGGCCCTTCATGTACTCGAACGTCGTGAGGTCGGGGTTGACGTAGCCGGCGCGCGCCCCGCCCTCAATGCTCATGTTGCAGATCGACATCCGCCCCTCCATGCTGAGGTTCTTGATGGCCGGGCCGCCGTATTCGTACACGTACCCGATGCCGCCCTCCACGCCCAGCTCGCCGATGATCTTGAGGATGATGTCTTTGGCGTAGACGCCTTCACCCAGCGAGCCGTTCACCTGAATGCGCCGCACGTCCTGCTTCTCCATCGCGATGCACTGCGTCGCCAGCACGTCGCGGATCTGGCTGGTGCCGATGCCGAAGCCGAGGGTGCCGAAGGCCCCGTGCGTGCTCGTGTGCGAATCGCCGCAGACGATGGTCATACCAGGCTGCGTGAGGCCCTGCTCCGGGCCCACCACGTGCACAATGCCCTGCGCGCCGGAGGTGGGATCGAAGAAGGTGATGTCGTACGCCTCGGTGTTTTGCTCCAGCTCCCGGAGCATCGTTTCGGCCTGGTCGTCGCCAAACGGGCGCGAGAGATCCGCCGTGGGGACGATGTGGTCGGTGGTGGCGTAGGTGCGATCCGGAAACGCCACCGACAGGTCGCGTTCCTCGAGCATGCCGAAGGCCTGCGGGCTCGTCACCTCGTGGATCAGGTGCAGGCCCACGAACAGCTGCGTTTCGCCGGTGGGCAGCTCGCGGACGGTGTGTTGATCCCAGACGTTGTCGTAAAGGGTGCCGGTTGACATGGGGGTAGGCGGCGTATATGGAGGAAGAAGTCTGCAAGGACCGGTGTGCTAATCGCACGTATTTCGTATTGCGTATTCCGTAGACCTTGGTAGTCACGTCCCACGCCATACGAAATACGCAATACGCACTAAGTGCAATCAATCTTCAGTTTGTGGATTGCGCAATGGGTCTTCGGATCCTCCGACCTCTTCGTTCGTCGAGAGCGGGGGCGGAAACAGGCCGT
>NCRB01000060.1 GCA_002894665.1 Salinivenus iranica
CCTCCCGGCCAAGCCCCGAGGGCGTTCGGGGCGCCGAGCCGGGATCGATCCGGCCAACTCAATGGGGCTCGACTGAGGAAGAATGGCCCTGAGGGGGGGACAGGGCGGAACCCGGAGTGCTCTCTTCTCCCGCCGTATAGATCCCGGATCTCCGCTCGCACGCTCGCTCCGCCCGGGATGACCGGGGGCGATTTTTCTGTGCAAGAATCGCGGTTGACACGGCACTACTCCTTCGCTTCAATCTCGATGAGCAGGGCCTCCTTGTCCACCGCATCGCCGCTGGCCGCGTGGATGGCCGCCACGACGCCCCCGGACGGCGCCTTCAATTCGTTTTCCATCTTCATCGCCTCAAGGACCAGCAGGCCCTGGTCGGCCGCCACCTCGTCGCCCTCTTCCACCAGCACATCGAGCACGAGGCCGGGCATGGGGGCCCGCACCTCGCCGCCCGCCGCCGCGTCTTCCCCCAGCCCAAACTCGTCGAGCAGCAGGTCACGCTCGTCCTTGACCCGAACGGTGGTGCGCTGCCCATCGATCGTCACCTCCAGTTGATCGTCCCCCACAGGCTCCACAGAAACCGGCACACTCCGCCCCCCCACGATGAGGGACACGTACCCCTCACGTAGTACCTCGAACGTGTACGCCTGCTCCTCGCCGTCCACCACCAGATGGTCGTCGCCCACCGTGATGTCGAAGGTGCGATCGCCCACAAGGGCCTGGTACTGAACATCGTCCATGACAGAACGGAAGTCGATTGAGGTCCGATACACGGCACAAACTCCCGCCGACGCGCATAGTTTGACATCCCCAGTTCCTTCACTATCCGCCCGACTGTCGTGTCTGACGAGGTGCGCCTGACCCCGGACCTGCTGATTCGTGCCTACGCCAGTGGCGTCTTTCCGATGGGCGACGACTGCACGGGTCGCCTCACCTGGTACGCGCCCGACCCTCGGGCCCACCTGCCGTTCGAGGCATTTCACGTTCCCCACAACCTCCGCCGGCGCGTCCGGCGCCGCGAGTTTTCGGTGACGAGTGACGAGGCCTTCGAGGCCGTCATCCAGGGCTGTGCGGACCGCGATCGCACCTGGATCACGCCACGCATCATTCGGGCGTACACGGCACTGCACAAACGAGGGCCTGCCCACAGCGTGGAGTGCTGGCAGGACGGCGAGCTGGCCGGCGGGCTGTACGGGGTCGCCCTCGGCGGGGCCTTCTTCGGCGAGTCCATGTTTTTCCGGGAAAGCCACGCGTCGAAGGTCGCCCTGGTCCACCTGGTCCGCCAGCTCCGCGCCGGCGGCTTTGTGCTCCTCGACACCCAGTACTCCACCGACCACCTGGAGCGCTTCGGCGTCACCGAAATTCCGCGCGCCGAGTACGAAGCCCGCCTCGCCGACGCCCTGGCCCTCAGTCCCGACTGGTGGCCGCTCACCGACGCGGAGGCCGCCGCCCTCGACACCCCACCCCGCGCCTTCCATCGGACGCCCGCCGCTCCGCGAAACGAGAACGACCGCAAGGGGTGAAATGCGCGATCCATTTTGAAACGCCCTGCGCCCATGCCCGTCGCTCGCTCGCTCGTTCCGCTCCTGTTCGCCGCCACCCTCCTGGCCGCCGGCTGCGAGCCGCGCTCCGACGCGGCGCCCTATCCGCCGTCGGACACCACCGTCGCCCTGCCCGACAGCGCCCTCTCGCCCCCCGACTCGGCCACGGCCCGCCGGTTCGCCTCCGTCATGGCGTACGGACAACGCCAACGGGGCAAGACCGAATCCATCGGCGGCCTCATGCAGACCCTGGGCACGCGATTCGAAGGCGCCCCCTACCTCGAAGGGACGCTCGACACCGTCGACACCGAAACCCTCGTGGTGCGCCTCGACGGCTTCGACTGCGTCACCTTCATCGAGTCGACGTTCGCGATGGCGCGCGGCCTCGTGGCGGGCGACACCACGTACGCCGGCTTTGCCCGGCGCCTGGCCGAACAGCGCTACCGCGACGGCCGGCTCCGCGGGTACTGCAGCCGCCTGCACTACTTTACCGAGTGGCTGGCCGACAATGAAGCCCGCGGCCTGGTCGACCGCCTCGGCGACACCCTTGGGGGCCGCTCCCTCACCGACTCGCTCAACTTTATGAGCACGCACCGCTCGGCCTACGACCGCTTCGCCACCAACGACCGCCTCTTCGGCTGCGTCCAGGAGATGGAGGAAACGCTCTACTCCCGGCAGCAGCAAAACCCCGTGCGGTATGTGCCGCAGGACTCCATCCGAGCCGTCTACGACGAGCTCCGCGCCGGCGACATCGTGGGCATGGTCACGTCCATCGACGGCCTCGACGTAAGCCACAGCGGCCTCGTCTACGCCCACGAGGACGGCGGGCGCGGCCTGCTGCACGCCTCCCTCTCGGACGGCATTGTGGTTTCGCCCGATCTTCAACGGTACGTTCAGACGATCGACCACCAAATCGGTATCGTAGTGGCCCGCCCGCGGCCCACACCGTAGCGGCCCCCACCCGTTCGATGACGTCTCACCCACCGCTCCCTTTCCCTTCATGCAGGACTTTCAGCGTCTGGGCGTATACACCAGCGGGGGCGACGCCCCCGGAATGAACGCCTGCCTCCGCGCCGTCGTGCGCACCGCCCTCGCCAACGACCTTGACGTAACTGGCATCCGGCGCGGCTACGAGGGCATGATTGAGGGCGATTTCGTCGAGCTGGATCGCCGATCCGTCTCCAACATTCTGCAAACCGGCGGCACCGTCCTCAAAAGCGCCCGCTCCGAGGCCTTTCGGACCGAGGAGGGCCGCCGCCAGGCCGCCGAGCAGCTCGCCAACAATCGCATCGACCTCCTGGTGGCCATCGGGGGCGACGGCACGTTCCGCGGCGCCACCAAGCTCCACGACGAGCACGAGATCCCGGTGGTCGGGGTCCCCGGCACCATCGACAACGACCTCTACGGGACCGACGCCACGATCGGGTACGACTCCGCCCTGAACACGGCCATCGAAAACATCGACCGGATTCGCGACACAGCCGATGCCCACAACCGCCTCTTCCTGGTCGAAGTGATGGGGCGCGACTCCGGGTTCATCGCTCTCAACTGTGGCATCGGCGGCGGGGCCGAACTGGTCCTCATCCCCGAAACCATCACCGAGATGGACATGGTGAAGGAGCGGATCCTCTCGCTCATGTCGGCCCAGCGGCGCTCCACCATCGTCGTGGTGGCCGAGGGCGATGAGCTGGGCGGCGCCCGCGGCATCGAACGAGCCCTCCGCGACGATCAAGACTTTTCGGACATCGACCTGCGCTCGACCATCCTGGGCCACACGCAGCGCGGAGGCGCCCCCACCGCCAGCGACCGCGTCCTGGCCAGCCGCCTGGGACTCGAAGCCGTCGAAGCCCTCCTCGACGGCCACGCGGACGTCATGGTGGGGCTCGTAAACAAAGACCTGAAGCTGACCCCCCTTCAGAATGTCTTCGGCCGCCGCAAGTCGATCGACTACGATCTGCTGAAGCTGACGCAGATTCTCAGCTAAGTGAGGGCCGCGTTCGCCTGGGGACCTGCCCCTCACATTCGATCTGCCTCTCAGTGGGTCTCGTACTGCGGAAAGCGTATTGCGTGGCTCTCGATTGCCCGGACCGGTCCCGTCCCCCCTACGAAATACAAACGACGCGATACGCAATATTCCATGTCTTCCCCCCATCCCCCCATCGGCGAGGCCGACGGCAAGGCCGAGGCGGTCGAGACCATGTTCGACGCCGTGGCCCCGCGCTACGACCTCCTGAACCGCGTCCTGAGCTTCGGGATCGACCAGTACTGGCGCACCCAGGCTGTTCGCCTGCTGGCTGATGAACAGCCCACCCGCGTGCTGGACGTCGCCACGGGGACGGCCGACCTTGCGCTGGAGGCCCAACGCAGGCTCCATCCGCGCGAGGTGGTCGGGGTGGACCTCTCCGCCGAAATGCTCCGCTACGGGCGCAAAAAAATCGAGCGCACCGGCCTCTCCTCCCGCATCGCCCTGGTGCAGGGAGACGCTGCCGCCCTGCCCTTTGACGACAACACATTCGACGCCGCGCTCGTGGCCTTCGGCGTTCGCAACTTCGAAGATCTGGAGGCGGGCCTCCGAGGCATCGGGCGCGTGCTGCGCCCCGGCGGCCGGCTGGTCGTGCTGGAGTTTAGCTCGCCTCGGTCCACTCCCATCAAGCAGCTTTACGGCTGGTACAGCCGGCACGTCCTCCCCCGCATCGGGGGCGCCCTGAGCCCCGACCAGGGGGCCTACGAGTACCTGCCCAGCTCCGTCGCGGCCTTCCCCGACGGCCCCGACTTCCTCAACCGCATGAGCGAGAGCGGCTACTCGGACCTCCTCTGGCGCCCCCTCACCTTCGGCATTGCCTCGCTCTACCGCGGGACCCGTCCCCAGTAGCGCCCCCCGCAATGGACACCGTCGAGCTGATTCTTTCCGTCCCGGACGTCGACCAGGAGTGGCTCATTGGGCTGCTGTCCGACTCGGCGACCGGGTTCGTCCAGGAGGCCGACACCCTGCGCGCCTACGTGCCGGCCGAGGCGTGGTCCCCCGCCGACCGCGAGGCCCTCTCCGCGCGGCTCCACGCGGCGGGCTACCCCGACGCGCTCACCGTTCGCGCCATTGCCGATACAAACTGGAATACCACCTGGGAGGCCGACCTCGCCCCCGTCCGCGCCGGTCCGTTCCTCCTCTGCACCACGGCCGCCACGGTGCCGCCCGAACACGCCGACGCCACCGTCCTGCGCATCGACCCGCAGATGAGCTTCGGCACCGGCCACCACGCCACCACGCGGCTCGCCCTGCGCCTCCTCGCCGACGCCGTCACCCCCGGCGACCACGTGATCGATGTGGGCACCGGAACGGGCGTTCTGGCAATTGCTGCGTGCCGGCGGGGCGCCGCCTCCGTCGAGGCGGTCGACACCAGCCCGCGGGCCACGGCGAATGCCCGAGAGAATGTGTCCCGAAATGAGGGGGCCGACTGCGTGACGGTACGGGACGGCTCGCTCGACGCCGTGCCGTCCGGGCGCGCCGACCTCGTGGTGGCCAACATCACCCGCGCCCCGCTGCTCTCCCTCCTCCCCGCCCTCCGAGACCGCCTCCGCCCGGATGCTCCCCTGATCCTCTCCGGCCTCCTGCAGACCGACGCGGATCGGATGCGGGAGGCGCTGGCCGAGCAGGACCTCCTCGTCCGCGACACCCAAACCGAGGACGGGTGGTGGGCCGTTCGGGCCGCCCCCGCCCCCCGCTAGCCCCATGCGCATCGCCGCCATCGACATCGGCACCAACACGGTTCAGCTGCTCATCGCCGACGCCGAGGCCGGGAGCGTGCGTCGCGTCTGTGCTGAGGAACGGTTCGTGCGACTGGGCGAGGGCGTCGACGCCACCGGCCGGATCGGCCCCGCGGCCCGCGACCGCCTCCGCTCGGCCCTCCAGGACCACCAGGACACGGTCCACGCACACGACGTGGACACGGTGGTGGCGGCCGGCACCAGCGCGCTTCGGGACGCCGAAAACCGCGACGCGGTCCTCGCCGACCTCCGCGAGGCCCTCGGATGGGAGGTCGAGATCCTATCGGGGCACGCGGAGGCCGCGTGGAGCTTTGCGGCCGCCTGTGCCCCCGTTGCGGAGGAGCTGGCCTCCTGTCTCGTGGTCGACATTGGCGGGGGCTCCACCGAACTCATTGCCGGGGCCCATCCGCACCGTCATCGCCCGAACTTCCCCGACGCGATCGTCGACCGGATCAGCCTCAACCTCGGCTGCGTCCGCCTCACGGAGCGCTACTTCGACCGGCAGCCGCCCCGCCCCCGCGCCATCGCCGACGCCGAGCAGCACATCCAGGCTGCGCTCTCCGACGTGCCCCTCACAGTGGACCCGCAGGCGACCCTCATCGGCACGGCGGGCACCGCTACGGCCCTCGCCCGCGTCCACGCCGGCCCCGACAGCACGGGGGACGCCCTCCACGGCAACGGCGTCCCCCTCACCCACAGCGACGTCCAGCACTGGCGCGAGCGCCTCCTGCGGCTCTCCGTCGACGACGTTCGTGCCCTGCACCCCCAGGCGATGGCGGGGCGCGCCGATGTTTTCCCGGTTGGCATTCTGCTCCTCGACCTCCTCCTTCGCCACTTTGACGCCCCCGCCCTCCGGGTCAGCCCCTTTGAACTGCGGCACGGACTGATACTACGCACCGTCGCCCGCCAGACCTGACGTCCCGGCCTCGCACCCACGCCATCCCCACTCCTCCAGCGGACCAGCAGCCCCCCTCCGCACGTCTGCATTGCTCCCTCCTCTCCTGTCACGTGGCCCGAGGGGGCCCGACTCTCCCCCCGCTCCCCACAATGGCCGCATGGGGGCCATACGGCCGACCGCGACCCGTTGCCTCCCGTCCGGAGCCACGAGGCGGCCCCCGCCCGCGCCCGTCGCTCCTCCCGAGCTGTGGCCCACGCCGCGTCTGGACATTCCAGCGTGACAATTGCCGAAGATTGGACGCAATGCCCCATCCCAAAAGAGGAACAACACCCCGGGGCTGTGGTGGCATACGGCCCACAGCACTTTTGTCCAATTCTCCCCTCGATCAATGGCTGTGAGCCGCGAAGCCGTCGTCCGGGCGCTCCGAAAGATCACGCATCCGGAGCGCGAGAAAGACATCATTCGCCTCGACATGGTGAAGGACCTCACCATCGAAGACCAGCGGGTGCATTTTACGGTGGTCGTCAAGGACCCCGACGGTGCATTTGCCAACCAGGTACAGGAGGCCTGCCGGCGCATTCTGCACGAGGAGGTGAGCCGCGACCTGGAGGTCGACGTGGAGCTCGATAGTGAAATGATCCCCCTCGGCGACGAACTGTCGGTGAGCGACCCCAGCGGCGAGAAGCAGCAGGTGAGCGGCGAAGACGGCGTGCAAAACACCATCGCCGTGGCCAGCGGCAAGGGCGGCGTGGGCAAGAGCACCGTCGCCGTCAACCTGGCCATGGCCCTGGCCGACGACGGCTACAACGTGGCGCTGGTGGACACGGACATCTACGGCCCCTCGGTGCCGAAGATGCTGGGGATGGAGGGCGAAAAGCCCCGCGTGAACGACGAACGCAAGATCGTTCCCCTCGAAAAGCACGGCATCAAGGTGCTCTCGATGGGCTTTATGGTCGACCCCGACAAGGCGGTCGTGTGGCGCGGCCCCATGGTGACGAAGGCCGTACAGCAGTTTCTCGGGGACGTGGACTGGGGCGACATCGAGTACATGATCCTCGACCTGCCCCCCGGCACGGGCGACGTGCAGCTCACCATCGTGCAGACGATTCCCCTCACCGGTGCCGTCATCGTGTCGACGCCCCAGGACTTGGCCCTCGCCGACGCACGAAAGGGCAAAGCGATGTTCGACAACGTGAACGTGCCCGTGGTGGGCATGGTCGAAAACATGTCCTACTTCACTCCGCCCGACCAGCCAGATCGCAAGTACTACCTTTTCGGGCGCAACGGGGCCCAGGAGCTCGCCCGCGAGCTCGACGTGCCCTTCCTGGGCCAGGTGCCCATCGAGCAAAAGGTGCGCGAGAGCGGCGATTCCGGACACCCGCTGGTCCGCTCCCACCCCGACAGCCTCTCGGCCACCGCCTTCCGCGAAATTGGGGACGAGCTGGTCGAACAGGTCGCCCTCCGAAACGCTGAGACCGACCCCACCCAGAAGGTCGAAATCCTGTACGAGTAATTCCGTGCCGTATTGATCTTTTCCGGCCCGGCCCCGTTATAAGAAGCACTGGCGACGCGCCCCCTGCGCCGCTTCCGCTCCCTTCACCGACCCCGACCCCCATGTCCGACGACGTGCCCTCGCCCGCCGGATCCCCCCCCGACCCGAGCATCGACCCGGAGCTGCGCGATCAGATTGAGGAGGCCCTCGACACCATCCGTCCCTACCTTATGGCGGACGGCGGCTCGGTGCGCCTCCTGAACGTCACGTCGGACTACGTCGTGGAGCTGGAGCTGCTCGGCGCGTGCGGGTCCTGTCCCATGAGCACCATGACGCTGCGCGCCGGCATCGAGCAGGCGCTCAAGCGCTCCGTGCCAAAAGTGAAGCGAGTGGAGGCGGTGAATGCGCCCGCCGCCGCGTAGCCCCGCGTCGCTGCGCTACCACAACCGGACGTCCACGCCCACTCGCAGCGTGAAGTAGCGCGGGGTCTCTGTCTTGCTCGGGGAGATGAGAAACCCGTCTGGTTTGGCATTAACGAAGGTGAACCTCGGTTCTATAAAGACGGCGTAGGTTTCGTCAAGGCGAAGGTTGCTTCCAAGAGCCAAGTAGAACCCTTTGTCAACAGAGGTTCTACTCTCTGCAGGGCCTCTGTTTTCTCCCTCCTCGAAAACTTGGCTTTCGTTTTGTTTTCCTCTGTAGAGTCCTGCACCAGTCGAAAAATAGGGCTTTACATCACCGTCGGTGCGTAGAGTGTACTTAATCCCAATTGAACCGCTGAGGAGAGAGATATTCCCTGCCTGTAGAGGACCTCGGATTCTTGCACGTGCGTTTTCTTGGTTGAGCGTGAACTGGTCGTATCTTCCCTCCAGAACCACCGAGACCCCGCGATAAACCGTCACGTCGATCCCGAGTCCCAGGTCCGTCCCCGAATTCAGAAGCTCCTGCTCCACCCCGGGCGACTGGAAAAAGGACGCCCCCACGTTCCCCCGGAGGTGAACCGCGGGCTGCGCCGCGGCCGAGGCGACACACCCCCCCGCCACGACAACCGCTAACAGGAGACGACGAACGGCCGGAAAGAGAGAAGGCATAACCTGTGCAAGTGGATGTGGAATCATTTGATGAACGCCCCCTCACGCCTCCCTTTACGATCCAGTGCAGGATTTGATGCAGCCTCCGTGAATCTGAGGCGCGCGCTCGTCCTCTGACGTCCGCTTGGTTCCGGACGTTACGCAGTCCTACTCCCTTTTTCTGAGACTCACTCCCAACCGATGGACGAGGTTGCCGTCGTAACTGTTTTTTTGCGTCACCGTGGCGACGTCTTGCTGCTGCGTCGAAGTCCCAAGGTGGACTCCGATCCGGGCCGGTGGGCCGCCGTCACCGGGCACGTCGCGAACGACGATCCACTCGACACTGCGTACTCGGAGATCGAGGAGGAAACCGGCCTCCGAGCGCCCGAGGTGACCCTCGTGGCAGATGCCCCTTCCGTTTCCGTCGACGATGCGGATCGCGGCACGCGCTGGCACGTGCATCCCTTCCTGTTCGACGTTGACACGCGCGCGATCTCGACCAACTGGGAGACCGAGGAGGCCGAATGGGCGTCCCCCACCGCGCTCCTCCGCCGGGACACCGTGCCCGAACTGTGGACCACGTACCGCCGGGTCGCCCCGTCGGTCGTGGACCTGACGGACGACACCACGCACGGCTCGGCGCACCTCTCGGTGCGCGCCCTGGAGGTGCTCCGCGACCGGGCCGGTCGGCTCGCCACCGCCGAGGCCGACGACATCGAGGACGCCCGGGCTCGCCTCGTCCGCACCGCCGAGCGTCTGCTCGACGCCCGCCCCTCGATGGCGGCCCTCGCCAACCGCATCCACCGCGCCCTGCACGCAAGTCGTCCCGACCTCGACCCCGCCACGGTAGAGGCCAACGCCCACGAGGCCATCGGCCGGGCCCACGACGCCGAGGCCGACGCCGCCCAGAACGCAGCCGCGCTGGTGTCGGACCAGCGGGTCCTCACGCTCTCCCGCTCCGGCACCGTGCACCGCGCCCTGCAACGCGGCACGCCCGAGGCCCTCGTGGTGGCCACGTCGCACCCGGGCGGCGAGGGAATCGGTGTGGCCGAACGCTTCGCCGGAGGCGCCCCCGAGGTGTCGCTGATTCCCGACACCGCGGTCCCCGCCGCGCTCGCGGAGCGCAACATCGACCTCGTCCTGGTCGGAGCGGATACGGTGCTCCCCTCCGGAGCCGTCGTCAACAAGGTGGGCACTCGCGGCGCCGCCCTCGCCGCCCGTCACGAAGACGTGCCCGTCTACGTCGCGTGCAGCATCGACAAGGTGTCGCCCACGCCGTCGCTCCCCTCCGAAGCCGTTCCCCGGCACGACGTATACGACGGCCCGGCCCCCCTACAGGTGTGGGCCCCACGATTTGATGTGACGCCGCCTGAGCTTGTCACCGGAGGGGTCGCCACCGAGCGCGGTCGGCACTCCACAGACGCCGTGGCGTCCATCGCCGAAGAATTGGAACAGCTTCGGGACTGGCAATAGCGCAGCCCCCACTCGGGCTCAGCGGCTTTTCACGAACTGCGCACCCGGGGCTGCGTTGATTCCAATCCCATCCTTTTATAGGGTGTATCCGCGGAGGCGGCGCCCGTCGTCTGCCTTCTGCACTGCCCGGTCGTCTAATGGCAGGACAGCGGCCTTTGGAGCCGTTAGTGGTGGTTCGAATCCACCCCGGGCAGCCGTCTGGCTCGCCGTCCCCCTCGCTGCGCTCGGCTCCCGTCGCCGGAGCCGGCGCGTGCTGCTCCCTGCCTTCCCATGCGCACCTCCCGCCAAGACCACCCGGTCGCCATCTTCGGCGGCCGCTCAAACCCCGCCCTCGCCCAAAAAATTGCCGAAGCCTACGGCACCACCCTCGGCGACCTCACGATTCGCGACTTCGCCGACGGCGAGATCTATGTCCACTTCGAAGAATCCATCCGCGGGGCCGATCTCTTCATTATTCAGAGCACCCATCCGAAAGCCGACAACTGGATGGAGCTCCTGCTCCTCATCGACGCTGCGAAGCGGGCGTCCGCTTCGCGCGTCACGGCCGTCATCCCCTACTTCGGCTACGCCCGGCAGGAGCGCAAAGACCAGCCGCGCGTCTCGATCGCGGCCAAGCTGATGGCCAACATGCTCACGTCCGCCGGCGTGGACCGCATCCTCACCATGGAGCTCCACGCCGCGCAGATCCAGGGCTTCTTCGACGTCCCCGTCGACCACCTCTACGGCTCCACCGTCCTCATCGACCACGTCCGCCAGTTCGACCTCGACGACTTTGTGGTGCTGGCGCCCGATGTGGGCGGCCTCAAGATGGCCCGGGCCTACGCCCAGCGCCTGAACGTGGACCTCGCCCTCATCGACAAGCGGCGCCCCAGTCAAAACGAGGCCCGCGTGATGAACGTGATTGGGGATGTGGAGGGCAAAAACGTGATTATCATCGACGACATCGTCGACACCGCCGGCACGCTCACCCGCGCCGCCAAGGCCCTCAAGGACCACGGGGCCCTGCAAATTATGGCGGCCTGCACGCACCCGCTCCTCTCCGGCCCGGCCTACGACCGCATCGAATCGTCCCCCATCGAGCGGCTCATCGTCACCGACACGATTCCGCTAAAGCGCCCCTCCGAGGCCATCGAGGTGGTGAGTGTATCAAACCTTTTCGCCAAAGCCATTCGCCACATCTACACCGACCAATCGGTGTCGACCCTCTTCACCGAGTAGTCCACCGATTCGCCGACGCCCGTCTATTTTGCTTGAATCGGGCCCTCGGGGGGAACCTGCCCCCGCCCCATCGCCTACGAAGCGTTCTGCATGGAGCGTCGGCTCCGCACGCTTACCTACTCTGCACCGACTGGACTGCCGAGACGTCATGGACGCCCCCGTCATCGAAGCAACCCCCCGCGACACCGGCTCAAAGGCCGCCCGCGAAATCCGCAATAACAACCGCGTGCCGTGCGTCCTGTACGGCGCTGAGGTCGACTCGACCCCCCTCCAGGTGGCCGTTCGCGACATCAACAAGCTGGTGTACGGACGCACCGCCCCTGTGGCCGAAGTGCAGGTGGACGGCGAGACGCATCGCTGCATCCTCAAGGACTTCGACCTGCACCCGATCACCGACCGGCCCCTGCACGCCGACTTCCAGGCGCTGGCGGAAGGGCGCAAGGTCACGCTCACGGTGCCGATCCGCTACGCCGGGGTCCCCGTTGGACAGAAAAATGGCGGCGACACCCAGCAGATTGTCCGCGAACTGACGATCTCGGTGCTGCCCCAGAACATCCCCCCCGAGATTCGGCTCGACATCGAAGATCTTGCCATTGGGGACTCCATCCACGTCTACGACCTCGACGTGGACTACGAGATCAAGATGGCCGACGCCCAGACGCTCGTCACGGTCGTCGCCCCGCAGATCGAGGTTGCCACAACGGCCGAGGCCGAAGAGGAAGAAGGCGAGGAGCGCACCCTCGAAGACCTCACGGAAGAGGAGCGCGAAGAGCTCACGGAGGAAGAACTGGCCGAACTCGAAGCCGCCGAGGAAGAAGAGGAAGAGGGCGCCGAGGGCGACGAGCTCCCGGAAGAGTAGCGTCTCCCCTACATTCTCGCACGATCGAAGGGCGGCCGTTCGGTCGCCCTTTTTTGTTTTCCGTCCCCGCTGCTTATGTCGTCTCCCCGCCTCATCATCGGCCTCGGGAACCCCGGATCCGAGTACGCCCACACGCGCCACAACATTGGCTTCCGGGTCGCCGACGCGCTGGCCGATCGGCTCGACGCCTCCTTTCGCCACGTCAAAAGCGTGATGCTCGCCCGGGGCACGTACAAGGAACAGGACCTCGGCATTGCCAAGCCGCTCACCTACATGAACCGGAGCGGCAACGCGGTCGCCGGCCTCTGCCGTGAGCACGACCTGTCGCCCGATGAGATCCTCGTCGTGGTCGACGACCTGAACCTTCCCGTCGGCACCCTTCGCCTCCGCCCCGGCGGCAGCAGCGGCGGGCACAACGGCCTGTCGCACGTCGCCGACCGCCTCGGCACCACCGACTTCCCTCGACTCCGCGTGGGCATCGGCAGCGATTTTGCCAGCGGCGAGCAGGTCGACTACGTCCTGTCGCCCTTCACCGCCCAGCAGGAGCCGAAGGTCGAAGAGGCCGTGCTGGACGCCGTGGCCGCCATTCTCACCGCCGTGCGCGAGGACCTCGACGCGGCGATGAACCAGTACAACTGACGCGGCGCCGGTCTCCTCCGAGAGCATGCTCCGCCACAATAAAAAATCCCGACCGGGGATCGCCCGGCCGGGATCGAAAAGGTCGCGAGGCGGGGCCGACCCCTTCTCGGCCATTCGCCTCGGGATGTCGTCTGGTCCCTACCCCATCAGGTAGGCAAAAAGCGGCAGGAAGATTACCGCCACCTTGCCCATCAGCTTGATGAGAACATTGAGCGAGGGGCCGGCCGTGTCCTTCAGCGGGTCGCCCACCGTGTCGCCCACGACCGACGCCTTGTGGGCCTCACTGCCCTTGCCGCCGTGCACGCCGGACTCAATGTACTTCTTGGCGTTGTCCCAGGCACCTCCGGCGTTCGACATGAAGATGGCGGTCAGGAAGCCGCTCATGAGCACCCCGGCCAGCAGTCCGGCCAGCGCCTCCACCCCGAGTCCGGGGAGCACGCCCACCACGATGGGCGCGACGAGAACCACAATGCCCGGCAGCATCATTTCGCGCAGGGCCGCGGTCGTCGTAATGTCGACGCAGCGGGCGTAGTCCGGCTTCGTGTCGCCACTACGCACGCCTTCGATCTCCGCGAACTGGCGCCGCACCTCGTTGACCACGGCCGCTCCGCCGCGGCTGATGGCGTGGATGCCGACCGAGGACAGGTAGAAGGTGAGCATGGCGCCCAGCAGCAGTCCCACGAGCACCGCGGGATTCATGAGGTTCACGCCCGCCTCCAGCGAGAGCAGGTTCAGGGCCGCCGCCTCCGAGAAGTAGGTGGCCAGCCACGCGAGGGCCGCCAGCGCCGCGGAGCCGATGGCAAACCCCTTGCCGATGGCCGCGGTGGTGTTGCCCGCCGAGTCGAGCGCCTCGCAGCGCTCCCGGACGTCCTGGCCGAGATCGGCCATCTCCGAGATGCCCTGTGCGTTGTCGGTAATCGGCCCGTAGGCGTCGGTCGACAGCACCACGCCGAGCGTGAGCAGCATGCCGAGGGAGGCGAGGGCAATGCCGAAGAGGCCGCCCAGGTGGTACGCCACGAGCGTGGCCACGCCCACGGCCAGCGCGGGCACCACCGTGCTGAGCATGCCAGTGCCGAGGCCCTCGATAATCGTCGTCGCCGCCCCCGTCTCGGCCGCCTCCGCAATCTGCTTCACCGGCGCGTACTCCGAGGTGTAGTATTCGGTTGCCTTTCCAATCACGACCCCCGTGATGAGGCCGGACAGGATCGTGAGGAAGAGCGCCCAGCGCACGTCGATCGACGACGCCGCGTCGTCAATCACCGCCGAGGCCGATTCGCCGCCCGGGACGAGCCAGAAGATGAGGCCGAGGGCGAGCAGGCTCGTCAGCACGTTGGCCACGGTCGTCCCACGGTTGAGAGCCGAGCGCGCGTTGGCCGCCTGCTTCTCGTAGGAGACGTCGTCGCCCTCGCCTGCGCTCACGAAGAAGTAGCCGAGGATGGACGACACAATGCCAAGCACGCCAAACAGGAAGGCGATCATGAGCCCCAGGTTTTCAAACCCGAGGTTCGGGAACGCCGCGGCAAAGTCAACCTCCGCCCCCAAGAACATGGTGGCGGCCAGGGCCGACACGTACGACTCGTACAGGTCGGAGCCCATGCCGGCCACGTCGCCCACGTTGTCGCCTACGTTGTCCGCGATGACGCCCGGATTGCGGGGGTCGTCCTCCGGAATGCCGGCCTCCACCTTCCCCACCACGTCGGCCCCTACGTCGGCCGACTTCGTGTAGATGCCGCCGCCCACGCGCAGGAAGAGCGCCACGCAGGACGAGCCGAAGGCGTAGCCGAGCCAGGCGTGGCTATGCCCCGGAAACAGGAGGTAGATCACGGCAAGCCCGAGCAGTCCGAGTCCCACGACGGAGAACCCCATCGTGGACCCGCCGGAATACGCAATGTTCAGCGCCTTGGCAAAGCTGGTTTGCGCCGCGTGGGCCGTCCGGCCGTTGGACTTTGTGGCGATCCACATGCCAATCCACCCGGCCAGCCCGGAGGCCAGCGTTCCGACGATAAACCCGACGGTCGTCGGCAGGCCCGTTTCGGGCATAAAGTAGAGCAGCAGGGCGACCACCACCCCAAAGACCGCCAGGTTCTTGAACTCCCGGCCCATGAAGGTACGGGCGCCCTCCTGGATGTCTCGGGAGAGTTCCTGGACGCGGTCATTGCCCGGGTTCTGCCGGAGGATGTACCGGACCAGATAAAACGCGAAGGCAAGCGACAGTAGCGACGCGACCCCGGCAATAATGGGGGCGCTGGAAACGAGAAATTGCTTCGACACGACAATGAATTGGCTGTTGGACGTTCGTCGATAGGGAGCGGGGCCTCGCGAACGGCCCCGACGGGCCACGATCGTACGGCAAAGCCGCCTTGCCCCGTTTACAGGTGCTCTGGAGCGACGGTTTTCGCGGACGCGGCTGGACGCTGAGACCAGCTAAAAAACGTTCGAGTTTTAATTGAACCCACGATCCGAAACGAAGGGGCGAGGCACGATGCGCGACCGGGCAACGCCCCACAGGATCTTCGTTGACGGGGACGATCGCAACCGCAGCGGGCTGTTCTCCCACTTTTCGCTATTCTTTCCTCTAAATCCAGGGGAGATCGTGCCGGTTTCTTCCTGCCTCGGCCGATGGGGCCTCCCTGCAATCGTAGCGCTTCCAAACTGACCGGGGCCGTTCCCAACTTCCGCCGCGCTCCTCTCTTAAACATAGCTGGGTCGTTTCATTATTGGCCTCGGTTTCCTACATTGGAAGACCGTTCCCCCTTGGCCGCGCGCCCCCCGGCGTCCCGGCCTCCGATTCTCTCCGTACGCTGAACGAGCGATCGACACCATGGCGCAGGTTGACGTAGAAATGCCCAAGATGGGCGAAAGCATCACCGAAGGCACTGTGATTACCTGGCACAAGCAGCCGGGCGACGAGGTGGAGCAGGACGAGACCCTGCTCGAAATTGGCACCGACAAGGTAGACACCGAAGTCCCCTCCCCCGCCGCCGGTGTGCTCACGGAGCAGTTGGTCGCCGAGGGTGACACCGTGGAGGTGGGCACCATCATCGCCCGCGTGGAGACGGAGGCCGACGCGGCCGTCGTCGAGGAGTCGCCCGACGCCCCCGCGGACGAGACGGAGGCGGAGTCCGGGCCCTCTCCGGACGCCGCCCCCGACTCCACTCCCGATGCGCCCGCCGAGGAGCGCACGCTCGACGGCGACGCCGCGGGCGGCGAGGACGTGGAAGTGGTCATGCCCAAGATGGGCGAAAGCATCACCGAAGGCACGGTCATCGCCTGGTACAAAGAGGTCGGCGATGCCGTTGAGGTCGACGAGACGTTGCTCGAAATCGGGACCGACAAGGTGGACACGGAGGTGCCCTCCCCCGCCGCCGGCGTCCTCAAGGAGCGCCTGGTGGAGGAGGGCGAGACCGTCGAGGTGGGGACGGTCATCGCCCTGCTCACCTCCGAGGCCGCAGAAGGCTCGGTGGAGGCCCCGGTGCCGGACGAGCCCGCCGATGTGGATACGGACGACCGCGCAGCGGAGTCGGCCTCCGATCGCGACGTGCCGTCCCCTTCGGGCGACGGAGCCGTGCGCGAGCCGGAGACGGCCGACGTGCCCGCAGAGGAGACGATCAAGCGGCGCGGGTCTGACGGTCGGTTCTACTCCCCGCTCGTCCGCTCCATTGCGAAGGAGGAGGGCCTGCGGATGAGTGAACTGGAATCGCTGGACGGCTCGGGGCGCAGCGGCCGCGTCACGAAGGAAGACGTGCTCGCCTACCTCGAAGAACGCGAGGAGGCCCCCGCGGCCCCGTCGACCGCCCCTCAGC
>NCRB01000007.1 GCA_002894665.1 Salinivenus iranica
CGAGCAACGTCGAGAAATCTCCACGTCGAAGCTGCCAGGCTCAAGGAGGCTTCTCGACTGCGCTCGAAGCGACCTGCCTCAGGGATTTTGAGTTCGCATCGCCCATAGGATGAGGGTTGACAGAGCACTAGGCTGCGTCTGATAATTATCGCTTCGAGTGCTCTCGAACAAACGCCCAGAGAATCATGGCCTCGTAGTGGCTTTTCTTCTTCTCGGACCGAACGACCAGTCAGCGACGCTCCCTCAACCGTCCAACAAAGCGCTCGACCGCGTTTCGATACTTGTACTTTCGGTCGTCGCCGGTTGGCAGGCGGCCTGCTCCTTCACACGGTCGCGCCCGAAGCGTTCACGGCTCCACTGAGACAGCGACTGGCACCTGCCGCCCTGCTGTAGAGCACCTTCGCGTTCAGGCCTCTCCTCTCGCCTGCGGGAGACGGACGGTGAAGCAGGAGCCTTCTCCCTTTTCCGTCTCCACCTCAACGCTTCCGCCCATCTGCTCAACCGCCTCCCGCGTCACCGCGAGTCCCAGCCCCGTCCCTTCATACTCCCGGGACACGCCCTCCGACTCTTGCCGGAACGGCTCGAAGAGCCCCTCGGCCACTTCCGGCTCCATCCCGATGCCGGTGTCCACTACCTCGATTATTGCACTCCCATTTTCCCGGTAGACGCGGAGATGTATCTCGCCGTCCTCCGTGTATTTGATGGCGTTGGAGACCAGATTGCGGAGCACGATCTGCACGCCGCCGCCGTCGGCCTGCGCCCAGGTCGGCTGGTTTGTAGTTCGGACCTGCATGCGCAGTCCCTTCTCCTTGGCCTGAGGCCGAAGCTCGTCGGCGACCTCACGGGCCTGCTTGGACAGGTCCACCGGTTCGGCGGCTAGGTCCATCGCTCCCGCCTCCAGCCGGGAGAGGTTGAGCACGCTGGTGAGCGTGTCCATCAGCCGCTGCCCACTCTTCTGAATCATCCCTCCCAAATCCCCGAGCGGTTGTAGGTCGCCTGCCTCGGCTGGAGGCTCCAGGCTCCCGGTTTTCTTTTCAATTATCTCCGCAAACCCCAAAATCGATGTCAGCGGCGTGCGGATTTCGTGGCTCATGTTCGCGAGAAGGGACGACTTCATCTGGTTGGCCTCCTCGGCGGCTTCCTTGGCCCTCATAAGCTCGCGCTCCTTGCGGACGTTCTCCGTAATGTCCTGTGCCAGCATCAGGCCCTCTGCCTCGGTGTCGCCCTGGAGGGGCACGATGTGGACGCGCAGCGTGCGGCCGCCGACCCCAATCCGTCGGTCTGTCCGTTCTCCCTCCAGGGCCGCCTCGAAGCGGTCTATGATGGGAGGTCGGCCCCCTTCAATGCTGATGAGGACGGATCCGGCCTGTGCCCCAAGCAGGTCGGACTCCCCCAGCTCGTACGTACCGAGCAGTTCCCCGGCCGCCAGCGTGTAGGTAAGGTCCTCGTCAAACAAAAACACCGCCCCGTTTGGAATATTCTCGGCGAGGGTCCGGTAGCGGCGCTCGCGTGCAATCAGGTCGTGTTCTTGGGTAAGAGACGTCACCGCCTTTCGGAGGCTCTGCGCGATGGTTTCTAGAAAGCGAAGTTCCTCGTCGTCGAGCCGGTTTGGGGCGGCGGCGCCCACGACGAGCACGCCGCGCTGCCCCAGCGGGATGTACGCACAGCCCGCAAGGCCCGACCGGTCTACGCCGTCGTCGATGGTGCTGGGATCGGAGTACGCATGGGTGTCGCCCTCGTCGAGGGCGGCCCAGAGCGGGGTGTGTCCCTGCTCGACCCGGGGCATCGACCCGACCACGTCACTGTCGATGGTGCCGGCCCGTACCAGCACATCGCCGTCCCGCAGATACACGGCGGCCTCCTGGAGCCCGAGGGTGTCGCCGAGGGCATCGGTGACAATCGATGCGGCGCCGGCTTCCGTACTCACGTCGAGAAGGTTCCGCGTCACGCGGTAGAGGGTGCGAAGGCGCTGCTCCCGCACTTTCTGGTCGGTCACGTCGGTGGTCACGCCGGCGAGCCGCTGAAGGGTTCCCTCATCGTCGTACATCCCGTCGATCTGTGCTTTGAGCCACCGGCGGCCCCGGGTGGGATGCAGCACGCGGAACTCTTGATACTGCGGCCAGCGTGGTTCGCTGGCATTCTGCGCCTCGATGTCGGAGCGAAGGGACGCGAGGTCCGCGGGGTGGACGTGGCGGGTCCAGGCACCCGGGTCGTCGCGCAGCGTGTCCCGGTCTACGCCGTATAATGTTTCGGCCGCGCTATTGGCATAAAGGAGTTCCGAGTAATCGGGTGTAACGATGTAAAACGCGTTCGACACCGTCTCCGCGAACTGCTCGAACCGGTGGTTGGCACGCTGGAGGGCCCGGCGCCGCTCCTTTTGCTGGGTCACGTCGCGCCCAATCCCACACAGGACCCGGCCCCGTGTCGGGTCGTTGAAGGCATCCCCCACAAACTCGTGGGGCACCCGGCGCCCGTCCTTGGTGACCAGGGGGGCTTCTATTCGAACAGCCTGACCCGCGGCGCTCTCCTCGATGGCGTCTCGGATGCGCGCGGCATCGTCTTCCTCGAAGAGGTCGAGGGCCGTCATGGCCTCAAGCT
This sequence comes from Salinivenus iranica, assembly GCA_002894665.1. Classification (GTDB taxonomy): domain Bacteria; phylum Bacteroidota; class Rhodothermia; order Rhodothermales; family Salinibacteraceae; genus Salinibacter; species Salinibacter iranicus. The sequence goes on from NCRB01000007.1 coordinate 2,599, forward strand.
CGGCGTCCGTGTAGCCGGTGACCTCATTGACGCGGCGGTTCCAGAACAGGAGGTCTCCCTGCTCGTCGAGCAGGTAAAACACGTCCTCAATCGTGTCGAGGACCTGATCCAGAAACGCCTTCTGGTCGGCCAGATCCTGCCGGTGCTCCTCTCGTTCGGTGACGTCGTGGATGACCGAGAAGAGAAGCGTCCCGCCCCGATCGAGATTCGGAACCGGCGCCGAGAGGACCCGCACCGTTCGCACCTCTCCGGACGCGAGCTCGTGCTCGAACAGGAACTCGTCGCCGTCCTCCGCCGCTTCGCGGCGCTCCCGCGCCACCTCCTCCGCCGAGAGTTGATTGATGTCCTGGATCGACATGGACGTCAGGAGGTCCCGATCGTATCCGTAGAACTCGACGGCCGCCGCGTTGGCCCGCTCAATTGCGCCTGTCTCCTCGTCGATGAGCAGCATTGGGGCGCTGTGGCCCTCGAACATCATTCGGAACCGTCGCTCCCGGCGGGTGAGGCGCTTTTGCATGGCCTTTCGTTCGGAGATGTCCCGAAAGATCCCGTACACCACGCGGCCGTCGGGAAGATCTACGGTGGTGGCGTTGATCTCAATGGGAATGGTGGTGCCCTCCTCGGTGACGACCTCAATCTGGGTTCCGTCCGGGAGGGCCCGCATCAGGCCGTCTTCATCGAGGCTCTGCCGGAACAGAGACGCGTACGCCTCGGCCCGGCCCGAGGGGTGGAGGCCAGTCTGGTGGGTCCCGATGATCTCCTCGCGGGGACGCCCGAGCAGGCCCGTGGCGGCCGCGTTGGCCTCCACAATCTTGCCAGTTTCTACGTCGGCAACCAGGACCGGATCGGGGGTTGCCTGGAGGAGGGTCTGGTAGCGTTCCCGGCTGGACGCGAGGTCACGCCTGCGTTCCCACTGGGCCGTCACGTCGGTGGCGATGCCCAGGACGCGGACGGCCTCTCCGTCCTCGTTGACCGGCGTCACACGGAGGTTCATCCGGGCGATTCGATCCTCGGAGTGGAGCAGCCAAAAGTTTCCCTTCCACGACTCGCCGGTGCGGATCACGTCTTCCAGGGCCGCCTCCACATCGGGCAGATCGTTGGGATGGATGATGTTGCTGAAGGCCTCGAAGGTCTGGGGGTTGTGCCCGAATAGGTCTTGGAGGGTTTCGTCCCACTGCATCTCACCGGTCCGCAGGTCCCACTCGAGAATTCCGGTGTCGGTCCTCTCCAGTGCCAGGTCGAGCTTGCGCTGGCGGTCCTTAAGCAGCTGCGTTTTGCGGCGTCGCTCGGTGACGTCCTGCCGGATCCCCACGTAGTGCTGAAGGGCGCCCTCCTCGTCGTGCACTGGTGTGAGGGACAGCCGGCTCCAGTACGGCGTGCCGTCGCGCCGATAGTTCTTGATTTTCACGGTGGTGGCGTTCCCGGCGTCGACGGCCGAGCGGAGGGCGTCCGCCGTTTCTGGGTCCGTGTCTGGGCCCTGGAGAAGCCAGGCGCCCTCCCCCAGAACGGCGTCTCGGTCGTAGCCGGTTTGCGCCTCGTAGCCGTCGTTCACGTAGACCAACGGATTGCCGGGCCGAGTGGGGTCGGTGATTTCAATGCCCACGTCGGCCTCGTCCATCGCCCGCTCCTTCAAGCGGAGCTCCTGCTCGCGCTCTTTTCGCTCTGTCACGTCGGTGACGGTCGCGAGCAGACGGGTCTCTTCCCTACCGTCGGGGAGGGGAACCACCAAGGTTTCAATCCAGCGGGTGTGCCCATTCCCGTCCTCGATTCGAAACTCTCCGTTCCAGGAAGACGCGTTCTCGGCGACGGACTCGATGTTCTTCTTTACCTGCGGGCGGTCGTCCGGGTGAACCTGTTCAAAAAAGCCGCTCACGCTCGTCGGCGCGCGGTCAAAGGCGCCCTGGGGCGTGCCGTCCCACTGGATCTGATCGGCCTCGAGGTCCCATTCGGCGATGCCGCTCTCACTTGCGGTGAGGAGCAACTGGCGCTTCCGGTTCCGCTCCCGGCGGCCGGTCATGTCCCGCACGGTACACACGAGCCGCCCCGCCCCCGTGAAGGTGAGGGACAGCTCCGCCGGAAACGTGCTGCCGTCCGGGCGCTGTCCGGTCACGAACCCTTGCCAGTGTCCGTCCTCCTCAAGGATGGGAAACACCGTTTTCTCGAGGCGCTCGATCTCGTCCTCCCCGTAGAGCATCCGCCAGGTGTTGCCCAGGAGCTGCTCCTTGTCGTCGAAGCCGTACATGTCGGCGTGGGTTTGGTCCACGTACACGTACTCGTCGCCGGCCAGCACGGCCATGCCGTCGGCGGCGTCCTCGACGGCCTGGTGAAGCACCTCCAGCTCGCGCCGCTGGTCCTCCCGAGCGGTCACGTCGCGGCCCGAGACGATGAGGGCCGTGACCGTTCCGTCCTCGTTGGTGACCGGACGAATGCTGCCACGCACGGTGAACGTCAGGCCGTCGCCCGTGACGTGCTCGGACTGGTACGATACGTACTCCCCCGCCGCCGCCCGTTCGATCCAGCCTTGAAGGTCCGCCTGGAGGGCAGAATCGTGGTTCCACCAGGGCGTCTCCCAGAGAGGGTGCCCCACCAGGTCGTCCCGGCCTGCGTCGATGAAGGAGAGGGCCGTGTCATTGACCCTGCGGAGCGTCCCGTCCAGGTCGAGGAGGCCGGTCAGGAGGTTTGGGTCCTGGAAGACCGCTTCGAACTGCCGTTCACGGCGGCGTAGCCCTTGCTTTCGTCTTTGCTGCTCGGTTACGTCCTGGTAAATGCCGACCAGTCGTTCCGCGTCTCCGTCTTCGTTCCGGAGGATGCGCGCATGGGATTGCACATGTCGGTCTTCTCCGTCGGGCCGGCGAATGCGGTAGCGGACCTGACAGGTCTCTTTATCAGGGGTCCCCAAGACGCGGGCCATTGTGTCTTGGAGACGTCTCCGGTCACCTGGGTGGACGTGTCCGAGGAGGGCACCGGTTGTCTTCGGGGCCGCATCGACCCCGAAAAGTGCCTGAACGCGCTCGTCCCACACGCGGCGGTCGTCCGGGATCGACCACTCAAAAACGCCCGCCTCGGCGGCGTCGAGGGCCACCCGGAGGCGCGTCTTCTCCTCGGCAAGAGCCGTGCTTTTCGCCTGCGCGGAGGCCTTCGCCTGCTTGCGCTGGTGAATGCTCCGGGTGACGCCGGCCAGCTTTACGGGGGCGTCCAATGTCCTTTCGTCCTGCGAGGAAAACGAGGGGCGCCCGACAACCTGTACGGAGGTTTCGACCCACTGGGAGGTTCCGTCCGGGCGAAGAACGCGGTACTCCCCGCGCCAGCGCCCGTGCTCAAGCAGGTCAGGGGCGGTTGGCAGGTCGGGCTGATCCTTGGGGTGCGCCGCCGACCGCCAGAGCATCGGGTCTCGAATAAATGCGTCGGTGGGACGGCCGAAAATGTGCTCTTCCGAACTGTTCACGTAGGCCAGTTCATGCCGGACGGGATCGGCCTCGTTCGCGCCGGTAGGATGAACCTGCACTTCCCAGACCGCATCGTCGAGGGACGCGAGCAGCTCATTGAGCCGCGTCTCGTCCGACTCGGCGGCGCCCCCTTGTTCGACCGCGCTGATTTTCTGCCGGCGGCGCCGTTCTAACTGCTCGATCCCCATCTGCGCCAGGTCGTCTAGCCCTGTGAGTTGACGCTCCGAGGGGACTCGCGGCTCAGTGTCCAGCACGCAGACGGTCCCCAGCACATGGCCGTCCGGGGTGACCATAGGGGCGCCGGCGTAGAAGCGGACGTGGGGATCCTCCGTAACGAGCGGATTCTCTTCAAACCGCTCGTCCTCGGTCGCGTCCTCCACCACGAGCCGCTCGCCATCGTCGAGGGTGTGTACACAGAAAGAGGCATCCAGCCCGAGTTCCTGTGCATCGAGCCCGATACAGGCTTTGTGCGACTGTTTTTGGTCGTTGACGAACGTGACAAGCCCGATGGGTGCGTCGAACAGGGCCGCCGCGAGGTCCGCAATGCGATCGAACGTTTCCTCCGGGGGGGTGTCGATGACGTCGTACCGGCGTAGGGCCTGGAGGCGACTGGGATCTACACGTACGAACTTTTTTTCTGAGTCGGAGGTGGAAACGGAGGGCATGGAGGCGGGAGCCTGAGGTAGAGACGATGTGGAAGGATACTGGAATCCGCTACGCGAGGACCCGGAGGGAACTCTCCATCCTGGAGCGGAGACCGGCTTTCAATGTGCTGGCGAAGAGCCGACTGGTCGGCCTTGGTCAGTTGGGCGTACTGGACAACGTCGATGCCGCTGAGATCGGGGCTGCCGTTGCCTCGGACTGGGTCGCCGAGAGGCTCAGCACGACACGTCCGTCGGCGAGGGCCCACTGCCTCCTGTCGTTGTTGGAGAACGGTCCACTACACAAAACCAGTTTGTCACCGGAGAAGTGGACGGGACGGGCCCAGGGGGCGATACAGCAGAATGCAAGCCGGGTGTCTTGAAGCAAATTCGGGAAAGATTTTGCCTATGTTATTTTGGCGGAACCATCAGTCTTTTCTTTTGGGTTCACTTCGAACGCCTGTATGCTTTTATTCTGCATTATTTTAAAATAACCCCCCCTATACAGAGGATGAGAGGCACCTTCAGGTAGAGTCCCTACTTTCGTGTAATTGAGCAGGCAGATAGAAAAACCATTGCGTTCTGTCAGGTTGGAAACGCGACCAAACGAACCAATCCTGACCTACCGACGACGGCCACCTTTGAGATTACGATTGACGACGAGAAGATCCAAGAGCTCCTCCTCGAGGACCGCGGCATGGCCGCCTTGCTGGAGCTGATCCTGAACCAGATTCTTCAAGCCGAGACGACTGACCATCTTGGGGTCGAGCGAGCGTACAGACGAGAGGCTAAGTACACCGTCAACTTTGTTTTTAAAGGGGAGAGCGAACTCAAAATCCCTGAGGCAGGTCGCTTCGAGCGCACCCCGGAGAGCACTCGGTCGCTCCGCTCCCAGCGCAGCCCGGTGACTATTCGGTCGCAGTCGCTCCTTGGGGGACATGAACCTGTCGGTTCGGGACTCCTTCGCAGTGAGAAGTCGAACGCAATGTGAGTCTTCTCTCCCGGAACACCGCACGTGTGGCTCTGCTGATTGAGTGATGCCAATCAACAAAGAACCATACCGCAGAAGCCGTCATGCCGTCCACGCGGTGAAGTATCACTTCGTGTGGGGCCCAAAACGGAGGGCTTCTGTTCTCAAGGATGCAGTTGCAAACCGATTGGAAGAAGTGCTCTACGATGTAGCCGAAGAGCATGACTGGGAAATCAACTCCCTTGCCATTCGGCCCGATCACGTTCATCTCTTCGTTCAAGCTGATACCCGACACGCTCCGTATCAGGTGATTCATCGGTTCAAGGGAACCAGTGCTCACGTTCTTCGAGATGAGTTCGAACATCTGCATAGACTTCCGTCTCTCTGGACCCGTTCGTACTTCGTCAGCACGACTGGCAAAGTGAGCGAGCAAGTCGTTGAGCAGTACATCGAAGATCAATCCTGACGCATGTACCTGACCCGAAAATTCCATATTGAGGGCACCGAGCAGCTTGAACGGCTGTCTCGTTCGTCTGCGGACCTGTGGAACTCGATCTGCAAGTGGTACTGGCGTACAGTAGATCGGCAGGAACACTGGCTGAGTAAAACGGCAATGCGTCGGTGGCACTGCAAGGGTCACGACGTGCTGCCGTCTCAGACTGCCCAGGAGGTCGCGGAGCAGTTCTACGAAGCAATTGGTTCCTGGCACGACAACGACCGGGAAAGCTATCATAACGCTTGTACCTGATTACAATAGCATACCATACCTCTGATAAAGAACAAGACGAGATCGTAAAACGCTATAAGTCCGGTGAGTCGAGCGGTTCTATAGGCGACGATCTGGGCTTTTCGCGGCGCGGCGTTTTAAACGTACTGTCTCGGCATGGAGTTGACACGAGATCGCAAAAAGAGGCGCAGCGCGAGTACGCAGTCAACCACAATGCTTTTGACGAGGTAACCCCCGAGTCAGCATATTGGGTTGGGTTCTTGATGGCAGATGGGTTTGTTACGGATACCAAGGATGGCAGTCCATTCGTCGGTGTCACGTTGGCTGAAAAAGACAGAAATCACCTTGTAAACCTGCGTGATTGTCTGGAGTCAACGCATCCTATCAAAGAGCAGCAGGGTGATAGTTATAGTGAAGGCCTTGCTTATCGATTCGGGGTTTACAGCCAATCGTTAGCTGACGATCTTGCTGAATACGGGGTTCTACCAAGAAAGTCTGACGATACAAAGGTTCGAATCTTGGACGATAACCGACATTTTTGGCGGGGTGTCGTTGATGGTGATGGGTATGTCAGGCACGGGACAGGTTCGGAGGCTCGCGTTGAACTCGTTGGGGCGAAACCGCTACTTCAGCAGTACAGCTCTTTCTGCACCGCTCGTATAGGGTCTGATCTTTCCGTTCGTCCGCACAAAAGCATTTGGAGGGTCGGCTGTTCTTGGGGAACGGCAGAGCATTTATTGAGCCTTTTGTATCAAGATCAAGATGTATGCTTGGATCGAAAGTCACCATAGTAGGTGCCGCGAACATCCGAAGGAAGTATGTCGGGAACGACAACAGTTCCCGTCTACCTGGTGTCATGGCTTCACCCTCGGGAGTGAGGTTTCATCCTCATCTCTCGTGTAGCTCGCGGAGCAGGCGTAAGACCTCACGGCAGCCTGCGTAGAACGCGAAGAATCTCCCGGCTTTAGCCGGGGGAGAAGTCAAGCTACCGCAACGGGAGCTACGAGCGTCAGCTCACCACGTGTGTCGGCCGGCTCGAGCTGGAGGTGCCCCGCGATCGAGAGGGGACATTCCAGACCGAACTCTTTCAGCTGTATCCGCGGTTGGGGAAAGCACTGGTTCTGGCTTTGATGCAGTATGGCCCACCAGGGCATCTCCATGCGCCGCGTGAAGGAGGTCACCACCGAGCTTTTGCGGACGGGAGTTCAGTAAGTCGACAGGTGCTTGGCTCACCGGCGGGCTAGACGAGCAGGTTGAGGCCTGGGCCTCTCGCTCTCTGGAGGAGCAGCGCTACCCGTTTCTGGTGCTAGACGTGATGCACCTGAAGGTTCGGCGTCAGGGTGCGGTACGTTCAACGATCGTGATGCTGGCGGTATGCATCAATGAGGCGGGCCAACGGAAATTCTCGGCCTTTGAGACCGCCTTCGGCTCTGCGGGCACTTGAGGACGGCCTATGCGAGGCGACCGCCGTACTGGCCGTGCCAGAGAAGTATCGAAAGCGGCTCCGGACGACAAACATGCTGAAACGCTCCATTCAGGAGATCAGATATTGGGAAAAGGGGATCCGAATCTTCCTGAACATGGGCTCAGCTGGACGGCTTGTTGGCGCCCTCTGTGCAGAGACGCATGAAGGGGGGTTAACCGAGCACCGGTACCTGATCCTGGGCGAATACTTCGAGTGGAGAACCGCCCGATCGGCACTGTCCATGCCTAAATCGAAGATCTGGCAGAACGCTGGGTACACACTTTTCGGGCTTTGATCGGCACCTCATAGGGGACGGGAAATCTGTTCCCAATATATTCCCAGGTCCCTCGGGTTTAACGGTGTTATTTTCCGCACTCGCCGCACAATCGGAAAGGAGGCCCTAAACAGAAAACGCCCCTGAGTCGGCTATAGAAGCCGCTCAGGGGCGTTTTGCTGGTGCCCGAGATGGGATTCGTGGTAAACGCAACCGCCGAGAAGTCCCGAGGATTGACGGAATATCAGCCTCTGTAGCTGTTAAACGGCGAAATAGGACGTTGTGTGTCAAAACGGATCAGGTCGTAGCAGAGAACTTATGGGGACTCAACCCTGACAGTAGCCCTGAGAGTTTTAATCTGGACACTTGAAGGACTCGAGTCTCTCATCTGGACAGTTTTATAAACGCTTCTCTGCAAGTCCGACTTCTCTGGCGCACATCGCTTGCAATCAAAGTATCATATCGATATTCTCTAGCAGATTAAATGGACTCGCTGTTGAATTTTATCTTTTGACAAGACATGTGTGGAGGCTCTAGCAGCAGTTACGCGTCTACTAGCACTTCCGACGAGAACTGTGAGGATGTCCACGTTAAAGAAAAGCTTAGCTCCCCGCAGCCGCGTGGAATGACAGAGGTTGAAGAGGGCGACATCTTAGCCATTGATTTGGTCGAGGGTTCAGTGAAGGCAGTGACAGAGGGTGGTCTTACTGTTGGCTCGATTACGGGCCCGGAGACCGCAAACCTGAAGGACTGTCTACGGAGCGGGCATGAATACGAGGCCGAGGTGGTAAGCAAGGAAGGAGGAAGTTGTGAAGTCGTGGTGACCTATGACAGGTAGGACAAATAATGGATGTCGTTGGTGGTACCTATCACGAATGCGTTCTTACAGGAGACTCGGCTAACCAGCTACGCGGTTCCGGCTTGCGAGGTGTTGCGGCCTTAGCGAATCTGCTCTCCGACCATGTGACGTTCCACACTTGCGTTGCAGAAGAGGACATACCGAAACTCGAAGCCTGTAAAGAAGCCTACTGCTTTGAGCCTGACATCTATGAAATCCCGGAGACGGTAGCGTTCAACTATCTTCATCCCCTTCGAGGCGACGGATACAGACCGGTCAGTGCTTCCAGCCAAGAACGTCGATTTGAAGTCGATGTGGATGCTCCAGTACTGTACTTCGGAATGATAGAAGCTACTCCCGTCGTCGATGGGAGCCGCGTAGTGTATGATCCTCAAAACGCGATCCCTCAACCCTTTTCTAAGACAGGCTCTGCAGCAGACGAACTAGCCCTTGTCCTTAACCGAGAAGAGGGTAGGCACTTGACTGATCGACAAGACCCTGTTTCGATATGCCAGCAACTTGTCGAGGAAGAAGCCTCTGTCGTTGTAATGAAATGTGGAACTCAAGGGGCTTACGTTTACAACGATGGAGAAATTGAATGGGTCGCTCCATATAAAACAGATGAAATACACCCGATTGGGTCGGGGGACGTGTTCTCAGCAGTTTTCTTTCGAGAATGGGCAGACAAGCAACGAGACCCCTTCGAGGCGGCTAAGACGGCCTCTCTCTATACTGCTTTCTACTGTAGGTACAACAATTTGCCCTTTCCCTCAGATCCTTCCTTGGTAGAAGATTTCAATCCAGAGCCTATAAGTGCTTCTTTTAATCCTGGTCAAGTGTATCTCGCTGGTCCATTTTTCGATATGGGCCAACAGATGATGGTTATTGAGACGAAAATGGCATTGGAGAAGATGGGGGCGGATGTATTTTCGCCGTATCACGATGTTGGGTTTCCCAATAATAGTTACCAAAGAAAAAAGGTTGCCCGGAAAGATCTCGGAGGACTGGAGACAAGCGACGTTGTTCTTGCTCTGTTAGACGATCCGGATCGCGGTACTTCTTTTGAGATGGGGTACGCGCGTAACTCAGATCTACCAGTGATAGGTTACGCGAATGATCTCGATAGAAATCATACGCTCATGCTTGAAGGAACTGACTGCTTTCTGACCGAAAGCTTTTCAACTGCTATTTACAGAGCTTTATGGGCGACCTAGAATATTCAAATATCCTGCTTTTTTCTGGTGGCATCGACTCGACCGCACTTGCGTTCTCGATGCGTCCAGATTTGGCCTTGACGGTAGATTATGGACAGGTCTGCGCAGATGCTGAGATTCTTGCGTCGGAGCAGATTTGCTCCACTTTGGGGGTTGAACATGAGGCTGTCGAGGTTGATTGCAGCGACTTCGGCACCGGGTCGCTCTCTCCCAATGAGCAAGTAGAAGAGGGACCCACGCCGGAATGGTGGCCGTTTCGAAACCAGTTTCTGATTACCGTTGCTGCTATGAAGGGAGTCCAGATAGGCGCTGATAATATTGTTGTCGGAACCGTTGAAGGGGACTCAGATCACGCCGATGGGCAGGCTGATTTTTTTCGATCAATGGACGAAGTAGTTTATGGACAGGAAGGGAGCCTACACGTGAGAGTGCCAGCTATATGCTCCACCACCGTCGAGCTCGTTGAACAATCAGGAGTTCCAGAAAGGATTCTGTTGTGGTCCCACTCCTGTCACGTTTCTAACCACCCATGTGGCGAATGTAGGGGGTGTCAGAAACACTATGAGGTTATCGAGCAGTCTTTCTAACCCAAGGCCAGTCAGCCATGGCTACACTCGTGGAAAAATCCCGATCCGATCATGATAAGATCATGAGTCGCGCACTTGACCAGTGGGGATTCGAAGGGCAGATTACAAAAACCTTTGAAGAATGTAGTGAGCTAAAAAACGCTCTTCGACGCTACAAGAGAGGTGAGGCTAAAGATAAAGAAGTGATCACTGAGGTTGCTGATGTGATGATCATGGCATCGCAACTGGCCCATTATTTTGGGAGCCAGAAAGTCAAAGACGAAATAAATAGGAAGCTGAGTCGTGTAGAAAGACGTCTAGGGGAAACGTCCGACTCTACATTTGCATGATACATAAGTGTATCGTTTACGATACCATTCTTGCTAAACTGCTCCTGCCGAATCGCACGTCGAATAACACATCTTTGCGCGTCTACGCGATTCCTTCTAGGAAACCTCGTTCGCTGTTCGCGAGCCGCCACCAGGTCCCGTGCCCTCGTCCCTCCAGTTCGACCAGATCAAGTGAGCGAAGCGTCTGGAGGTTATTGCACTGTTCGACGAGGCACGTCATCCAGCGCCTCTTAAACGTCAGAAAGCGAGGTCTCGCCTGTTTTCGCGAGCACCTTCAAGATCTCACGCTGGAGACCGCTGAGATCGTGCTCAACGCGGGTCGGCGGAACGTAATGAACTGGGCGAAAGCGCACGACAATCTCCCCGCCCCGCTCCTCAAACTCCGGAGGAATGAGGCTCGCCTCTTCGGTAAGTTCGACCATTTTCACCGTGCCACGGCCCCACTGCTCGATGATCCCGCGGCGGTAGAAGGTATCCGCGATGAGGTCGTTGCGAATTTGAGACGTGTGCGGCTCGGTTAGCTCTTCAATCGTGATCTCGGGCGGCAGGGCGCCGATGTTCGTGATCTCGAGGCGGTCATCGAAGATAGCCATGCCAATGGAGCCGCCCTGGAGGCCGTAGTCGCGGTGGCAGAGCGCATTGGCCAGTGCCTCGCGGAGCGCCTCCAGCGGGTAAAGGGGGCGTGTCCTCACGCTCCATTTCGTCTGGGCGCACCTCGCTTGCAATCGGCAGGTGCTCCCGAAGAAACCGCTGGGCCTGCTGGAAGAGCTTGAACGCGTTCCCTCGCACCTGACGGTTGTCTTCAAACTCGCTTTTGGTCGTTCCACGGAACCGTGCCATCCGTAGGAGGCACTGCGGATAGTCGGGCATAAAGAGTCGATCCTCCCCGAAGAATACCACAGCGGCGTTTAAAACCTGCCCGTTGCGAATCAGGCCGAGACCTCGAAGAAGATCTTCAGGGTCGCGGGTCCCAGGCTCCCACATCCGCCCCCGGTCGGTCGCCGCATTGATCGTTCGCGTGATCTCCGAAGCATCAAGGTCGCCCACCCCTATATTCGAGGCCGGACAGGCCTCCCAGCGCCGACGCGGGTCCCGGTTCTCCACGAGGCGCTGCTCGTAGGTCTCCTGCTCCATCTGCCGAGTCGTCGGTCCCTGCCGGACGTAGGAGCGTCCGTCGTAGGTGTACGGCCCTGTGCGGTCCCCAGGCACGCTGATGACGAGAACTGCACGATCGCCCTCTACCGGCACAATCTCCGGATCAAGGACCACCTGGGGTTCAATCTGGCTCAGTTCACGCGCGATGTCCTGGCGCGTGGAGTCCGATCCCTCCTGGCCTACGATGTCCCCGTCGTCGGTGACCCCGAAGAGGACGTGCCCGCCCCCTCCATTCAGCATTCCGCATATCGACCGGGCCGCGGCGCTTCGTTGTCCCGTCGAGCGCTTGAACTCCACCTGCGGAGACTCCCGGCCTCGTACGATACTTCGAACCTCATCAAGAGTCACAGACAATCGCGCTCCATGAACAGTCGAGTCGCAGCGAAAGAAAACGGACTCTTCAGCAAACCATAAGCAGGGTGCATCCCGGCGGTTTTTGGAATGGCGAAGAGCTCGCAAACTCCGTGATCAATGCCGCTGAAGCAAGGAGCAAGCTTGAAGGTGAAGTCGCGAAGCTCTTCCGGGCCGCCCACGACATGTTCCAAACTGCAGGCGCGGGGTTGACGATGCACCCGTAAGAGTCACCTGTCGACTGGGACGTTCGGTGCTCCTGGAGGGAAGCTCCTCACACACCGTGGAGGACACTCAGAGCGCCGAAGGGCGAATCATGACTGCTCTCCGCTATTGTCGAGGAAGTCTAATTTGAAAATGGAATACGGGGATTCCCGCCAGGCGTCGAGGTCGATCGCTGGTCCAGCGCCCAGCCTGTGGGGCTGCTCGATCGGAGTGCCGTCTTCCTCGTACTTCAACGTTTTTAGTAGCGCAGTAGGCAACTCATCGTACATGCTGTCAAAGCCTGTGTAGACGAGGCCGATCCTCTCGAAGTACTGGTACTCGCCGCCCTGTATGACGGTCTTCCCATCCGCAGTGTGGATCGGACTCCACCAGCCCCCATCAATGGGGGCATCGGGGTAGTCGGATGAGCCGATGATCCCGAATCTTCCCAGTCGTGCCCGGTAGATGTTGTCTGTATGATCAGATCCGGAGTCGGATATCTTCATTAGAGGACGGATCTCCCCGTCTTCTTCGCGGAATGGTTTGATCCCCCAGACGTCGGCGGCGATTTTTGATAGACGTATTTCGTACGGAGTAGCGTTTAGGTCGTCGAGAATCGGGGTACTGCTCATCGCAATGGGGAGAACTTGTAGAGGAGTTGACAGAGTAAGGGAGCACTTGAAGGCTCAGTCACAGTCTCTGCCTGTCGGCGAGTTCTGATCGTTAAAATCCAGGTTCAATCGCTGAGCCGCTACTTGACTAAATGGAACCGTTCATTCCGCGGCCAGCTGCCCCACCAATTCTAGTGGGCGGGGCTGGCTGAACGGCCTCCAGCCAATGGGGCTATTCTGCAGGAGAGGCCTCCCTCGGGGTCCGTTTCGCATGCTGTGGAGGTGGCAAGTGGGGGACGTGACGGCAAGTGCGGTTTGGAAAGAGATCGAGGGGCCTGACAGTTACTCCTGCTCGGAGTCCGAGTCTCCAGGCACCTCCCCACCTAAGGTCGGCACAGGGATCTCGTGGCGGATGCACTGCCGACGGACCAGGGATTTGCCCACGTCCAGAAGGCGAGCCGCCCCGCTGATCGACCCGGCTTCTTCGATGGCCTCTCGGTAGTCGGCTTCCGAGTGTCCTTTGCGCCCGCCGCCGAGACCTCCGCGGTCGGGCACCTTGAGTATTTCTGGACCGTCCTCCCCCGGAAGGCGGGGCGGTTCCGACCGGTCAAACCACCACTCGGGAATCTTCCAGTCTGACCGGCCTTCAGACTCCGGCTCAGAGAGATCCTCTTCGAGGCGATCCGGCAGCTCCAGGCCCATCGCCTCGGCGGCGCTCTGCATGTCCGAGTGGCCGTTCGTTTCGTGTCGGCCGTACATGAGGCTCTGCTCCTCGCGGCTGTGGCGGAGGCGGCCCATGAGGCCCGCGATGTTGCCGCCCCCTCGCAGGTAGTGAGCGGCGAACGTGTGGCGGAGATCTTTAAGACGAACCCCCTCTTCGTATCCGTTTTCCGGCGTGAGTCCGGCAGCCTTCCGGGCTTTCCGCCACCGGTAGTCGAGTTGGCCCTTGCTGAGCCGAAAGGCCCGCTCCTCCGGCTCGCGGCTCTTGAGAAGCCCCTGGAGGGCATACATAGCCACAGGAGGGAGGTCAATCCGCGCGCTCCGTTCGCGAGTTTTATTGTCGCGGACAAAAAGGGTCCAGTTCTCTTCGTCGACATCTCGTCCCCGGATGCGGAGGATGGGCGACTTGTCGATTCCCGTCGACGCTTTGAGAAGAAGAAACATCCGCACCTCCCATTCGCTCGCCGAGATCACGCGGTGGAGCGCTTTGGGCGAGAGGACCACGTCCCGCCGGTCGTCTTCGCTCGGGCGATCGGCCTCTCGGAGGATGGCCCGCGCGTCGGGGGTGCCGAGCCGATCCTGAAGGAACTTGGATAAGAAGCCCCAGAGCCCATTTTTGACGGTGTTCGGCTTGTAGCCCTCCGTCTGGATCATGTGGCGGACGCACCGGTCGATGTGGCTCGGCTCGTAGAGCCAGCTCACGCGAGCCTCTTTTCCGGCGAGAAGCGGGCCCGAGGGCTCAACGGTGATCCGAAGCAAGTGCCGCGCGCCGAGCTGATGGTTCTCGTAGTCGAGCGTCTGGGCAAAGGTTTTGACGACCTGCTTCAGGAGCGGATCGTTGACCCGGCGGGCAAGCTCATCCAAATGGTCGCGGCGCCACGCGTGATAGAGGCTCGGGAGATCGATTTTACCGCCCTGTCCGGGCCCCTCCGGCTCTAGTGCCTCGATCAGCCCGTAGTATCCCCCCTCCCAGACGTAACGAAGGGCCTGCTCCATTTTCTTGGCGACGGCCTTCCGGTCGGTCTTGGTGCTGAGCCGAGGGGTCTTGCCGTAGCCGGGAAGGACAATTTCTACCTTATAATATTTGCTGTTGCTAGCCTTGAAGGGCATGTCATCTTCTTATCTCTCGGGTTTATCTCAGTCTGGAGGGGAGTTCTCATCCGTAAGAGCGGGAAGTTCGCTGTTGTAAGGACGACCATTTTTGCTCTCCTCATCGGAGCGTGAGGGGCGCCTGTATGATTGCCGGGACCCGGGGAATTCAGGCGCGAGTTCAGTTTCCGGCCTGGTGGACGACTCGCTCATATGTGCCTCAAGGTCGACACCTTCGTAGCGGAGAATGTCGATTCCTCGATATCGAATCTCTCCTCCTTTCCAGTCCGAGCGGGGAAGTTCACTCTCCGACTTCTTGCGCACATTGTCTTCAGTCACATCCCAACGGGCTGCTAAGAAGGTGACGGGGTACAGCGCGTGCAACCGGATTCCCATAATTTCGGCACTTGACTCTCTGACCCCTGCGACCGCCTCCCGGGCCATAGGACGTTTCTCTTCAATCCTCTGAACTACCTCAGACAGAAGCCGCTCCTCGCGCTGCAGGAGCGCGTCTGCGAGCTGCCTGACAAGCTTCTCAGTGTCGATTTGAAGCTCCATCTCTGAGGGAGAGCCGGGCCAGTTCGAATGCGAGGTCGCGTCGGCCCATATTCTCAGATGAGAAGCTCGTTCGTGGTGCCGAGGCGGTCGCATGGACGCATTTTTCGGGGGTTCGTCCACGCGTCCTTCGGTGCTGTCCATGCGAAAGCCCCGGCGGAGCCTCAACCCACCTGTTTACACATGTTCAAGCCGGGGCGGTAGCCGCCAGCATGGACACAGAAATCAGTCATTCGTCCATGGAGAAACCGGCGAGAATGTCGGAAACCGGAAGGCATCTACTCGTCCATCCGCGTAAAGGCCTCATGGAGCGCTTTCCGGACGTGCCGCTCGTCGGTATGTCCAGTGTAACTGGAGTCGAGCTTGTATTCCTGCTGCGCGATGTCGACGCGCTTTGCTCGCGGCTTGTCGGCATGTTCGGCCTGCACCGCCTTCGCAATGGCAGCTGGAGAGGAAAGCGCCGTTCTCTGGTCGCTGTCGTATGCCTCGTAACCGTCTAAGTAATGGCCCACCTCGTCCAGCACCTCAAGGGCAACACTGTGTTGGGCAGCGTCCAGGGCCCGGCGGCCGAGTTCATCAATTTCTCCGGGGCTGAGGCAGTAGACACTCAGCTCCACGGCAGACTCGTCGTCGACTTTTTCGGGAGTCCGGTATTGCCAGCCGGTGGTGTCGTGAACCGTTTTGCAGAGCATCTGTCGAGGAATTGGAGCCTCTACATCAGACAGGCTAAGTTCAGCGGCCGGATCCCCTGCTGGCAGCGCGAGCATCTGTTGCCAGAGCCGATGGAGCTGAAGCGACCGCTCATCCTCGTGGTAGGAGCGGCGCCGCTCTTTTATCTCCTGAAAATCCTCGTAGTGGAGCCCGTCCCAGTCCTCGCGAAACTCCTCCCGAAAGGACCGGGCCTTTCCGGTCATCTCCGCAAAGCGCTCGGCAAAAAATCCGGCATTGGACGAGAAGCCCCCCGTGTCAAGGAACTCTGCGTGGCGGACGGCAATCTGCCAAAAGTGGCGTTTCGTGTCGCGACTTACTCGAAGCATTGGGTGCTGCGTGTTCGTCTTGAGAATTAGCGTACGCTCGATGGCGGCAGGAAGGCCCAGATTCACCACAGGGCCTGGAGGAAAGGAGCGCCGTGCAGAGGAAGGAACGCCTTAAAAAAAGGAGGAGAGAGGCGACCTCTGGCCTGTCCCTCACTGGAATCAGATCTGAAGGTCCAAGGCCTCGTCGTAGAAGGCCTGCAGGCCCTGCGTCTTGAGCGTGTCCCACGCCGATGTGGGCTCCCGGTAGTCGGGCTGGTCCGGGTCCGAAGAGAGATCCAGTGCCAGGAGTGCTGCGCGGATCGCGTCCCCGAACGAGCCGTCGCCGCTTTCCCAAACGGCAGGAACGGAGTGGGTCACGCCCATGAATTTGGCAAACTCGGTTTGCGTCCAGCCCAGCCGGTTCCGCACGCCGAAGACCATCCGCCAATCCACCGGCTCGTCGGGCTGCATTTCGGGGGAGGGGGGGCGTCGGCATAAGGCCGCGGTTACAACGGGGACCACTCCCATATCGAGAAGCAAATCCCCGATTTCTTGCCCTTCAGCAGAGGAGGCCTCCACGCCTCCGGCCACGAGCCGAAGAGCGGCTTTGCGCGCTTCAGTCTCTCCGACATGCTGTTTTTCCCAGCGGTGGGCCGTGAGCTTCGAGACCCCGAAAAACGCGCCCAGGTCCGCTTGCGTCCAGCCGAGCGTGTCACGGAGTGTCGGAAGCAGCTCCCCGAAGAGGTCAGGCGTCTCGATCGGAGATCGATCCCGACTGCGCTCCGTCCTCTCGCCGTGGCTCAACCCTTTTTGGACCGTTGGCATTTTTACGACTACTGTATTATCGTTATAAGGGAATCAGTCATCAGTTACTTTAATCACTGCTTCAGAGAATCTCAAATGGCCGCTCCGAATCCATTCGACTTGCGACACCACCGCCCAGGCCCGGATGGGGACCTCGTGGAGCAGTTTCTCTCCACCTTTGGAAGCCGACTGACGCGCCGCAACTACCGGACGGACCTGCGACAGTTTTTGGACGGGGAGGAGGTGACGCGACAGCAGGTGTCTCATGTCGGGGAGGAGGACATCGTCGAGTTTCTTCGAGGGAAGGCCGATTCTCTCAAGCGCTCGACGCTAAAACGCAAGCTGGAGACGATCCGCTCCTTCTTCCGGTGGCTCGTCCGACAGGACGTGCTCGGAGAGGGGCCGATCCAGAAGGAAGTTGAGACCGGAGACCTAATCGATCAGGTCGTGGGGGAGAACCAGAAGACAGCTGGAGGAGACAGGGGAGACGAAAAAGAGAGCCGGAGTGAAGAAGGAGCATCAGGGCAAAGCGTCAGCGGACCCTCCCTCGCCACCCACCGGTCGGGCCGTGAAGAGGACCCCTTCGCCAGCGAGACCGACAGCGATGGCGGCAGTGCGCGAGACAACCGCTCCGACTCGTCGTCCTCCGGTCGACTCTATCGTAGTGGAACGCCAGTGAGTTCACAACCCACGGAATCGCATTCCTCCACCTCCGACGGGGATGCGGGCCAAGAGGACCGGTTCGAAGAAGGGGGCTACGAGGAGACAGAGGCCGAGGCGGAATCCCCTCCTGAAGACGAACCGACGCGGGGCAGGTCGACCGACGAGGGGGCCTCTGGGGGAGGCGCTTCGGACCCGACGCCAGTGAATACGCCCCCAACGGACACGCCGTCGCCAGACACAACCTCCGTGGAAAAACGCTCAGGTGGCGAAGATTCTACCGGCCCACCACAGTGGGCGTATGAGCCGGGGGAGCCACTGACCGTTGACCTCCGTCGGGGAGAGCACTTTTCGATCGCTGATCTGCCGAAAGCCCTCCGGGGGGCGCTTCGAAAAATCTCGAGTCCTGACGGGGCCAACGGCTTCGTTATCCGATGCACCAGGGATCTGAAGATTCTGGTTCAGAGTCACCAGGACCAGGAATCCCTGACCGTTCAGGTGAGGGTCAAACACCGTGCTCTGCGGCGCGCGATTCGGAATCAAGGAGACCTATCGGACGAGCCCGGCCTGCGCCGGGCGGTTGGGTACCTCGCGGGTCGGGACTGGGTCCTGCCGCGCGCGATTCACGCAAGCATGTCGGCGGACTCGGGCGAGGCAGAGGGGCCATTTTCCGAGGAAGGCCCAATATGGAGCCAAGAGAGTGCCGACAATCAAATGATTCGAGTGTACATCGCAACGGAAGTCACGGGTGTGCTCACCGAGGGGTTTAATCTCGAAAAGGATGAACGGGTCTTTCTTGGGGCATGAGGGCCCTCGTCTCCGAGAGAAGCTCAGATGCGTGTCTGATAACGCTGATAATACAGGCTTAGCGGCGTATGAGGTCGATTTGGTTTGTCGCATCTGCCCCAGAAGACCCGTGGTAAGCTGCATTATAACCACCGGCTCTACTTCAAGGCAGCATTATACAGTTTATCCAATAATGCAGGCTTTGCGAGGGGGGCATCCCTTGCAAGGAGGGGCTTTGTAGGGGAGTGGTGGAGGCTTCGCCCTCCCCCTTGCGCCCCCTGTTTTGCCGGATGACACGGCAAATCTTATAACGCCAAGCCGGAGCGCCTTCCGTTCACAGACCTCCTCAAATCATATATCTGCTCGAACAGAATCACCTGATGCGATGACTTCTCTAACCGACCAGTCTCCAGGCCACATGCCGCAGAGTGACAGCCCCGACCCCCGCGCCCGCTCCTCCTCAGACGAAAAAGACGAGCGATCGGGAGGGGAGGTTGAAAGCGGTGATGTGGACCGCGCGGCGAAGTCTGCCTTTGGGGACTGGCTTGTCTCAAAAGCGCGGGCCCGCCGGTTTGCAGGACAGCATTCCGTCCCACATCACCTCGCCGAGTGGGTCCTGTCGCGGTATAGGGCAGAGGGACGTTCAGGTCGTGAAGCTGCGCGTGAGGCGCGCAAACTGCTGAGCGAGCGATTGGCCAAAGCCGAAGACATTGAGCTCCTGAAAATGGAGGCGAGTGATGAAGGGGCGGTTCGGGTTATCGACGAGGTAGAAGGAACGTTTGACGAGCGTCGAGACCAAGCCATTCTAGACTTTGCGGAGCTCGGTCTCACCAGCGTTCCAGTGGAGAAAGAGACTGCGCAATCATACCCGCGACTTCTGAAGGGCGGGTTCTATGCAGATGTTGAACTGCGCTATGTGGGAGAGGAAACGGGTTCTTCCTTTCGGGCTGCGGACCTTCGGCCGATGACGGCTCCAGGCACCGGTCTCTTGGAAACGCTCAGCGCGGGCCGGGAGCACTTCACCGATGCTGAGTGGCTGTATTTTCTTGTTCGGTCGGTGGGCTTCGCCTCTCCCAGTGAAAACATTCCACCGAGAGCCGCGGCTCTTACGTTGCTTCGGCTTCTGCCGCTCGTCGAAGAGCGGTATAGCATGCTTGAGCTTGGGCCCCGGCAGACCGGAAAAAGCTATCTCTACGAAGACCTGACGCCCCACGCGTATCTCCTCTCCAGCGGCATGGCCACGGAGGCGCAGCTTTTTGTGCACGCTGGGACTGGAGAGGCGGGCCTCATCGCTCAGTACGACACGGTCTGCTTCGACGAGATCACGACTGCGTCGGCGGCCATCGAGAATATCGTAAGCGGCCTCAAGGGATATCTCTCTTCTGGGGCTTCGCGCCGGGGGACGGAGGAGGTGCGGGGCCGAGCCTCCGTGGTCATGCTTGGAAACATTGACCGACCTGTGGGCGAAGTCCTTGAAGAAGACGGTCATCTCTTTTCTCCCTTGCCGGACGCCTTGGCGGAAGATACAGCCGTTATGGACCGCATGTCTGCCTTTCTGCCGGGCTGGGAGATGCCCAAGCTCGGGCCGGGGCACTACGCCTCCGGCCTCGCGCTTCCAAGTGACCTGCTGGCCGAGGGAGTCAAAGAGCTTCGAGAGAGAAACTACATTCCTACCCTCGAACAGCGGATCTCACTGAAGGGAAACCTGACGGGGCGAGACCGACGCGCGGCATGGCAGACCATGAGTGGCCTCGTGAAACTGCTTTATCCGTCCCTGGACGGAATCGCACCAGAGGAGATCTCAGATGAGGTGCTCCGGTGGGCCGCCTGGCTGGGGCTGGAGATGCGGCTGCGCGTCCGAAGTCAGCAGCACCGCCTCCAGCCCGACGAATTTGAGGAAGGAGAGTTTGGGTTTCAGGTTGGTGGAGACGGGAGGACCGTGGTGGTCCAGCTGCCCGAGGAATAGGCGTGGAGCGAAAAGTGGGAGGCGCGTGTGTTATGACTCAGTTTCCTCTTTCTGATTTGTTGGCCAACGGGCGGAATTCCGATTGACTTTCGGGGGGCTGTGTAACATCATGTTACACGCATCAAAAAATAGATCTGACCGGCCCATGCCCATTGAGATCTCTGGGAAGCGGTTCTTTACGGTCACGGACCTGACCGAAATCGTTGGCGTAACTCGTCAAACAATATGGCGTTGGCGTCGGAACGGCCACGTTCCTACTGGGCGCCGATACCGAGGCCAGAACATCGTATTTACCCGGGATGAGGTAGAAGAAATTTATGCTCATGCACATCGTCTTGAGCCGAGTGACGTAGGTGACGATGTCAGAGAGCAACTCTAACTCTTTGATCAAAACGACGCGGAAGCGCAGACTAGCCAATGACAGTAGCCAAGCGATTTCGTTGGGAAGCGGCACACCGCCTTCCCTGGCACGAGGGAGACTGTCGGTTTGTCCATGGGCACTCCTACCGGATGATGGTAGAAGTGGAGGGGGAGCCTACGGAGGATACCCCCGGTGGCAGCTCGATGCTGATTGATTTCAAGCACGTTAAGCGGATGGTCAAGCCTCTGGTTGAAGAAATGGACCATGCGACCATGGTCGCCGACTACGACACCGAACTGAAGGAGGCCCTGGCGACGATCAACTCGAAGACATACGTGCTTGACGTGGACTCGACAGCCGAAAACCTCGCGGCTCACTTTGCTGATCACATAGGCACCGAAGGCCACGAGGTCCTCGAAAAGCATGGCGTCGATACGATTCGGGTCAAGCTTTGGGAAACGGAAACCTGCTACGCGGAGATTAAAAAATCGGTCTCAGAATACGTCGGCGTAGAGGAGTCCGAAGTCGAGACCCATTCCACCCCTACTCCCGTGAGCGCGTAGCTACCAGATATGGAGATTGGAAACAACCAGAATCTGTCTCCTCCTTCCACGCCCGGCGATTCAGCCGTCGTATTGTTTTCTGGAGGACAAGACTCTACGACCTGTCTCTTTTGGGCGCTGCACCACTTCGATGAGGTCAGGGCCCTCGGCTTCGACTACGGACAAAAACATGACGTCGAGGTTGAGCAGGCGCAGAAGATTGCCTCCCAGGCGGGCGTGCCGTACGATCGGATTGACATGGCGGGCACCCTCGAAGGCTCGGCGCTCACCGAGCATGAGAAAGACATGAGCGCCAAGCACGAGAAGGATGAGAACCTACCTGCCTCCTTCGTCCCAGGTCGCAACGCGCTCTTTTTGAGCACCGCGGCGAGTTATGCCTACAACCGCGACATCCGGGACCTCATCGGGGGGATGTGTCAAACCGACTACTCTGGCTATCCGGACTGTCGCCGCGTCTTCATTGACTCCATGGAGACGAGCCTGTCCTTGGCAATGGACGTCGACGTGCGCATCCACACGCCACTCATGTACCTCACCAAGGCCGAGACCTGGAAGTTGGCAAAAGACCTCGGGGAGGTAAATGGAGAAGATGTATTCGAGACGGTTCGCGTTGAGAGTCACACGGACTACAACGGCAACCGCTCACAGTGGAACGAATGGGGATACGGCAAACTCGACAACCCGGCCTCGAAGCTCCGCGCTGAGGGCTACAAAGAAGCCAAGGAGAAAGGATGGATATAGACCGCAAGAACGCCACTTTGCCTGATGGTCCGCCCGCGGAGGCAGACCCATCCGGTACCGAGTCGCAGGAAGCGTCCCTGCCGAGTGACGTAAAGCAGGGGGAGGGCTCTGCTCAGACGTACCGTGTCAAGAATGTTTTTCGCACCGTTCAGGGCGAAGGATTCTGGGCTGGACGTCCTGCTGTATTCGTCCGTCTGGTAGGATGCAACATGTGGAGCGGGTACGAGGAGGATCGCGAGCGAGATGCGGAGCGGACGGGTGCGGGTTGCCCGCTCTGGTGCGACACAGACTTCACGAAGGAGGGAAGTGATGAGTTTACCGCCGCGGGGCTAGTTTCTCAGATGAAAGAAGAAGGGGGTGAGATTGGCTTCTGCGTCCTCACCGGTGGAGAGCCGTTTCTTCAGGCCGACGCCGCACTGATAGAGGCGCTTCACGACGCTGGGTACCAAGTCTCAATCGAGACCAACGGCACCGTACCAATTGAGGATGCTTTCTGGAGCGAGAGCAGAGAGCAACTGGTACCGCCGGACTGGATCACCTGCAGCCCGAAGCTTCCAGAAGAGCAACTGCAACTGGAACGGTTCGATGAACTGAAACTCATCGTCCCTGATTATCGGCCTTCCGACTACAAAGACTTTGCTGAACGGGGAATCGTGCACGGTGTCAACGGGGAGGAACGGAGGATCCTGCAGGTGCAGCCTGAAGATGGTCCTCGGCTGGAGGAGGCCAAGAACCTGGCCGTCGAGATCGTAACGAAAAACCCAGACTGGCAGGTGAGCGTGCAGGCCCACAAGATGCTTGGTATCGCTTAGAACTCACATTTACAAATGGCCCACTCCGGAGAAGGACTCGCCGACGTTCAAAGCAGCAGAGACGACCGAGGCATTGCGCTTGACCAGGTCGGGGTCAGTGACCTAAAGTATCCGATCACCGTCTTAGACCGAGAGCAAGAGACGCAGCAGACGGTAGCGGAGGTGTCGATGTCGGTGGGGCTCCCGAAGGAATATAAAGGCACCCACATGAGCCGCTTCGTCGAGGTGCTCAACCAGTACCGAGGCGAGTTTACGATGCACACCCTGCCTGATCTGCTTGAAACGCTTCAAGAACGACTAGAGGCTGAACAAGCCCGGATTGAAGTCGAGTTTCCGTATTTCCTTAAACGTACGGCCCCGGTGACAGAGAAAGAGGCGCTTATGGACTACGAGTGCTCGTTCGTCGGGGAGAAAAACGGTGACGACAGTAGCTTTATACTCGGTGTAACCGTGCCGGTGACGAGCCTCTGCCCCTGCAGCAAGGAGATCAGCGAGGAGGGGGCACATAACCAGCGAGGAAATGTCGGCATCCAGGTCCGCAGTGTACCGAACGAGGAGGGAGCCCCGACGATGATCTGGATCGAGGAGCTCGTCGAGATGGCAGAAGTGTCAGCTTCCGCTCCGCTGTATCCACTTCTGAAGCGGCCGGACGAGCGCCACGTGACCATGGAGGCGTACCAAAATCCAGCGTTTGTGGAAGATATCACGCGGGACATGGCCGTGCGGCTGAAGGAAGACGAGCGGGTGGCGTGGTTTCATCTCCAAGTAGAGAACTTCGAGAGTATCCACAATCACAACGCGTTTGCGGAAGTAACGTGGGAGAAGTGATGGAGATTGCCTGATCTCCGTTTCTGTAGTAACCTGTCGTCACGTTTTCATCGAGAGGACACCCCACGTGCACATCAGAATCCTTACCTCCTGTACGAAGAAGAAAGCTGTTTCCTGTCTCAATCCTATCACCGCCAAGGATTTTGAGAGAGGAGGGAAGCACTTAGAGGAGCGCGAGAGTGAACTTCGCGACTACCAGTTGCCGGCAGGCGAGATGTACACAGGACTTCAGCACCGGTATCTTATGAACGGGGTTCGAGCGGTACGCAAGGGGAAGCCTGAGTTCGATATTGATGTCGCTATTATTTCGGCCGGGTACGGGATCGTTACGGAGGACGACATCATCGCTCCCTACGAGCGAGGTTTTAATGGGAAACCGAAAACAGAAATTCGGGAGTTGTCGGATCGTCTCGACATTCCTAAGGAAAGCCGTCGGTTTCTTGCTCAGCCAGCTGACCTTATTCTGATTTTGCTCGGAGGGAAATACCTTCATGCCGTCGATTTCGACGAAACTGTTGTCTTTGGAGGTGACACGCTTCTTTTTTGCTCTCAATCAGCGGTGAAGTCGCTTCCGGATTGGGAGGAGGTCAAAAAGGTACCAGTTACTCAGGAGACTGCCAGACGATTTTCTGAAGCACTCGTCAGACTAAAAGGGATTTTAGCGAAGCGTCTACTTCTGAAGATCGCCCAAGATTCAACTGCTGCAGGCAGTCTCATGCAACCTCAGACTGATGTGGTGAATGCCCTCGATACTGATGGCTTGCAGACCAAATTAGAGTTGTAAAGAGTTAATCAGAGATTAGGAACTGGTACCCGTTCACCACGACTGTTGAAGTAATTAAAGGATGATGGAAAAAGACTCTGAAGGCGAATATCTCAATCCCGGCAAGAAGACAATTGACTACCGAGCTGATCGTGGTTCAGAAGATCCGCGAACTCCCAATTCGGAAGTATCACAGGAATGGAAAGGATGGAAAGAGCAGTCACAGCAGCGTAAACTGAAGTACTTTATTCCGGACTGGGATGACCTCGTAGATCCTCGCTACGATTTTGAGAATGAGCGGTACAGCAACAGCACCGGGCCCGATGACCGTGGGTCGGGCGGATGGGAGAATGAGGTGTTTGCTCATCAAATCTACGACACTCCCTCATACGACGGGATTCTAGTCTCGCGGGAGGTTCTTCACAAGAGCAAAAAGAAAAAGAAGGCACTTGAAGAGTTAGCCGACGGGAACGGAGGCGTTCACCGCTATCTCCGTGTCCCCACAAATTTTCCTGTCATGGGAGACTGTGGGGCATTCGGATACGTCGATCAGGAGGAGCCTCCTTACTCCGTCGACGATGTGCTCGACTATTACACACGTCACGGATTCAACTATGGTATTTCCGTTGACCACCTCGTCTTTGGTGCCGACGATCGGGAGGGGCAAAGATATCGATATGACTTGACGCTGGAAAATGCACAGGAGTTTTATGACAAGCATCAGGCACAGGGGCGGGAATGGGTGCCCATGGCAGCCGTCCAAGGGTGGAATGTCGACTCCTACGTTCAAGCGGCCCAAGAGTGTGTGGCGATAGGGTATGACTATTTGGCGGTCGGCGGTCTCGTCAAGTCGACCACCGTCGAGATCACAAGTGTGTTAGAGGCGATACGAGACGCTGTTGGGGATGATATTCGCATTCACGCCCTCGGGGTCGCGCGGTTTGCTTCGATCCGCGATTTCCTACGTATTGGGGTTACATCGGTCGATAGTGCAACGTACCTCCGGCGTGCCTGGACGAGTCGGAAAGACAACTTCTGGACACGCGACCAGCGTGTGTATTCGGCAATCCGCGTGCCCGGACCAAAGCGTGCTCTGCGGTCAGCGGCTAAGAAACAAGCGAAGGAGAAAGCAAAGAAGAGAGGAATGTCTCCTGAGGAGAAAGGGGCGTTAGTTGACGAGGCCGTCGAAGCACATCTACGCGAACGTCTTGTCCGGTCTAGGGAAATGGAGCAGGAGTGCTTTGACCAACTTCGTGCCTACGGAAATCGTAAAACCAACGCACCATCAGTCGACGACCTCGTTGAGTTGCTTGATCAGTATCAGGGCTATGTTGGGCGCGACTGTCTCCGTGAGCACTACAAGGCTACTTTGCGGGCCAGACCCTGGGAGCGGTGCGACTGCGCAATCTGCGAGCGTGACGGCATTGAAGTGGTAATCTTTCGGGGTAACAACCGTAACCGTCGCCGCGGCTTCCACAATACCCGTGTCTTCTACGACCTTCTTGGCCAAGTTCTAGAGAGCGGCGAGTCCGTCACAATCCGACGCGGCGTCAACGCAGAGCCCGAACTTTTCCGAACAGGCATGTCCTAGTCATCGCATCTTAGAGAGATGCGTAACTTGTTCTATCGCTAGAAAGCGCTAACCCTCGGTCCCAGTCCGCTAGCGAATAATCTCCCTATTCTCACACATTCCAGGGGTAGCATATATACACTTCTCTTGCTGCTCTTGTCCGGCCTCTTCAGCACTGTCATTGTGCACTTTCCGCAGTTGAAAAACACAGTTTCTCTACAGTGAAAAACACCTCGAACGAGCCGGATCGCGACGTTCTTTCAGAGTCCCATTGGGATGTTCTGCGCCGTCTCGAAGACCGAGAGCAGGAACTCATCAATTTCGGAATTTACGAGACGGTTGTCAGCGCTTCTGAGATTGCAGAGGAGGGAAGCGAAGACCTGTCTCAGGTTAGGGATCTCCTCCAAGAGTTGAAGGACCGCTACCAGGTTCTGTCGGTTGAGAACGGTTACCGTTCGCGAATCAGTGAGATCGTTCGTCTTCTCGCGAACGTTAAGCGTAGATTCCGTCCCGACGATATTCGAAGCGCTCCTTACCTAATCCGGTCGCTTCGGGTGCGCTTCAAAGACCGCTACCAACAAGATCGTGAAATCCCGCTTGAAAGAGTTGCAGACCGCCTCGTCAATCCCTTCTTACGTCGTGATGTGCGCCGAAACCTGAAGCGCGCGAAGGACGCTTTGCACCGGGGAATGAAGACTGCAATCCTGGGAGGTGGTCCAGCTGAAGATGTTCCCAGTGAGGATGTCAAACTCACCCGCGTACAGGCCGATGCGTTCGATAGAATTGGTGAGTCTTACTTAAAGCAGAAAGGGGGTAGTTTTGTTGTTACCGGCAACACCGGAAGCGGAAAGACGGAGGCGTCGCTCTGGCCTCTCTTACTAAGTGCGGCAGAGGAGAAACTGAACAGTGCGCCTGGGTGCAAGGTCATTTTGACCTATCCGCGCAAGCAGCTGGCAAAAAATCAACTTCAGCGAATTTGCAAGTACTGCGCTCACATCAACCGCGATCTGGACAACCGCGGACGGACGGGTAAGCAGCGCCTATCGGTGGGAATTGTGTTCGGGGACACCCCTCGAGATCGGGAGGAGATTGAGGAAGGAGGATACTATCAAGACGATCTCGTTCGTGGAAACTGGCGATGCAACGGCAACTACCGCGAACTCCCCTACTTCCGAAACGAAAACGACGATCCGGTCCTCTTCAGGATGAACAGGGGACACGGAGAGATTCGCTCCACGGAGGGCGGATGGGACGATGGTGGATGGGTGCTTAATCGGTTTCGTCCATCGCGGAAGGGCATTCGTGAGGATCCGCCGGACATTCTCGTCATCACGACGGAGATGCTCCACAAGTGGTTGATGCGTCCGGACTACGCCGAATTTTTCGGCGTCGGGTCGTCGTTTACGCCGCCTCGCGCTCTTGTCCTCGACGAGATTCATCTCTACGACACGACACACGGAGCCCAGATCGGGATGCTCGTCCGGCGCCTTCGCCATCGTCTTCGGGAGGCGATGCGCGAAGATGACGAGGACGAGTGGGAGGAACCCCTCTGTATCGGTATGAGCGCAACCATCGGCGATCCGCCACGATTTTGGGGCGAACTCTCCGGGTACGACGCCCACAACGTGGTCGACCTGTCCCCTTCTGAAGAAGACCGAAGCTTGCAGACCGGAAGAGAGCGCCTTCTGTTCCTGCAGCCTGAAACGTACTCGCGGGGCCAGCGGGTGGGGAGCGCGTCGGTCGCGATTCAGGCCATCATGTGTATCGCGCACAACATGGTCCGCCGGCCGAGCGTGGATGGGGAAGCCCCAAAGCACCGAACGCTGGCTTTTCAGGATTCGATCTCGAAACTCAAGAAATTAGCCCTTGAGTTCTACGATGCAGAGGTCAATCAGGGATTGTCCCGGTTCAGGTTGGGGAACTGGGACGAAGATGAATTTAGGGAAGGGGAGTATTGGTACTTCGATATCAAGGACCCGCGGCAGTACTCCGAGAATCGCAACCGGGGGGGCGAACCGACCAACCTGACGGCCGCTCCCAGTCCGGTTTATAGCGGGAATCAGGGTCTTGATGCTCTTGACCGGGACATCGTCTTCGCCACTTCGGTTCTAGAGGTTGGGTACGATGATCCATCCATTCAGTTTGTCTACCAGCACCACGCGCCGAATACGACGGCCAGTTTCGTTCAGAAGAAGGGAAGAGCCGGCCGGTCTACGGAAGACCGGCCCATCACTGCGGTGACGCTTTCGCGCCACTCGTATAAGGATGCCTTCTATTTCCAGAACCCAGACTATCTCATAGAGGCTGGAGAATATAACCCGCCTCTTAATGTCGAAAATTATTTCGTTCAGCGCTTCCACACGCTGGCCCTCTTCTTTGACGAACTGGCCCGTCTCGAACATCCAAGTGATGTAGACTACATTCGGGTCAGCGCAGGCAGGGACGAAATAGACTCCCAACTGGACCGCATTGAAGAAGCGCTCAGCAACAACGGCCGACTGCTCCAGCGTGCCTTCGAGTTCGTCACGGCCAGTTCCTTCCGACGCGCACTAGATCGTGGGGAATGGGAAGACGTCTGGGACGAATTTGTCGGCGAATTTAGCGACTCGGAGATTCGAGAACGTTTGGAGGGGGACGGCACACGGAATTTACTACGGATAAATCCACATTATCCGAGTAACCTCTTCGGGTCGATTAACATGCCGGCTCTTAGGGTGGGTGCTCATCCGACTGGCGAACCGGAAAAGGTGGAGCAGCAGGACGAGGACGAATCGGAAAATATGAAGTGGAAGAGCGAGGATGTTGGCCAAAGCCTTTCCACACTTGCCCCAGGCAAGGTGACGCGCCGGTACAGTCAAGGACAGTGGATCCATTGGCGTCCCCCGCAGGCTTTCGTCGCTGGCGACGGTTACACCTCACCGGGAAAGGCAGCGCTCGAGCGCTATAAAGAGGATCGCGATGGGGGACCTGGTCCATTTGACCCCGAGCGCATTCAACCGCTTGAGGAGGAGTGGGGGAAAGGGTGGAAAGATATTCTGCCCAAGAACGTCCATGATTTCTACAGAGACGACGTTCCCAGTCGATTTTATCGGCCGCGATTTGTGGAAGCTTGGACGATAGGAGAAGTCAGTGACGACGATCCACGAGACATCCACCAGGTTGCCCGTTCGGATGGTTGGCATGCGTGGGCATCTCTTGATACCGATCGGGGCGTCATCACTCGCATTGATGCTAACAAGGATGGCGAACGCCCGAAAGATGACTGGGCACCGGCCGGACAAGAGTGGCGTCCCGTCTCTCCCGACTCGAACAGCTTTTCTCTCTCATTTTCGTACGCACGACCTAAGACAGACAATAACGACCAGTGGGCTCCCTCGAAGGAAACGGTTGCTCTACCTCCTGTTTACGGTAAACTCATTGAGGATGTCGACTTCTACTTCGGAGAAAAAGGGCAGGAGCGCTCTGCAATCAAGGTATGGGAGGCTCACTATGGAGCAGAAGCCTCCATTCGGTTGGCTTCGAAGGAATCCGACGACCCCCATGCAGGCCAGGGGGATCTTGAGGTAGAATACATCAGTGAGCACGATGGCGATCCGATCCTTTACGGATACCAACTTGAGACCGAGGGTCTGAAAATGCCCTATGACAAGGACCTCCTTGAGGACCTTGCGCGGGTGCTGTACGAAGACATCTATCGGGAACAGGCATCTCGCCTGCATCTGCAGGACCAGTTCCTGCGGTACATTTTGAAGAGCGAGTCGTGGTCTCAGTTGAACAAATTTGATCGGCGCCGTGCTGCCGATTTGATCTCCACCATGCGCGCAGTCTCACGCTCGCGGGACGAGGACGTAGAAGCGTTTCTTGATAACCTCTTTGATACCGACAGACGACGTCAACTCATCGATCTCGCCAGCCACTTTTGGCAAGAGTCCGGGACCATGACGGACGAATTTTTAGATCGCTTTACCCGCGGCCTCGACCAACCCGGGGCAGAAGAGGCAATCCGAAGGGCGTTTCAGGAGCGCATCCGTTCCCGGAAGGAGGTAATTGACTATATACAGTCGACGATCCTCCATTCCCTCAAACACGGAATGCGCAACCTGTTTGTGGCCGACGGAAGTACCAAGGATGAAGAGGTCGGAAGCTTCGGGATGTTCAAGCTTACCTACGGCCACTGGTCAACCGACGAGGATGCACTGTGGGTCTATGAGCGAAACCAGGACGGAAGCGGTGCAACACGCCTAGTCGACGAAGTGCTCTCGTCAAAGGGGAGGGGCTACGTCTTGAAGCGGTTGTGGGACTCGACTCTTGCTTGTCCTGTGGGAGATGAGGAGTCATTCATGAAGACTGTCATCCAAAAGGAGGGCAAAGTGCTCAGAGACTACGCGGAAACTCTTCGGGACGACGACCGGGAGACTTCTGACCCGCGTGACTTTTTGAAAGACCTCTTCGGGCCGCGTATCAGCAACAGTCGCCACGCGAAGGCGCTCTCACGACTACTAGTTGCTCAGGATCGAATCTACGGAAGTGAGAGGATTCCACGCATCGAACTCGTTTGCGAGATCCAGAAAATTGAAGATCTCATCGCGAATCGGTTTCACCGCAAGCCGACGGTTGGAGAGGTGGCCAGTTACGCGCTTTCACTGGTCCGGAGCGATGAGCGCTCCGATGAGTACCCGGCGTTATGCCGTATGCTCTCGGTTTTCGAGGAGCATGACGAGCGACTCTCTAGGGGCGGAAACCCGAACGAGGCGTCCACTCCTGCAGATCGCTTCATAAATCAGGTTCGCTTACTCAGCCTAAGCACGTGCAGCGACTCCTGCGAAGCCTGCATTGGCTCTCGGTGTGACCAAGGGCCGATCCAGGAAATGGGACATGCGCTGTCGAGAACGCTCCTGAAGCGGGCACATCGGTTCCTTACGTCGTCGTTGACCGTGAAGTACGAGCGGGGAACTGGTGCCGGAGAACTTGTCCGCACCGCCCGCGAAAATGCCGGATGGGTCATCCTGCGCCGCGAACAAGAACTAGATGTTGAGTTCAAAACCTCTCTTCGTGAATCCGGCCTTGAGTTACACGCGGACATCACTGATCCAAATACCCTCGAAGGCCTCACCATCTACTACCTGTCGCAATGACAGAACGCATCGTCACCAACATCGGACCGACTAAGGTTGCCGAGCGCATCCGGAGCCTTCTACTAGACAGTCTTTCGGCAACCGGGGGCGAAATTTGGATCATCAGTCCGTGGTTAACAGACGTTGATCTTTCGGTGTCGGAGGCTGGGCACTTCGCGAGCGCCCTTGGCGGAAGTCGGGAGCGCGTGTCGCTCTCAGAACTTCTGGGACATACAGCGGAGCGCTTTGATGTTCACGTGGTTACTCGCCCGCCCCACCAACTCGTCCCGACGAGTCTCCTGACGCGCCTTCAGGAAAAGTGCACCGTGTATCATCGTGCCAAGGAAAGCGAGTCAGCCAGACAGGATCCGACCTATGAAGACATCATGGCTGCTCTGCTTGACGAAATAGAGTATCTCGCTGATGAGGTTGTCAAGCACATCTCAACGCTTAGATGTGCCTCAAACTTCCTCGATGCAGGAGCCGATCTCTTGTATCGGCCTTCGCTGCACGCCAAATTGTTCTGGACCCCGTTTGGCGCAACGGTCGGTAGCGCCAACCTCACCTACTCCGGGCTCTTTCAGAACCCAGAACTCGTTCTCGAGACCTCGACCGATGAGCAGATTGAAAACCTTCATCGAGCTGCTTGCGATCTTGCCGAGGGGGCAGAACTGCGAGAAGACTACGAACTCTACAACCTCGAAAATATCGATCTCCAGAGTGAAGTACTCGATGCCATTCCTCCTGCGCACCGCCGGAAGGTCGAGAGCCTTACTCCCCTTTTGAATCGACTGAGTGGGCCACGATCAAACTGATCAGCAACCTGAGTCACCGCAGGAGAGCGATTCTTTTAGCCGTGCTTTCTCACCGGAGTACTGCTAAGGCTATGGTCAGTCATGGGCGAAAAAGCGTTCGCCATTCCTGAACATAATATCACTTCTCCTAAAACGGTTTACTTCTTTCTCCTTCTAACTTCAGTATCCTGGGTGCTCTACCGGAAATAGCAAGGTTACAGCTCTTAAGTGGAACGGAGTTGGCTTCCTGCAGCGTGGGAAACAAATAGAAACACTGATCTGAAATAACTGTCCGGACTACTCGACGTTGTACTATATTTTGCCAAAACAAAAGATTTTCTGCAGCAGACTTTTCAAAAGTTACCTCACAAGACGACATTGAATGAGCAACGAGCCAGTTTCCGAAATGCTCAGATGGTGGTTGAGGCAATCCTCGACTGAGGAGTTCTCCCTTAACCCCGAACTCCGCCGAATCTTACAACTGGGGGTTCAAGGAACTCTTGACCTTGAGCCGGAGCACCTTCGGCGGATTGCCCAGAAGTTCGGCGATCCCGGACATCCGCCTGGCGTTAGTCCTAATCTTGACAAGAACAACTTCGAGGATGGGGATCATGTGTTTTCTCCTTCAAACGGTTTGGGGATCGGACACTACCGAGGTCAGGTGAAAGACAAGGTCAAAACCATCGTAGACGTAGAGTACTTTCACGCTCCGGGGGATACGCGTCTGCGACAGGTTCCAATGGAAAATATCGTCGGAGCCCATCTTTCGGAGCAGACCCGGTGTTATGTTGAAAGGGAGGAAGACTGGATTCCGGGACGCATTAAGCGCTACCGAAGCGAAGGCGACGAATACGAAGTCGACTTCCTTGGAGAAGCCCGCTCCTTCGTACCGGCTTCAGACATTTACGTGCGCTGGGCGAAGCCGCTTGAAGACCCAACCGAGATGCTGGCTGCCAAGCAGCACGGCACGGTGTTCTTTCGATCCCAACGCCTTCCATATGTAAGGCGAATGCTTCGTCAGCGTGCTGCTTCTCGAGGACACACTGGTCTCCTCTCTTCAAACGTCGACCTGTACCCGCATCAGGTTGAAATCGTCCGTCGGGTTCTACAGGACCCAGTTCAGCGGTACTTGCTGGCAGATGAAGTGGGGCTCGGAAAGACAATCGAGGCGGGCGTCATTCTACGCCAGTATCTTCTCGACGCTGGTCGGGAGGCGACAGCCATCATCGCAGTACCGAGTTCTCTGAAGCACCAATGGAGGAGCGAACTCGAAAGCAAGTTTGGAGTCGGCAGCCTTCCTGGTTCTGTGCGCATCGTCACGCTGAGAGCCCTCCCTGATCTTGCCGAGACGTCCGCTCCCGGAATGCTGATCGTCGATGAGGCGCATCGGGTGGCACAGTGGAGCAGCGACTCGGACGGCGAATACCAGCGACAATTCGACCACGTTCGACGCCTTGCCCACAGCGCCGGGCGGCTCCTCTTGCTCTCTGCAACCCCTGCGCATCGGGAGGAGCGTACGTTCCTCGCGATGCTGCACCTCATCGATCCGGCGATGTACTCTCTGGATGACCTCTCCTCGTTTCGGAAGCGGCTCGAGAAACGAGAAGACGTGCAGAGGTTTCTGCTGGAACTGCAGGGCGAAGAGGATTCAGACTGGCTAAGGTGGACTGCCGAAGATCTGATCAAGGCCTTTCCCGACGACGATCACCTGATCGAGTTGTGCAGAGGCCTGCTTGAAATCCTCGACGCGGATCCCGTTGACAGTGAGGCGCGAGACGAGCAGGTGCACTTGATTCAGGTGCACCTTCGGGAAACGTACCGGGTCCACCAACGAATGCTGCGGAGTCGGCGGAATCGGGTTCGTTCTTCCCTTGACACGACACGCACCAACGAGCAAGAAAATGAACGGTCTCTGATCGAGCAATATGATCTTGACGGGCGCCGCGAAGACCTACACGACCTCATTGAGGAGTGGCGCCTGAGCGCCGGCCGGACGTTGGACCGCCGCGCTGACTTGGAAATCGGTCGGTACGCCCGCCTGTACGAACTATTGACTCAGACGGCTGCGTCTAACCTTGAGGTATTCCGCAGAGTCATCAGGCGGCGACTGCAGACCAAAGAGGTGGGAGTAAACCTGGGCGAGGAGGATTTCATTGAGAACCGGGACGGGGCGCCTACCCTTGACCTGTCGGCTGAAGAGGAGGAGGCTACCACTGCTCCCCTTCTGGACGAGGAAGTAGCTCTTCTTCGCGAGATGGCGACTGTCGCCGGGCAAGAAACGGCAGAAGGCGAATTGGATCGACCCATCCTCCTCCATCAAATTCTTGAGCAGTCATTAGAGGCGGATGAACAGGCGGTGGTCTTTGCGAGCCGTACGGAAACCGCCGAGTACCTTGCACAGCGGCTCTTAGAGGAGGTCGAAGTCGGGGACGCTTTAGCCTGCCATGCCAGTTCGATGAGTGAAGAGGAGCGGAACGACGAACTGTGGCGCTTTCATAATGAGGTGTCGTGCCAGGTCCTAATTACAGATGAGTCGGGGGAGGAGGGCCAGAACTTCCAGAAGGCTGGCCTGCTGGTTCACTATGACCTTCCGTGGGATCCGAGCCGCATCGAACAGCGCATTGGTCGCGTTGATCGGATCGGGCGAGGAGAGGTCCCCCTTCAGACCCATGTGCTCCTGGGACCAGTCGGCGATGAGGACGTCTCTACTCCCCACGAGGCGTGGCACCGCATTCTCAAGGAGGGCCTTGGCGTATATGAATCGTCCATTGCGAGCCTGCAGTTTCTGGTCGATCGCCTCGCCCCCAGAATCCGAGAGCATCTCTTTCTTGATGGCACCACAGACCTGGACAAGATCATCGAAAAGGTGCAAGAGAAGGCCAAGGAGGAAATGAAGCGCATCGAGGAGGAAGACAGTCTGGACGCTGTCGCAGCTTACGAGGATGAGGCACGGCGCTTTTACGAAGACCTGGCAGAGCTCGACTCACCCGAGATGGTTTCGAAGATCCGCAGAGATGTCGAGGGTTGGGTCAAGAAAGCGCTCCACTTTTACCGACAGTCAGAGAGGAGGGGGGTTGTTGAATACGAGGAAAACATTAAGGGGAAAACTCTCGTCCCGAGAGATCAGATCCTGAACAAGCTCATGCCGGCGCTCCGTCGGCCGATGTCCTACCACCGGAGTGTCGCCGCTCGACTGGATGATGTCGATCTCCTTCAACCGGGTCACCCGTTTCTGGATGCCATCAGCGAACTTCTACACTGGGACGATCGCGGACGTGCTTATGCCATCTGGCGAGAGGTGCCGTCATGGCCTAGTGATGGGTCAAGAGAGTGGGCCGGATTCCGTTTTGACTTTATAGTGGAAGCCGACCGTACTCCCATTGAAGACGCCCTTGCTGACACGAACCGTACGGACGTAAATGCGATTCTCCGCAGGGCAGATAGATTTCTTCCTCCCCGCGTTGAAACCGTGTTTGTCGATCCTGAGGGGGAGCAGCCACCTAGATGGGTCAGAAACGCTCTCCAGGATGAGCCTCAGAAGAGAGAAAATGGGGGAATAGACACGAATCTGACGAAGGACCGAACGCCTGTCATTCACGACTATATCGGAAGTCTCAAGTGGGAGTCTCGATGCCGACAGAGCCGATCCAGCGCCGAGGACCTGTTGCGCGGATCCGATGCATTTCAGCAGCGGATCCGATTGGCCCTGCAGAACCTCCGTAGCACGATGCGCGAACGGATTGAGCGCCTTCGAATTCGGACGGATAGTGCACTGACGGCCAGTTCCAATCAGAGATACGAGGATCAGGTCGCTTTTGAACAAAAAATCGGAGACGCTCTCGAACGGAGCTTAGAGAGTCCGTTGGTCCGTCTTGACAGCATTGGCTTCGTCGTGGCATCCGGCTGCTCGCTTCGAGATCATCGGAGAAGCCGTAGTGCCGAAACGGGGTGAAATAACGGTTGCCCTTCTTAGCGCTTGCACACGTCCCTGTGGGAGATCGCGCTCTAAAAGCCCTCCTTCCGAGACTACAAGCAGGCAGGGCATCTCCCCTCTTATAAGCCATTATCATTCTTTACCTTGAGCCATAAGCACGCACTGGAAGATGTGCGGCAGTTTGTCGTTTGCTTTTCGGGTGCTTTTCTCTCTTCACCGCTGCACTCCAGATCAACCCCCTGTATCGCATGAGGAGCCGCACTTTTTCGTCCACAAGTGAAGAGACCGGACCCGATCCGTTTCAACAGGTCAGAAGTTACCTCTCCGATGAATATCCAGATCCAAACCGTGCAGACGACCGTGCCGCGAATCTTCCGACAGGGCCCTGCCGGCGCCTCCTACAGGTCCTCTCGGACGATAGTGCTTCGAGAATCGACCTTGCCCCCCTCGTGCGACACGTACTTCGCCACGAGACCGAGGTCACAGGGCAAGAGGACGTACAACTTCGGGTCCCACAGACCGATCAGTGGCCGAGCGTGAACGAGTGGAAGAGGCACGGCCTCTCTGTAATTCCGGGCCCTGAAAGTACACTTTTTGTAGAGGCTTCTTCGTGGATACCCGATTGGCTTTCTGATAATGATAAGTGGGCACCTGCTGCCCGGGCGTTTGAGGGCAAGAAGCGGCGCCAGCACTCGCAGGTCCCGGGTGACCCCTTTCTCTCAGTGAGCGGATACAAGACGTACGCGTCCGAAGGGCAGAAAGAGGCTGTGCGGGCCGTTCTGAGTGCTCCTTCCGACTCAACGCTGGTTGTAAACCTTCCCACCGGTTCTGGGAAGAGCCAGTGCGCTCGTCTTCCTGTGCTCCTCAGCGACGACGGAGCGGGCGACATGACGGTGGTAGTCGTCCCGACTGTATCCTTAGCCATGGACCAGGAGGAGGAACTGCAGGACAAGTTTGACATGCCGCTTGCATATTATGGCGGGGCCACCGAGGCTAACGAACGCCGTCGCGAATGCATCCGAAATCAGATTCGACGGGGCCAACAGCCCATTGTCTTCACCTCTCCAGAGAGCTTTTGCGGATCGTTGGCGCCGGCGATCTTTCAAGCTGCGAGGCGCGGCTATTTGGGGCGACTTGTCGTCGACGAGGCTCACATCGTAGACCAGTGGGGAGACGACTTCCGCTCCTCGTTTCAGGAACTGGCTGGCGTGAGGCACGGACTGCTTCGCGAAGCAGGGAAGGCGGACGAATCGCCGTTCCAGACAGTCCTCATGACGGCAACCTTAACAGAATCCGTGCTGGACACGCTCGAGTCCCTCTTCGGAGAACCTGGACCATTCGAGCACGTCTCCGCAACTCAGTTGCGACCTGAGCCATCGTACTGGTACTCGCGCTGTGACAGTGCAGAGGAGAAAGCCTCACGTGTCATGGAGGCCCTTCGCCACCTCCCGCGCCCACTCATCCTTTACACCACAGAACGCGACGATGTCGATGACTGGGCCGAGCGCTTGCGCAGCGAAGGGTATGAGCGATGGAAAACGATGACGGGAGGTTCGTCCTCCGATCATCGCCAGGAGGTCCTTCGCAAGTGGCGGAACGACCAGGTGGATCTTGTGGTCGCCACGTCTGCTTTCGGTCTGGGGGTCGATAAGGAGAACGTCCGTGCAGTCGTTCATGCCTGTCTACCCGAAAGCATCGACCGCTACTATCAAGAAGTAGGCCGTAGTGGCCGTGACGGCAAAGCGTCGGTGTCCCTCGTTGCTTTTACAAACAAGGACGTTGAGACTGCTGCGACGATCAATAACAAGAAGTTGATTTCCGTCGAGAAGGGTCTTGAGCGCTGGCAAGCAATGTGGGGAACGCAGACCCACCTTCAGGGACGAAGGTACCGCGTCCGAACGGACGCAATGCGCGAGATCGACATGGACAACGATTACAACCGGATCTGGAACGTCCGGACCCTGAACCTGATGCATCGGGCCGGGCTCATCGGTCTCGACGCAGCGCCACCCCCGAAGCGGGAGGAGGTCCTTGGCGAAGACGTATCCGAGGAGACGCTTACGACGGAGCAAGCCGAAAAACTCGAGGATGCCTTCGAGGAGTATCGTTCAAAGCGGACCATCGAGATTCGCACCGACGAGGACCACACGGAGCGAGACGTTTGGGAGGAAACCATTGGTCCGCTCCGAAAGGACATCAAGCGCCAGAACCGAAGGGGGTTCGAGGTTATGAGGGAATTGGTCAATGCCCCTACCCAGACCTGCGTTGCCGAGCGGTTTCAGAAGGTATACGGGATTGAGGCACGTTCGGACCCACCCCGCGAACAGGTAGTAGTCGCACCGGCTTGTGGGGGATGCCCATTCTGCCGGCGAAGGGTGAAAAGTTCCACCGTACTGTCGTCGGGTCCAGATCCGTCCTATGAGGAACCAGCCTGTCCGCAAATGCCGAGGTGGGCTGAGTACGACCTCAACGTTCCGGCCGAACTTGACGACCTTCTGAGCGGCGAACGGATCGCCGTTGTTCTCTATAGCCAGTCGGATTTAGAGGACGGAGCACAAGAGCAGATACGACGGTTCGTCCGCTGGTTTCACCGCGTGGGTCCCCACTACGCTGTAGCCCCTGAAGAGACCCTTCAGAGGTGGAGAAACGAGTGGTGGGGGGGAACTGCCCCCGTCTTTCTGGAAGACCCAGAAGGACGCGAGGAAAGGATTCCGCTACCGGAGGTAATTTTCGCTCCCGACCTCACGGACTTTCCCAAGTCCGTCGTTTTCCCGCCCGAGAACGGGTTTCGGGTTCTCATCGTCCCCGACCACGCTCGGTCCCCGTTTCAGGAGAGGCGTCCGCTTCGCGACGCCCTCGACATTCCTTTGCACCGGCTTGAGTCCATCCCAACGAAGTTCGTCCTATGAGTCTGTTTAGTAATCCCGAGGCTGTTCCGAGTCGGATCATTGGTGCCTGGCGCTACCTCGCTATGAACTCCGGTGATGACGTGCTCGACGCAGTCCTCAAACAAGACCTGATGCCAGATACGGTCCTTCCTGATCGGAAAGGAGACCGCCGGGGTATTCTCTCGCAATCACTGAAGGCTGGCGTTGAGATCGGCCTCTTCGGGAGTTCCGGAGGAAAGGATCTTTCTCGAGTTCGACTTGCTTCAGACGCTTCTGCCATCGACCCGGCTAAGGACGAGGTCTGCCGCGACGTTCTCGCTGACCTCCTCCTCGATTCCGACGACGGAGATGACGGATTTGCCACTGCTTTGGCGTGGTTCTTATGCCACTCCCCGTTCGCCCGTCCCCTTCGAGACAAAGAGCCTCCAACCCTGCCGGGAAAGATTCAGGAGGCCGGACTGCAAGACCGTACAGGCATCACGTCGGATGCAAGTTCGGGGGCGTTTCGTCATTGGTGTACGTACCTCGGCTTTGCAAACAGTCACAAGTTGGACGGAAAGGCAGCCGTTTCGCCGGACCCGACCCGCTATCTTTCGAGTCGTCTTCCTCAGATCGTTGAAGCAACGGGTGAGCGCGTTCCACTTCTCGAAGTCATGCGGAGGCTATCGCAGAGATGCCCGGTGCTGGAGGGCGGGGCCTACCGAGACGAGATAGAGACACTTCTCGACGTGTCTCGTCCTGAGCGGCACCTCTCCGAAACCACGTCGCTTGCCCTCCTTCGCCTTACGGATCGTGGCGAGATCGACCTCTATGAAGAATCGGACGCTGCGAACGTCATGGTGCTTCAGAAAGGAAACCAGAGCCCTCGATATTCCCATCTCATCCTCAACGATCCCAGCGGCTAGGCGGGAAATATGTAGGGAAGACGCCCCGGCGCGACGCCTCACTGAGGTCCAGTAATTTCACCTGCCACCGCTTCCTATTATGAGTTCCTTTGAGAAATATACGTGCTGGAAGGAGCAGGACGTACGCGACATACTTGACATCGAGGCGCTCCATGTCTCGGATGCTACTTTTCTGGCTACTCACTCTCCCGTTCCCATGCGTCGGATTGATGCGGGGAACGACCAGCGCCAGGAGTTCGGCGAGGACGAGCTTCTAGAAGACATTCTCACCCCTCAAGAGGACTACCAGTTCGTTCCGGTCCTTGGATCAACCGGTGTCGGAAAGTCTCACCTTGTTCGCTGGCTCAGCGTTCAGTTGAGCCGCCGCCTTTCGGAGGACGACTCCAGAGAGGTTCTCCTGATTCCGAAGGCCGGAACAAACCTTCGGGACATCCTCCTGCGCATTCTCGACCTTCCCGAAGGAGAGGACCAGGAGTTTGAGCGCTACCGAGAAAAGGTTGAGCAAGCCAGTACATCGGTCTCGGCCGAGGAGGGGAAGAAGCGACTCCTCGATGAGTTGGCCCTCGCGGCTGAAGAATATGATCCCTTTGAAGGAGTCAATCCCAACGACCTCGGAAAGGAAGAGCAGAGGAAACTGGAAAAAGAGGAGAAGTTTGCTTCGTTGCTTCCAAGCATCCTTCGTGACATCTATTTCCGGCGTGAGTGCTGGCTAAAGGAGGAAGGTCCCATCGAGCGCCTGTACGAGCGCCATATTGGTGAGGCTTCCTCGGAAGGAGAGGAACTTGAATTCACGAAGGAAGACCTCCCTCTTGACTTTCAAACCAACATTGTGCGGCGCAAAGCCCCTGAGGCATTCGATGCCTTTCGGCGGCTTAAGGCCAGAGGAGAAAAGTCTTCAGTTGTAGAGGCCGCTCTCCGGATCCTTAACGACTGCCTGGACCGAGCAATTCGGAGGTTCCACAACTTTGACGAGCAAAACCTTCACCGGATGATGCTGAAGGTGCGGCAGGCTCTCTCCAGAAAGGGAATTGACCTGATCCTTCTCATCGAGGATATTGCCGTCGTCCAGGGCATTGACCGCCAGTTGGTTGCCGCGGTTCTGGAGCGGGAGTCTGAACTCGTGGACGACCTCTGCAATGTGCAGACTGTCTTCGGGTGCACAGAAGGCTACTACCGCCGCCTGGAAAATGCGGTACAAGATCGGATTTGGCCGTGTCGGATCGACCTGAATATTCCAAACGATGAACTTGGAAAGATCGACCTCACCGAGTTTGCTGCAAAGTACCTAAATGCCGTTCGCCACGGTCAAAAGTCTCTGAAGGAGGACTGTGAGGCCGATGTGGTGTCGAGTTGGTGCGCTCGGTGCGACTTCAAAGAACAGTGCCACGACGCATTTGGAGCGGAGGAGGGAATCGGTCTTTATCCTTTCAACGAAACGGCCCTCCGTCAGATGTACGAGCGGGTAGCCAAGAGCGAATTCAACCCGCGGCGTCTGATTCAGGGTGTTCTGAAGAAAACGCTCCTCGAGGCCGAGGATGAAATCGACCAGGGGGAATTCCCCTCCGCTTCGTTTCACGCCGGGTACCTGGAGGGGACTTCATCAACGGTCACTCCCGGGGACCGGAGAAAACTCCCCGACGAAGACGAAGGGCGCTGGGAAGCCCTGCTGGACCTCTGGCGGGAAGACACCACCCCAAGAGACTTCCCCGACGCGCTTCACGAGGCCTTTAGCCTGGAGAAGATTGATGAGGACGGTGCTCCTTCTGGCCCATCGAGCGGTGGCGATAGCATCCCTGAATCCTCATCGTCGGAACCAGTCACTGTCCCCCCCGAGGAAGAGCCCACACCGGAGCCCACCGATCCGGCGCAGACAACGCCCTCGGCAGACCCCGCCTCAGAACCCTCCGGAGATCTCTCGTCCGGTTCTGCGCCAAAATCCCCGCAGTGGAAGCAAGACGTACAGAGCCTACGCGACTGGGCCAGTGGCCAGACGATCGAGCAGTCCGTCGCTCAGTTCATTCGAGACGAACTTTGGGAAGCCATCGACGCGTACATCGACTGGAATGCCTTGACCCTTCGCTCCTCCTTCTTCAGCAAGAAGAAGACGAACGCTCCTTTCCGGAGTAGAAGCATCCAGGTCGAAGACTCCATCGGAGGGAGTGATCACCGCTGGGTTACGCTAAAGGTTCCTCTCAATCACCAGGACCGCAACGAGGTCGCGTTCGCCCTTGAAGGGTACAGGAAGTTTCAGGAGCACCGCCACTGGCAATTCGAAGACGGCCCGGACCACTACCAGAGCTTCATGAACTGCCTGGAAGAATGGGCAGACGAAGTGGTGGGTCAACTTCAGACCACCACTGCGGCCGGAGATCGGTGGGATCCTGCCCCGATGGCAGTTGAGGTTCTCGCGGTCGGCGCTCGTCTTCATGGTCGAGACATGAGTTCAGACCTCCCTTTTGGAGAGCGCCTGGATGTCCTCCTGGTTCCATTCGAGCGCACGGATGAATCTCAGCCTGGCTACCAGAATCGCTCTAAGCCCTGGTCAGAACTTGCGGAAATGATCCGCGGCCACCAAGACGAACTGATCGAAATCCTTGATGCCCATACCCTGTGTTTGAAAGGAAACGGGCGAACCAAGGTCTACGATGTCAGTCAGTTCGCACATGTGCTTTCTTCACTGGAAGAGGAGGGAGAGCTCCACTCTTCTCTTCCTGTTGGCAGGAAGGAGA
The DNA here is from genome assembly GCA_002894665.1 of Salinivenus iranica. Taxonomy (GTDB): domain Bacteria; phylum Bacteroidota; class Rhodothermia; order Rhodothermales; family Salinibacteraceae; genus Salinibacter; species Salinibacter iranicus. The sequence continues at coordinate 45,009 of NCRB01000007.1, forward strand.
ATATGCGAGACGAGTACGCCCCCCTCTGGAAGTGCTATCGAAGAATTCAGCGTATGCTCAGCGGAGTGGTTGACAAAGAAACCGCGGAGTATCGCGAATGGCACGATGTTGTCCGTGGTGCATTTGGCGACTCCCCTGACATCGACGAGGTAGTGGTCACCGTTAACGAGTCACTTGAGGCGGCCCAAGAGGTGTCACCCGGCAGTATTAAGTACGACAATCTTAAGGAGTTGCGTAAGATTGGTGAGACCCTACAGGATCTTTCTGAAAGCGTCGGGGACGAAAATGTAGAGCGTGGCGACGGGGAGGGTAAACCTCTAGAAGGGAATGTATCCGTCGAAGAGGCTATGAGGACGGTTAAAACCGTGGTCGAACTCGACGAGGAAGATGGTCCGCTTGGCCGGCGCTTGAGTCTTCTCGGTAAGGACCTTCAGAGGCCGATGCACCTCTTGAAAACCTACGCAGAGAAGGCAGACGCACTGCTCGAAAGGGCAGAGGCCCGAATTGAAGGGGACATAGAAAACCAAGAGGGCATTGCCGAGGGCGTCGAGGAGACGATCGATGCCATTGAGGAGCACTTCGAGGCCATCGACCTTCTTCTTCGCGGCATCGACGCCCCATCGGACCTTTCGGCGGAACAGGTGTCGACGATTGAGTCCATGTAGTCCTTTCCTGTTTACCCGCAACTCCCTGTTATCTGTGTAGCCTTACTCCATCGACACCAATGCCTGAAGATAGAACGATCCTCCTTACCACGAAAGCCAGCCATTTGCAGGAGAAAGTCTCTGCGCTTAAGGACAAAAAACGCCGAGCTGGTCGGCGCAAGGACTTCGAGGATCGCCGGAAAACCCTTGAGAGTGCTCGGGATGACATGAAGCCCCTCGCCAAAAAACGAGTCCTCTTTGCTTCGAACGGAATTCCTTGTGAGCACGAGGGCAAGGGAATTCGGTCCTCCATCGACGAAATTTGGGAAGTACAGAACCGCTTCGAGGAAGACCCGGACTGGGTAATCGATACGGACTTGCGCAATCGCATTCTCGATCGGATCCGCGGTCACCGACGCCCAACTGAGCGAAGCCTCGAGGCCGCCTGGAGGAACTATTACAAACAGAAGAATACGCGCATCTCAGAAGACCTTCTAGCTGCCCTTGAGGAGGTCGACGGCTTTGAGGCGGATGTCCAGAAGATTCGCAAATTGTCTTCGAAGGTGTCGCAGTGGGAGCATCAGCCGCCGTCGAGTCAAAGTGGGCTCGACCGCTTCGAGCAACGGGCCTCCGCCCTCCGAGATGCCTGGGAACGCATCGAAGAGCAGGATCTCTCTCCGGATGTGAAGGCCTTTCTGAGTGCCACGGTGTCTGGAGGCGCTCCACTCAAACTCGTCACCACCGAGGTGCGAGAGTGGCTCGAAGAGCACGACTTGCTTGACAGAGCCACGGTCTCGCTATAGGGCTTATCCGATCTGTGAATGTCTTCACGGTAAGAAGGCTTTGAAAACTGAGCTCGCGCACGAGGTGCCGATGGATCTTCGGGAGACGACGTTTCGCGGTGGGAGCCAGGCGCGACAGATTTCACGCACGCGATCGATAGAGACAGCACATGAAGGACATTGACTCCATTTCAATTTCGGTACTGGACGCCATTGAGCGCCGAGAGGCCGAGCTTCTCAGTTGGGGAATTGTCGATGGCGGCTTCCCAAAAGAAGAACTCGAAGACCTCGTCGATGGGGTCTTGTATGAGAAGGAGTCGCTGCGCAGTCCGGAGGACGTGATTGACGAGTTGGAGGAGCACAAACTGCTCTTTGGCTTTTCGAACCGGCGCGGAGAGCGGCGCTGGCGTTCGCGCATGGCAGAGGCCGTCCGGCTCTTTTCTCGGTTGCGCCAACTTACTCCGTGGCGCGACTGGCGAGAAGCTCCAGCCCTTGTTTCAGACTTTCGCTTCGACATCAAGCCCCGCCTTTACCCGAAGCGAAACTGGCCGCTCAACGAAGGCGAACTCGAGGACGATTCGGACGACCCGACGGTCCTGGGACGGGTCACGGAGGAGGTCCACCTGCAAGACCTGCAGAAGCGCGTGTTTCGAGATCTGGTCCACCCCGTCGATCCAGACACGGGGGAGCGAGAGAAGTATGAGCTATCGGAATTCCAGGTAGAGGCTACCCGACGGGCACTCTCTGACGTGAAGACCGCCAAGAGTCGGGGAATGATCGTCTGCGCGGGCACTGGTACTGGCAAGACACTGGCATTCTATCTTCCAGCCTTTTCGCGTGTCGCTCGCAAGGTGCGTAAGGACGACCATTGGACTAAGGTGCTTGCCCTGTATCCACGACGCGAGCTCCTCAAGGATCAACTGTCGGACGCCTACGAAAATGCTCGCCGGCTTGACGACACAATGCTGGATGCAGGCAAGCGCAAGATTACCGTGGGGGCCTACTATGGGGATACTCCGAAGCGGGCCAAATCCGTTCTCCGACAAGAGGACCTGTGGCCGCAGGACCCAAACGGCCGAGACTACCTCTGCCCGTACCTTCAGTGCCCGAGGTGTGATTCTACTCTGAGGTGGAATCGGGAAGACATCGAGAGAGGAGTCGAGCGTCTCGAATGCACGGGTCGTAACTGCTCCCACGTCGTCGAAGAAAACGAAGTCAGGCTCACCCGCCAGAGCATTTTGGAGGACCGCCCGGACTTCGTCTTCACGACGACAGAGATGATGAATCGCCTTATGAGCAACCATCATCACAGTCAGGTCATTGGGGTGGGGACGAGTGACCCTGCGCCCGAGATGGTGCTCCTCGACGAGGTCCACACGTACTCGGGAACGCACGGCGCCCAGGTTGCGCACCTTCTGCGCCGCTGGCACCATGCGGTCAAGGACCGCGGGCGCCCGCAATACACTGGCCTGTCGGCGACGCTTCGAAGCGCACGCGACTTCTTTGCGACGCTCACGGACCTCAACCCGACGCAAGTTGAGAAGATTGCTCCCCGTGAGGAGACCTTGACTGAGTCTGAAAGCGTCGAGTATCAGCTTGCTCTTCGCGGCGACCCGGTCTCTGGGACGGCGCTTTTGTCGACGAGCATTCAGGCGCTCATGCTCCTTCGCCGCATCTTGGACCCCGTGGAAGAGAGCCTCGACGAGGGGACCAGTCAGGGAATTTACGGCCAGCGGGCTTTTGCCTTTACAGACAACCTCGACGTTATCAATCGCTTCTACCACAACTTTCTCGACGCCGAAGGTCGGCACCCGCGTGGCTGGCAAAAAAAGAAGTCGCTGGCGAGTTTGCGCTCGCATTACAGGGACGAAGAGGCCGCCCGATTTCGGTGGGGACAGTCGTGGCGACTGGCCGAAGAGATTGGTCACCCGAAGGGCCTTCAGAAGTCGCTAGAGGTCGACCGAACGAGTTCTCAGGACACCGGCGTGACGCAGAAGTCCGATGTCGTCATCGCGACTGCGTCGCTGGAGGTTGGCTACAACGATGCCCGTGTCGGGGGCATTCTGCAGCACAAAGCCCCCAGGGACATGGCCTCTTTTCTTCAGCGCAAGGGGCGGGCCGGACGCCCACCGCGCATGCGACCATGGACCGTCGTCGTGCTCTCCGACTACGGACGTGATCGCATGGCATACCAGGGCTACGACCAATTATTCAGCCCCGTCATCGAAGAGCGGACGTTGCCGGTTTCCAACCGGTTCGTCCTTCGTATGCAGGCTGTTTACGCAACCATGGACTGGCTTGCTCGAGAAGCCCGCCAGTCTGGTCTTCCGCCAGGAAGGCTGTGGCGCGACCTAAGCACGCCCGTTAGTAAGGAAAAGCACGACGGCTATCGTGAGAACCGTGAAACCCGCCGGGAGTGGCTCGTCGGTAAGATCGAAGCGGTTCTCGACGGTGGGGCCGACTACCACGCCCTCCGCGCCTACGTGGGGGAGGCCTTGGGGATCGAAGGGACGAGCGACCTGCACGCCGTCTTCTGGGATCCTCCTCGTCCTCTCATGACGGCCGTGCTTCCGACGGCCCTCCGCCGCCTTGAGACAGACTGGGCTACGCTGGCCGACGGTGAAGATTACGAGGCGCACGATCAGGGTCACCCGCTACCCGAGTTCATTCCGGATGCCCTCTTTGGCGACCTCAACCTTCCCGAGGTGAACATCGACGTGCCCGTTGAGGATGAAGAAGAGGGTGAAGAAAAGATGGAGTCCCACACAATGCCAGTTGCACAGGCGATGCGCGAGTATGCGCCCGGACGCGTGAGTCGGCGCTTCGGCATCCACAGCGACGCGGACACGCATTGGATTGCCCCACCTTCGCTTGACCCCTCGCGTCGACGGCAGGACCTCGAGGTGCGCTCCTTCTGCAAAGCCATCAGTGGAGGGACCGTGCAGGTGGAGGGAGATGATGGGACCCCCGTCGACTACCCTTGCCTTCGCCCCACTACCTACGCGGGGTCTCAAGTCAGAGAGTCGGTGCGCAACAGTTCCAACGCATTTCTGGATTGGCGAACTCAGATCTACCCCTTCACTGAAGGGGAGACGGAACCGGTGTCGGAGGCCATTCACTGGCACGAGATCGTCCCCGAGGTCGCCTTCTATACGCACAGGGATCACTCGCCACTTGAAATCCGGCGCTTCGCCCTGGCGTCCGACGCAGAAATTGGATTCGAAGACGATCGGCAAGACCTCAATGCCCGGATTCGCTTCGTGCAAGACGGGGCGCCCGTGGCTCTGGGATTCACCCAAGAAGTAGATGGGGTCTCGTTTCGGGTGAAGGTGCCCGACCAATTTGATGTCGACCTGTCCGATCCAGAATCGAGGCAGGCCCGAACGCTGAGAACGGCATACTACGAGCACCGTCTTCAGGCTAGCGAAGCCCTCGACGAGTTGGCTAACGAATTCCAACGAGGGTGGATCTACCAACTCAGCCTCGCGGCTTTGTCAGACCGGGCAGCCTTTGACTCGTCTTCCCTGGATACTGCGTTCGAGAATGTGGAAGAAGAAGGCATCGGAGAGGCGATGATCGACGTCTTGGAGCGCATCTTCAAGTCTCTTCCCGATGAGGCCGACAGCGAGAGACGGGAAGACCACATCAAGGAGGATCTGCGCTCGCTGTGTGTTCATCCGACCGTCGAGCAAGTCGTAGCTGAGGAGTTGCCTGTGCTTTGGCGCCCTGCCGACCGCGAGGAAGACTGGCAGGACTGGCTCGAGCGCCGGTTTTTGTCTTCCCTCGGAAACGCCCTCCTGGAAGCCTGCACACTTCTCTGTCCCGAGTTCGAGGGGAGCGAGTTGCTCCTGGACATTGACACCGGACCTCGACCCTCTGGTGCAGGGGAACCCCCGGATGATGTTGAGGAGATCTGGATCACCGAGCGCACGCTAGGAGGCGGAGGCGTTGTCAACCAGATCCGTCGGGAGTACCGCAAGGACCCTCGACGCTTTTACCAACTCGTCGAAAATGCACTTTCAGCCTCCGATCTCGAACTCGTTGATGCCGAACTGCAGATGGTGCTCGACCTTGCCACGTCTGACGATAAGGTCCAGAGCGCTCTCAAGAGCGTGCGCCACGCCCGAGGAGTCGACGACCTCCAGGACGCTAACGCGGACCTGCGCGACGCCCTAACGAGTCGAGGCATCCTCGGCATTCATCCCGTATACGCCGGCTTGCAGAACCGAGTCCTTCGGCCCGGCAGTTCGGCACAGACAGACCGCCTCCTCCACACGCTCATTCGCGACTGGCAGGCGACCGAGCGACGACTGGGGATTGAGGTTGATGCCCGGGTGTTCGCATACACGGCTAGCCGGGAGGAAAAATACGCCGAAGCCCTCGCGAGCGTCGACTCGGATGCGGCCAGCGATGCCGAGTGGCGGTTTCAGACGATCTACAGCCTTCTCTGGCCCCGGGGACGTAATGTCCGCGAGAAGGAAATGGATGCTTACAACCCGTTTTCGGATCTCCCGCTCGGTGACCGGCTGCTAGTTGCCGAGCACTTGCCACAGCGTCGTCCCCCGGTCGACATTGATCGTGACGGGTGGAAGGGACGCGTCACGGAGCGACTTTCCGACCACGGCTTGGCCCGACTGTCGGCAGAGGAGAGCGGACGACCGGGTCTGCAGAGCGCTCTCGTTGCGCTCCTTTCCGAGCCTGTTGACGTCGATTTTCTTCGCCTCTACCCGCAACTGAGTGGTGTAGAGCGCGAGGAAGACGGTTTTGTAGCCACGATCGTGTTGCCGGAGGTGGCCCAGTAGGGTCTCGTTCTTGGCGTGGCGAAAGGCAAAGACCGGTGCAACCCACTTGCGGTCGACAGGATGCCAGCACGAGCATGCTACACCTTAAGATTCCACATACCTTGTAATCTCCACTCTGCTGCTAGCTCTACCATGGCTGAGTCCAACCCTGCCTTGTCTTCTGATGCCCCGTCGCCTTCGACTTCCGAGGGATCCGATCCTTCGCTCCCGCACCCGTCGCGGCGGTTGACCTCAGGGACACCGTCTCAGGCGATCCAGTCGGCTCTGCAAGGCCTCTTCGCAGCCGAACTTCTCGACCCCGGCCCAGACCTGTGGATGGCTTTGCCGCGCATCTGGAACGTCTCCGTTCTTGACAACCGTGCGAACGCGTTTCACCACCTCGAACCGACCTGGCCGCAGTCCGAGGTCCGGCTCCTCAACATATTGCAGAAGGTCATGCAGGAGGGGACGAGCGTTCGTGTGATAGCGAGCGATCACTACAAGAACGAAACGTTTGCGGGAGAATTTCGGAATCTTGAGGCCGCCCAAAGCCGCGGCGATTACCGGGCGGTCAGCAATTGGGCACCGATCGAGTCGGGAATCGTCGCCTCCTCCTTCTGTGTCCGTGGCGCTTTGCAGTTCTCACAACATGGCCTTTCTGTTACCGGCGGGGAGGCCCACATCTACGTCGAAAACGGAGCTATAGAAGACTACAAGCGGACATTCGAGGATCAGTGGTTGACTGCATAGCGGCGGGGTGAACGGTATTCACCGCACCATACAACTCTGTCACGCTCTGACTTATCTGTTGCTTCATTTCCATGGACACCGGCGACTTTCTGAGGGCGTTTTTCGGCGAAGGTAACCGCTTCGACTACGACTCGCTTGTTTCTTCTTCGACGGAAACCCACCGTGCGGTCAAGAGGTGGGCCGAGGCGCTCAAGGAAGACCGTTCGGCCGTTCTGCCCCGCTGGGAAGAGGACGGCGTGACATGGTACGGCTTCGCCACGACTGAAGAAGCAATGCAGGGTCTGATCGAGCAGGTGGAAGCGTTTATCGGCCCGAGTTTCTCGACATTTACTGGGGAGCGGGCTCGACTTGATGAGGAGGATCCGATCGAAAGGGCTGTTCAGAACTACACAGGTGGACGTGCCCTTCGCTTTCACGGGAAGGATAACGCGATCCGAACGCGCCTCGACCAGATGCATGAGGTACGGATGCAGCGTCAGCCGCACACCACCGAAGAGGACCTGGGGACGGGAATTGTCCTGCGGCGATTCAACATGGCGCTGGCGGCTGGGGACCGCCCCGAGGCAGAGAAGCAGATCCAGTACCTCCGAGAGCGCGGCCTCCTGGACCCCACCAACATTAGGTATTTGCAGATCCGTATGCGGGCTGCCTTCGAGGCTTGGGACGAGATCGTTCAGTTTGAGGAGATCTCCGACTTGATCGAGAGCACGAGCCATCCACTTCCGGTGCGGCGGGCGCTACTTCAGGCAGTCTACCATACTCACTTCGATTCGTACGAGGGTCAAGGCGCTCCGGAGGAGGCCCTTGAGCACTATGAGAAGACGGTTCAGCCCGAGTACGGCCCTCTCTTTACGGTTCGATCGTCGATGCAGGCGCCGGAAGTATTGAAGACCTTCATGATGAAGGCAGTATCCGGAGAAGAAACCGACGAGGACCTTCGGGACGAGTTGATGAAGGTTGCCGAGCGCATCGAACTTAATGACCCATTTTTCGAGGTGCTGACAGAACTTGGCTCAGACGCCGGAGAGCCAACAGTTGTCGAGAATCCCATTTCCGAAGCGATGACGGCCTGGTCAAAAGGCGATGTCGATGCAGCATTCCGCATGCTCCGGCAGGCTGAGTCCTCTCCGCGGAAAAGCGAGTGTCTTGCACTAATACACGGTGACCTCCAGAGTCTTGATGTTGAGCAAGAACTGGAAGCCACCCTCGCCGACCTGCCTGCTGAAGAGCAGAAGGAACTAGCACGGAGGCACCCCATCTGCCAGCAAGTCCTCGAGTCGGTTAGCGCACCGTCGAGTTGGAGACACTGGCTCAGTCACGTAGGAGAAGCAGTTTACGATTCCCAGGAGAAAGCCCTCCAGCACGCTGAGAAGCTAGTCGAGGAATGGCACCCCCAGCAAGTGTTGGATGCAGAAGGGGCTCTCGAAGAACTCGTTCAACAGGTCGAGACTGCTCCGCTCGACGGTTGGGGCGGACGTATCGTTAGCCTTGCTCTTCCGCGTTTGCTCGAATCGCTGCAGAACGATCCTGAATATCCCCGCAGCACGTTTCAGAGCCTCTACGGGGTGGTTCTAAACAGAATCCCGTACGCCAGCGACCTAACGAAGAGTGATTTCGACGTGTATCGTGACTTAGCGGAAGTACGTCTTGGATACGGTGTTAATAAAGAGGCGTATCGTGAGATACTTGAAGGAGCGGAAGCGCTTTGGGCAGAGGCAGGCTCGCCCCGACGTATAAACTGGCTTTTAGACTTCGCCGAACTTCTAACTCTGGTACCGTCACGGGACGAGGAGGCTCAACTCCGTTTCCTGATGACAGTGGTCGAGGCACTCCAGAAGTATCGAGATCACGTAGAACCCATTCAGGTTGATCTATTTCGCTCGCTCTGTGAAGCCGTGGGGCAACCTGAAGTTGGTGGCCAGATTCATGTAGAAGAGAAACAGAAAGAGGGAGGGTCGAAGGAGCCTCTCCGACAGATGTTGGATGGAAAAACCCTTGGCATCTATACGCTTACTGAGTCCGCTGGTAGGAGAGCGAGGTCGTTTTTGGAAGAGAAGTGTGCGAACCTAACCGTGCATCTACGCCATGATAAAGCTGGAAACTCCGAACTTGAGCAGGTCGCCGAAAATGCTGACTACTTTCTGGTTGTGACGTGGAGTGCGAAGCATGCCGCCACGGAGGTTATCGGCCAACACGTTCCGACCGAACGGCTCATTCGGCCGCAAGGAAAGGGAGAATCCAGTATGATTCGGGACCTGGTAGACTACGCGAAAAAAGAAGACGAGGTAAGTACCGCCCCGTCCTAATAGTGCACTACTTTCCAATTCCTGGGGCAAAGTGGAAAGCTTGACAGGGATCTACACGAGCACTCGGCCGAGAACCTCGAAGTCTACGTCCTGATCAATTTGTAGCACGGTGTTGGGGTACGCCGCATTGTCCGAAATGACTCGAATACGCTGATTCGGGAGTCGTTGAAGCCGCTTCAGTTGAACTGCATTTTCCAGGCGAACGAGGTAAACGTCGTCTTCCTTAATGTCTGTCGTTTCCGACTGGAACTTAAGCACGGGCACAAGCGACTGCTTACGATACGACCGTCCCATTGAGTCCCCACCAATAAATATCCAGAAGACCTCTCTGCCCGGCCGTGAAAGAGCCTCTTCTCCCTGAACATGTCCGATCGGTCGCTTACTGATTTGGTACTTTTCTTCCTCTGAATGAGTCGCGAGGCGGTATATCGGATCGCGGTTATTTTCGGAACGGCTACGTATCTCGGATAAAACGGCCTCCAGACTTCTGTCTCGAGGCTTGTGTTTATCATCTTCCCAGTTGCCCAGAGTCCGCTTGCTAACGTCCAGAAGCGACGCAGCCTCCTGTTGTGTTAAACTTGCCTTCTTTCGGGCCTTACGCAACTGTTCACCAAAACTATCTTCTGACTCCTTCATGATAATACGAAACTTAAAGCGAAACTATGCGAAACAATGTTGCAGCTTGTTAAGTTTCAGTGGGCGAGTTGCAGCCCAGAACCGATCAATGTTCATGACAGGAACCCAGTCTGGGCAAGTTCCAGTCTTCCACTACTGAAGACTCCGTGCTCCCGTCATAAATCGATCATAGCGGTCTAAAGATGGAGAAGGAAGTGCTTGATACGAACGCGTTTCTCCTTAATCAGGATGCATCCAACCCACTGTACCTGTTTAGTCTCCGGGCATCTGAATTGAATCAGATCACCACAGTTTTTCGGGTGGGGCGTGATGGACAAGGAAACCTGGAGGGTTATCAACGCACGGAGAGCGATCGCTACATCAACGATATTGCCGAGTATCTCGGTACGGAGCGGGCTGTTCTGCCGAATAGCATTGTCCTTTCTCTGTCTTCGGAGACGCAGTTTCGCTTCCATGACCTTTCCGGTTTAAGGGAAAGAGGCATCGGTCAACTCGAAATTCCCATCTCCGAAGACCCCGATAATCGGATTGTTGATGGTCAGCAACGAATGTTGGCGCTGGCCCAGAATGCCCAAGAAAACTTTCCGGTCCCGGTTACCGCGATTGTCTCCGACGACGTGCCTCTGGAGCGGGAGCTCTTTTTTCGGGTAAACAGAGGTCGGTCTGTATCGAGTAGTTTGGTGAATGAACTTCTTCCTGTAATTGACCCTCCGCTGCCGGACAAACTTCAGGATCGAAAAATTCCCTCCATCTTGTGTGAGCGATTGAACCGGAATCCGTCGTCCCCTCTCTATGGGATGATTCGGCGTGCTTCCACTCCCAAGTCTAAGCGTGCCGAGGCAGTGATAAAAGACTCCTCGTTGATGGGTGTGATACAGGAGAGCCTGTCCTCTCCATCCGGCTGTTTGTTCCCTTACCACAACATCGCAACTGGAGAGGTAGACATCGACGAGGCGGTGGAGGTGCTTACGGTGTTCTGGGGAGCAGTTCGCGAGGTATTCGACGAAGCGTGGGGGCTACCAGCGAAGCGAAGTCGGTTGATGCACAGTGCTGGGATCCAGGTGATGGGACAGATGATGGATCTGATAATGCCCTCCGTCTCGCCGACCGCATCCGATGCCAAAGAACAGGTTGTTTGCGAATTGGGAAGATTCGCTCCCGCGTGTCGGTGGACCAGCGGATCCTGGGAAAGACTTGGGGGGCTCGCGTGGAATGATCTGAAAGGAACGAAGCAGCACGTTACGGCGCTCTCGAAGCATCTGGCCGACATTTACTACGAGAATCTTCCATCATGAAATTCTTCTATCCTGATAGCCTTGACCTCGTCGATCCGGAATTTGATTTCAAGAGCGAGGAGCATTCGACCCATCGGGTCCGGCATCGAGACGATGTCTTCGCGCACGAGCTCCTTGAGGAGGCGCCGTACCATGGGCTTTTAGTGTCCCGATCTATGGTATACGGCACAGGAGGCAATCAGCGGTATAGACAGTCACAGCGGTTTCGGCTGCTTCGGACGGGGGCACGCCGCTTCTTTGAGACTGATCAGGCCCCGAATGCGCCGTTGCAGATTATGGGAGACTGCGGGGCGTACGCGTACGTCGAACAGGAAACGCCTCCGGTTACCGTTGACGAAGTACTGGACTTCTATGAGAGTTGTCGTTGTGATTACGTCCTTTCGGTCGATCATGTAATACCGGGATTCCACACTGAGCGACAGAAATCGGAAGGCAAGTCGATCCGGGAGGAGTGGAGACGACGACAAGAGATTACGCTCAGTTATGCGCGTTTCTTTCTCAAGGAGCATCAGGCAAGAGACCATTCGTCGGTTCCCATCGGAATCGCTCAGGGGTGGGATGGGGACTCTTACGCTCAGGCGGTTGAAGCACTTCAGAAAATGGGATACGACTATGTGGCCCTGGGCGGGCTCGCCTCTTTGGCCACCGAGGACATTGCATCGACGGTCGAGCGGGTGAGCGGGGTGCTACGGGACGCTACCCGGGTGCATCTGCTTGGGGTATCGCGAGCGAGAGAATTTCGCAGGTTCCAGAATTGGGGAGTGGCGAGTTTCGACAGTACGATGCCCCTGCGACAGGCCTTCATGGACGACAAGCACAACTATCACACGCCCGAGAAGGATTATCTGGCGATTCGGCTCCCGAAGGTGACGGGGAGCAATCAGTTGCAGAAGAAGGTGAACGAGGAAAAGATATCTGCCAGTGAGGCCTTCGAGCATGAGCAAAAGTGCCTGAGGGCATTGAGGCGTTTCGACAGGGATAAGGCCTCAGTCGAAGAGGTTCTCGATCGAGTTCGGAAATACGAATTGCTCTTCAATGGGCGCGACCAAACGGACAAGTACCGTGAACTGCTGGAGGATCGTCCCTGGAAATATTGTGACTGCACAGTGTGTCGGAGACTCGGAATCGAGGTAACCCTTCTTCGCGGAAAGGAGCGCAACAAACGTCGGGGGTTTCACAATATGCGCGTCCTATTCGAAAAAGTTGCGCCTGCTCTCCAGGGCAGGTGAGACGGATGGAGCAATTCTGCACGTCAGACAAACTCACGTATCATGGAAGAAGAGCTTCGCCTTCCCGCCATAACCCTTCGTCAGAGCCGGGGTCGGAGGCTCTATGCATTCGTCGTGTCCGGGGACGTGCTTCCGTCCTTCGTCACAGTATCGCGGCTACAGCGCGATGAGGATGCGAAGTTAGGTGGATATCAGCGTCCAGAGGTCCTCTCACATATCGATGAGATTCGTTCGTACCTGGACAGTGATGGGGCAATTCTGCCGAACGCCCTGGTTGTCGCCTTTGACGACCGTGTGTCCTTCGAGCCTGTTGAGAACGGGAATTGCCACTTTGGGGAGTTGATCGTGCCCTTAGACGAGAACGACTCAAGCCATGAAAAGCCTGCCTGGATCGTAGACGGGCAACAGCGCATGGCCGCCCTGCAGAACACGAGTAAGGAGAATTTCGAGGTCTGCGTAATCGGATTCATCGCCGAGGACCAGGAGGAGCAGCGGGAGCAGTTCATGCTCGTGAACTCGGCGAAGCCGCTTCCGAAGGGACTCATTTACGAGCTTCTCCCAATGACGGACTGCCAGTTGCCGGAGAACCTATCGAAGCGGCAGCTTCCAGCCCGCCTCATGGAGCGGTTGAATTATGATGAGGACTCCCCGCTCCACCAGCGAATAAAGACGCACACCAATCCAGAGGGGACGATCAAAGACACCTCGGTGCTGAACATGCTCGAAAACAGCTTAAACGACGGGGCGCTGTACCACCACCGGGATTCTCGATCGGGCGATCATGATGTCGAGACCATGCTCGAGGTACTCAAGACGTTTTGGCGGGCTGTGGCCGAGGTCTTTCCGAAGGCGTGGGCGCGTCCACCTCGTCGCTCAAGGCTCACGCACGGTGCAGGGATAGTGGGAATGGGCTATATTATGGACTCGATCGTAGGCCGACACCGGCACAAAGGGACCCCGTCAAAGAAACAGTTCGTGGACGACCTGGAGATGCTCCGACCTGCCTGCAACTGGACGGAGGGGGAATGGAGTTTCGGGGATGGGGTTCAGCGCAGGTGGAACGATATACAGAACACATCGCAGGATCGTCGGCTTCTGGCGAATCATCTCATGGTGCAGTACAGAGAAGCAACTGAAGAGCAGGTCGGCTGCGGGAGATAATGTATCAGTCAAACCCGTCCATTTGGTTGGGTTTGAAGGGCACGACCATGGATCAGAACTACGACTGAGGTTTGAGCCGAAAATCTTTTTCTCGGCAACACCCGTTCTCAGTTGAACAGATATCTGTTACATTCGGGACGTTCTGGAGTGTGTCCGCCATGATGGGCAGTTTATCGCTTTCAGGGAATGTAATTGAGGAATAGTACGATCTAGTTTTCGGCCCGTCTCCAGTTGCAATCGACTTACCTCAAAAGTACGTTTTCTCTGGCCCGTTAGCGTATCATAAAGAGAATTCTGATGCGCCAGTGTGGGCTGCTGTGTTCTCGTTTCTGTCTGCCAAATCGACAAAAATTGCCCCGTGACCTATGCCGTCCAGTTCAAAGTTGATGGCGAGGAACCCCAAAGATAGAGGCGTTGAAAGGCTCCCCGACATAGACCGACCTCCTATCCTCAATCAACGAGGCGAGTGACGCCCAGGCGGGCGTAAGCGGAAGGAATTGCCTGTAAGTGTATCCGAGGAATTGCAGTCGTTTAGAAGAAAAAAGTGTCTCTTCTCCGGCCAGTGGAATGACTCGCGAAGGTGATTTATCGGACCGCCGGATGGAAGGGACATCATTGCTTCAGATGGTCAAATGCTGAGTAGGAACCGGGAGATTCAACGCCGATCAGGTGTGTTGTCATACTGTTTTAGGTGCTGGCATTACGGCCCTATTTCAAAAGCGCCGGAAAGTTGGAGGTGGTCTAACGCATTGCCGGACGAGCCGATGAATCCACCCCCAAACTGTATGACCGATGGCAGGAGCCGATCGGCAACGAGGAGGTTGAGAAGGGAGTGGATTGATTCTTGTTGTTCGCGTATGAGGGGGGGTAATTTGCTTTCTCCAATCATATGATTTGAATCATAATTAATAATAGTAAATAATGATCGACTCTAAAAACAATAAAAAACTAGACCTGAACTTATATAGTAATAATCCTACTGGATGTAGTGTTTGTGATTCGATAAGCAGCCCATTTCATGAATATAGATCGCTATATGTGTTGAATTTTGATACATACGAACTTAGACGTCATGAAGTTAAGCGTATCGGGGTTGGAGAGTTTGTGGATAAACTAGATCACGATATAAAAATCGTATTCGGGCAGATATATGCTTACGACGTAGATACTGAGAGTGACGAAAAAGAGTCTTTCTGTTCTAGGGAGTGTGCAATGAGATGGGCAAAGGAAAAGAATTCCGTTTTGCTTACCGGTGGATCTACGCTCGTTGTGACGCCTCATCAGAAGCAACTGGACCAGTATGCTCGGAAAAACGATTTAACACATCACGTCTTGGTGATGCGAGAAGGAGAATCAGCTCGAATCAAGGAGCTTGAGTATAGAGTCGAAAACGAAATTCACGGACATGAGCGGACTGCACACCTTGCCCTGCGAGCCCACTCTTGGGGATACGATAGCCGAGCTAAAGAGGCTGCGGACTATATTTTGAAGAGTTATCCTCCCCGAGAATTGCTCACAAATATGAAGCTTTTGGAGTTACTTCCAAGACTTGGGTACTATGATGAAGTAAACCGACTCTTTGAAATCTTCGAGGTGCGTGAAGGAATTGGAGCGCTAGGTTCGAGCGGGTACTCCACTTGGGGGTACATCCTATCCTATTCTCCGGAGTACCATGATGAGGCCATTCAGCTATCCAAGACTGCGATGGAACTCGATCCAAACGACGAGCGCTCTTTCGCTAACCACATTCAGGTTTTGAAGTCCACCGGAAAAGACTTATCTGAGGTTATCTCGTTTATCGAGGGATGGGGTGGTAGACTCTCTCAGCATATGAGCTTGTATCAGGTTGGATCTGCGTACCTGGAGGCTAGGGAGTACAAAAAGGCAGTAAGACCCCTTAAGGAAGCTCACTTGATTTGCTCAGACTCAGCTACGAAAAGAGATCTTGCAGAGGCGCTCTGGAAAAGTGGTGACCCTCATGAAGCTCTGGCTGTATGCCGGTCGGGTAGGAAGGAAACTGAGGGTGGAGACAGGCAAACCTACCAAGACTTAGATGGAGAGAAAGTGTCAGTCGCGGAAAAAGAAAGAGAATCGAAAATGTACTACAGAAAGATTTTTCTCGCTATGGAGGGGAGGCTACTAATAGATGTTGGCGAGGAAGATTCTGGAAAAAAATTGATCAAGCGATCTATAGATATAAACTTATCCGTAGACGATAGAATTACTAACGGAATAGAGAAATTAGTGAAAAATTATGATAGCAAAAAAGAGTTATTAGAAAAGGTGCAAAATAAAGATAAAGAGATAGAAAATCTAAAAGAAAAGGTGTCTGAGCTTAGGGAGAAAGCATCCAGTTCAGAGGACGTAGAGAGCGTTAGGGAAATCGAGAAAACTATTGTAAGCGTTTCAGAGGCGGAGGCTCCTTCGATCCCAGATCTCCGCAATGATGCGGAAAGAAGTATCACCGAATACCACCCGGAGGCGTCTGACTCCGCAACTGAGTCCTTGCGGGAAGCTTACTACCTTCGATATGTCCTCGATCAGGCTGGTACGGCTACTGGTGACTGGGCCGCGCCGATGGTGCATTTGGTCAAAGCTCTGGAGCGTCACCTCCAGGAGTCCTTGAATTCCATTGGTATCCAGACCCAGGACGAGTGCACTCTAGGCAGTTTACTAAGGACATTGAATCACAAACTGCAGGAGATACTGAGCAAGTCTAGCGTGACCGAGGAGAGGCTTTTTCGTTATGTAGATACTATAAAGGAAATAAAAGATGACTTTAGAAATTCGTACGTCCACGAAGACTCCATGAGCAGAAGTAAGATAAATGAACTATTTAGAATAGGGGAACAGAGAAATATATTCTTCGATATAAAGGCTGAATAGATAAAAGAGTTGTATTTTATATCGATTTACTGATGGCGAAATATAGAAGAAAAGAAAAGGTTTTCGCTATCCTGTAGCCTTCTGCTCGTGCGCAGAAGTTGCTGAAATGAAGACAAGCCAACAGTGCGAAGTTAATGGGACGGTGCTGCGATACGAGGCATGCTCTGACCGATACGCTGGATGAACATCGAGTCCGACTTTGACTCCAATGAGCGTACTGGGCGAGTCCTATCGTTCTTTCGCTTCTCCTTCGGTGTTCGAGGATATACTGGGATGGATAGCGTTGCTCTGGTATGACATACACTTTTTACCTCGGAGAGTGATATCTAGGCTGCCACCAAATGTGTTTTTGGCAACTTTCTCCCTCTTAGAACCCCGCCTTTTGCAGAAAGCCTGCAGGCTCTCTTTCTTCCGCCTGAGTGGTGCTGCCAGCGGATGTAGTTAGTTCACTCTCTGCTTCTGAGGGGCTACGCTCATGGCGTGATACGCTGGATTGGTTGCAGAGAAACCAACCACGTCGCGAGCCAACCTCATTCTCTTAGTCGATCCACCAGTCCAACTTTTCGGGCGCATCTCAAATGAGACCAGGCCTTCAGAAGCTTGAGCCGCTGACTAAGGTCTGGAATTTGGCCATTCAATTCCCATTGTAACCCTGACAGTAGCGCTGACACCCGGATCTCCGGGAAAGACCCCTGAATGTATAAAAACAGGCTTCAGGCACCATAGACACAGAAAAAGCCTGCCTGAGAACTGATCTCAAGCAGGCTCTGAATGGTGCCCGAGAGAGGACTCGAACCTCCACGGCCTTTAACGGCCACATGGCCCTCAACCATGCGCGTCTACCAATTCCGCCACTCGGGCAAGTCAATGTCGTCGTGCAAATTTCGAATGCCGAATGGCGAGGGTTGTTTCTCCATTGGAAACTCGCCCCTCGTCATTCGCAACTGTGGTGACCCCACCAGGACTCGAACCTGGGACTCACGGATTAAAAGTCCGTTGCTCTACCAACTGAGCTATGGGGCCTTTGTCCGACTCCGAAATCTATGTATGCTGCTGCGGAGCATCTGTTCGCCCGCGGCCCGTCCGCCCCATGAAGCACCTGTGAGTCCGAAGGGACCTAAGTGGCCTGTTGGCCCCAAAGCGTAGGCATCGGCCGCCGAAGGACGAGCACCCCCTCCAGAAGAGAGCGGTCAAAGTTAATGAAGCCGTGGGCGGTGTACACCTCGGACGGGGTGCAGTCGTAGAGGAGTTTGCCCTCGCGGTCTCCGCGTCGGTGGTCGGTCGTGAGCAGGAGGCCGACAAGGCCGGCCGTTCCCGAGCCGACGAAGACGTCCACGGGCTCGCCGTCGGTGCCCACCGTGTGGGGAATGAACCCGTAGTCCATTGGGTAGATGACGGATGGGTATTGGGGATGGGGCGAGCGGGCCGGACGATCGATGGTGATGCCCCGGGTCTCGATGCATCGTGCCCAGGCGTCCCAGGAAAAGTGGGTGCGGACGAGGGGGCGGAGGGCCTGCGGGGTCACAAGGGTGGGGCGCAGAAGAGAAACAGACGGACTTTCCAGTCAACGAGTGGACGAAACACTTTCGTTCCCGTTCTTCTGCATCTAAACCGACTGACCGTGCGTTACAACATCCTATCGCAATCCACTCGCAAATTCCTCTTCCGCCATGGCCGTTACCGAATCGACGATGCTGGAGCTTGGAACGTCCGCGCCGGACTTCACGCTCCCTGTTGCGAACCCCGACGTGGACGACCGGGGAGGCGACACTCGATCGTTGAGTGATTACGACGAGGCGGAGGCGCTCGTCGTGGTGTTCATGTGCAATCATTGCCCGTACGTGAAGCACATCGAAGACGCCCTCGTGGAGGTCGCGACGGACTATCAGGAGCAGGGCGTCCAGTTTATCGGCATCTGCTCGAATGATGCCGAGCGCTACCCAGACGATTCGTTCGAGAGCATGGCGGCGCGTGCCGAGGCAAAGAACTATCCGTTTCCGTATTTGCAGGACGAGACGCAGGAGGTGGCGCGCGCGTACACCGCCGCCTGCACCCCGGACGTCTCTGTGTTTGACGCGGACCGCACGCTGGCCTACCGGGGCCGCTTCGATGAAACCCGCCCCGACGGCGCGGAGGCACACGGGGGCGCCCTCCAACAGGCCCTCGACGAGCTCCTGAACGAGGGGGCGGTGACGATGGAACAGAAGCCGTCCATGGGCTGCAACATCAAATGGAAGCCCGACGTCAATCCGGCCCACGCGTAGAACATCACAGGAGTGGCGCGGGCGGAGCCGTCTCCCGCCCGCGTCCGGCCCTCTTCTATGTTTAACGGACGCGCCTTCCGAACCTGGGCCCACGTGGTTCTGGGGGCGTGTATCTTTGCGACCCTCTTCTTGGGCCTCATGGTGATGGCCGAAGGCGTGGTGGGGGATCGCCCCCGGCTGTCCCGGGCCGCCGTCACGATGAGCATCGCAGCGTTTGTCGGCTACGTCGGAACAGCCTGGATCGTCCGGCTCGAAGGGGCCTCGGGCGATGCGTAGGGGGCAGGATCAAAAGACCGGACGCGTTCTTACAACCACACCCTAGGGCCGTCACGAACCCTGCCCAGCGTCCCTTTTCTTGGAAGCGGTTCCGCCGTGCCGTGCCCGTGGCCCCGACTTGTCTTACTCATATGAACTGACTGAGGGTGACACCATGAGCAACGATCCCGTCGATACTGCCCCGGAGGATGAGCGCTCCGCTTTCGAAAAAGCGCAGGAAGAGCAGGAAGATGTCGATCCTCGCACCATCCCGCAGAAGCTGGATGGGGAGCCCCCCATCGGGGACGAGATCGAGTACCCTGACCACTCGGACGAGGATCACGAGACGTGGCGGCTCCTGGTAGAACGCCAGATGGACCAACTCCCCGGCCGGGCGTGCGAGGCCTACATGAACGGGCAGGACGCGCTACAGATTGAAGCGGATCGGATTCCCAGTCTCGCCAACTTGAGCCGCCGCCTCCACGACCAGACCGGCTGGAAGGTCGCCAACGTCCCAGGGCTCATCCACGAGAAGGATTTTTTCACCCTGTTGTCGGAGCGGAAATTTCCGTCGACCAACTACGTCCGCGGCCGCGACGAGCTTGACTACACGCCCGCTCCGGACTGCTTCCACGACATGTTCGGCCACATGCCGATGCTTACCCAGCCGGACTTCGCGGACTTCTACCAGATGTTTGGGCAGGCGGCCTTAAATGCGGAGGGGGCAGATCGTCCGCGGCTCGAACGGTTCCACTGGTTTACCGTGGAGTTCGGCCTCCTCCGGGAGCAGGGCGAGAAGCGCATCTTTGGGGCCGGCATCGTGTCCTCGAACGAAGAGGTCACCCACGCCCTTTCCGACGAGGTGACGCTCCACCCCTTCGACCCGGAGCACATCGTGGAGAAAGACGACTACGAGGTGTATAACCTCCAGGATGAACTCTTTGTCCTCGAGTCCTTCGAGCAGCTCGTGGACGGATTTGAGAGCTGGACGAGCAGCCAGGGCCTCCTGTAGACGCGGGCGCCTGGAATCCTCCCGGAATCGTAGAGACGACATCAGACAAACGACAGCGACCCTGCCTGATCGTCCAGGCGGGGTCGTCGTGTATGACGGGAAACGTTCTGAAGCAGATCGGTTCAAGCGATTCGCTTGGCGCATCGTACCCTTGAATCGATCCGACTCGCGCGATGGACACAGACCCGCACACACGCCTCTCTGCCCGCATCACAGGCCGCGTACAGGGGGTCGGGTTTCGGAACTTCACCCAAACACGGGCCCGTCGGCTCGGGGTGACCGGGTGGGTACGCAATGAGGACGACGGCTCGGTTCGTCTAGAGGCGGAAGGCCCGGCCGATGCCCTTGAGGACCTGGCGGAAGCGATCCATCGCGGCCCTCGGATGGCGCGCGTCGACGACGTGACGGTCGAGTGGGGGGACGCTGCCGATGACTTTGAGACCTTTCGCGTCCGGCGGTAGAGCCAACGAGCCGATCCCCGTTTCTCTCACCCCATGGCCACTGACCACGTGTTCGAAAACCGTGACCCGGGGGCGTCTCGTTGGGACGGGGGGACGACGCGCCGGGCACTACTGCAGTGGGCCCGCCAGCAACTGGCCGCCGCAGGCCGACAGGCGCCTGCACAAACGGCCACGTGGCTCTTGGAGGACGTGCTTGGGTGCGACCGCGCGCAGCTGCACACTCGCCCCGATGCGCCCGTGGAAGAAGAGGCGGCGCACCGCGTCGCGGCGATGGTTCAGCGCCGGGTGGACGGGGAGCCGCTCCAGCACATTCTCGGATATACGTCGTTCCGGGGGCTCCGCATCGAGGTGTCGCCGGATGTCATGATCCCACGGCCCGAGACGGAAGAAGTCGTGGGAACGGCCCTTCAAATGGTGCGGGACACCGAGGCGCCTCGCGTCCTGGACGTCGGGACGGGGAGCGGCTGCATTGCCCTGGCGATGAAGCACGAACGCCCTGACGCCGTCATTCACGCCTGCGACACAAGCTCGGCGGCGCTACGGGTGGCAAAGAAAAACGCCGACCGGCTTGAATTAGACATTCGCCTCGTCGACGCTGATCTTTTCGACGACTGCTTCCTCGATCACGTGCCCACAGGCCTTCACGCACTGGTGGCCAATCCCCCGTACATCCCGGAGGCCGAGGCGGATACGCTCCCCGATACGGTTCGTGAATACGACCCAGATCAGGCCCTTTTTACACGGGGAGCCCCGCTCCGCTTCTACCGCGCCCTTGCAGACGCGGCCGCTGTGCTCTGCCGAGCGGGGGCGGCCGTTGTGCTAGAGGCCCACGCCGATTACGCCCACAAGGTTGCACGCCTGCTCCGGAGAAGCGGGCTGGAGAATGTACGCGTAGAAGAAGACTTGTCGGGGCGCCCCCGCATCGTTCGGGGACGCCGCGCATAGCCACAAGCTCTTCCACGACTCTCTTTTCACCCACCAGATTGCTTCCATTCACTGGCAGGAATGTTGCCTGGGATATTCCAGGCGCCCGAAGACTGAAATCCCTCCGGGGGTGGGCAAGTGAGAATTGGCACATACGCTAGGCCGTGACCACCGTGCTCACGAGGAGAAAGCAGAAGCCGATTAATCTTCCGGGGACACGTTGTGGCCGGCACTTCCAGAGGTGCCTTCACCGTTCGTCACGCCGCCGTCACCCTGCGTGATGGTCTCCTCGGTCGGCTGGTCGGGCTGCGGGCCGGCAATGTTTCCGCTGGAGCAACCGCCAATTGCGATTGTACCCGCGAGAAGAAGGACGCTAAAGAGGGAGGCGATGGTGGAAGAGCGACGATCCATCATAGCTTACTTTTTGCCTTGTGTATCAATTTATTTCACCCTTCAAAACATGTAAAAAATAAATCTGTTTCAACCAAAATATCTCACGACAGCATATCTCCGTGTATTCACAGAAACTAAAAACAATAGCTGTTTTGGTAGTCGGAATTGTACTGCCGTATATGGTCTCTACGGGGCAGGAACGTGTGGACCGGGAGCAGGGGGCTCCCTTTCCGAGCGAACACTACTCGGCGGAAGAGTACCTTCAGCATCCGCAGAACTGGGATGTTGTGCAGGACGATCGTGGAATCGTGTATGTGGCCAATAATAATGGCGTCCTGGAATATGACGGCGAGCAATGGAGAACGATTTCGACCACCACGGAGGCCTTCGTCCGCTCCCTGGCCGTCGACAGTCTGGTTTACGTAGGAGGGACTGGAGACTTTGGTTACCTAAAAACCGATTCGACCCACACCCGTCGGTACGTGTCGCTCCGAGGAAAGCTGAGCGAACGAGAACGCAGTTTTGAGGATGTTTGGAGCACACACGCCCTGGACGAAGGGGTGTATTATCAATCGCAGCAGTGGCTTTTCCGCTGGGATGGTCAGCGCATGCGGAGCTGGAAGAGTGAGAGAGGATTCCACACGTCATTTTCCGTTCGGGGACGATTTTTTGTGCGCGACTTCGAGCGTGGACTCCTCGAAATGAAGAGAGATACACTCCGTCGGGTCTCAAAAGGGGAGGCATTTGTTGAGACCCCCATTTACATGATGGCCCCCTACCCTGATGGCAAGATTCTCATCGGGACTCAGAATCGGGGGCTTCTGCTTTATGATGGGGAGAGTCTTGAGTCCTTTGCCCCCTCTATTACACCGTACCTTCAGGAACAAAATTTATACCACGGGACGTCGCTCCCGGACGGTCGGTACGCACTGGCCACCCTTGGGGGAGGGGTTGTAATTGTCGATCAAGAGGGAGAGGTAGACCGAGTGCTCGGTGACGATGAGCTCCCCGGCGCGGTTGTAAATCACCTCTACACAGGGGGGGACGGGACCCTTTGGATGGCATTGAACAGCAGTGGGATTTTCCGGGCGAACGTCGGAAATGCCCTGACGGTGTATGAGAATCAAAGTGGTCTAGGAGGACTCGTTGCGGATATCGATCGATACGAAGGACGTTTGCACGTCACTACCGAGTCAGGGCTTTATGAACTGAATTCCAGACCCGTTGAGGGTTTGCCAGAAGCCGGGTGGAGTTTCGACGGTCGGGGCGATGTCTCCCTCGGGAAAGAATTACTCCCGCTGGAAAATGGAGCTCTTCTGGCAACTCAGGAGGGCATCTATCAGCAGCGCGCTGGGGATGAATGGGAGCTTGCCGTAGAGAGAAAAACGCTCACGCTAGCTTCTTCAGAAGAAAGCCGGGTCGTGTACGCGGGACGGGGCGATGGCGTCATGCGTCTTCAACCCACAGGGGATGGGTGGAGTGGCGAGTCTATCCAGGGATTTAGCGACGAGGTTCGGTCCATTCGGGAGTCCGAGAAGGGGGAGTTATGGGTCAGCAATACGCAGGGAGAAGTCTTCCTTCTTTCTCTTTCCGAGGACCGACGTCGGGTGAAACGGGCTAAGCAGTTGCGTATTGAGGAAAGTTTACCGGAGGGGTTTAAGCCCATCGTGCAGATCGGGAGAAAAATCCATGTTATCACTCAGCAGGGGGTGCTCCGGGCAACGGAGAGAGAAGGAAAAATCCAATTGACACGGAGAGAAAATTTCCTGCCAGAAAGGGAGCGGGACAGAAATTCCACTGTGCACCTCTTAAAGAAGGGGCCGAATGGAGATCTGTGGTTGGCCCGTGGGGATCGAGTGTACCGAGGGGTCTCCACAGGACAGGGAGACTACGACTGGACATCCATCGAGCCCCTCCATTTCCCGAAACCTGAGGTCTTACGCTTGCACGTTGAGGAGGACGGAGTGGTCTGGCTTGGAAGTGGCACGCGGCTTTTCCGGTACGACACCGGGGCACAGACGGCCCCGACCAATACCGACGGGTATCGGACCCTTGTGCGTCGGGTTGCGGCGGCGGGCACCCGCCAAACCCTGTACGGCGGGGCGCCGCGGCCACCCGCCGACAGTGCACTCACGGTTCCGTACCGGGCCAACAACCTGTATTTCGAAGTTGCAGCGCCCTTCTATCAGGCGACCGGGGAGACACGCTATCAGTTTCGACTGGAGGGGCGGCAGGGCGAATGGTCCGACTGGTCCGAGTCCCCAAACGTGACCTTTACGAACCTCTGGGAGGGCACGTATGAGTTCCAGGCGCGGGCGAAAACAAGTGCGGGCATTGTCAGCCGTCCGGCTCAACTCACGCTCACAGTACAGCCGCCGTGGTTTCGCACCCTCTGGGCGTACCTCGTGTACCTGGGCATCGTGGGGATTCTGGGGTTTGTCGGCTACCGCCTCTACCGCCTCCGACAGGCGAAGAAACAGGCCCGCAAGCGGGCCGATCAGCTCCGCCGCGAGCGGGTGGTCAACGAGCGGCTGAAGGAGGCGAACGACCAGCTCCGGGAGGCCAATCGGCTGAAGGAGGAGTTCCTCACCAACATCTCCCACGAGCTCCGCACGCCCCTCACCAACATCCTCGGCTTCGCCGACGTGCTCCGTGAGCAGGCCGACGACGATCAGCGACAGCACCTCGACATTGTGGAGAACAACAGTCGTCGCCTGCTCGACACCCTCAACGCCCTCCTCGACCTTGCCACGCTTCGTTCCGGGGATGCTGACCTCGCCCTCAAGCCAGTGGACGTCCGCCGCCTGGTCCAAGAAGCCGTAGACGAGGTGCGCCCGCGAGCGGACGACAAGGGCATCGAGGCGTACGCCGAGACGCCGGACATTCCCGCCCACGCCGTCATCGACGAGCGATACCTGAACCAGGTGCTCCGCAACCTCCTGGAGAATGCCGTCAAATTTACGGAGGAGGGGGCCGTGTCGGCCGTCGTGCGGGTGCACGACAAGCAGATCGAGGTGGCGGTGACCGATACGGGCATCGGCATCGACAAGGAGTTTCTGCCCCAGATTTTCGACGACTTCAAGCAGGAGTCGCGGGGCATGTCGCGGACCTACGAGGGGAGTGGCCTCGGCCTGGCGATCTCGCAGCGCCTCGTGGACTTGATGGACGGGACCATTTCGGTCGAGAGCACGAAGGGAGAGGGAAGCACATTCACCGTCCGGTTCCCCCGTGCGGAGGATGCGGAGGACGCGGCCCCGGGGGCCAATGGGCAGTCCCGAACGGACGAGCACCCGGACACCGATGGGGACACCGACCCGTCGACGGGCGCGAAGGTGTCGTCCCGCGAATCGGGCGACTAGCGGCCTCGGGTCAGGCGGCGGGGGACGAGGCGGCCCCGTAGACCCGGTCGGCCTCGCGGTGCGTGATGGCGTGCAGGTCGGCGGTCCGGTCGGGGGTTTCGGCGTAGCCGCCGGAGAGCAGCAGCGCGACGGGCAGGCCCCGCGCCCGGAGTTGCTCCAGCACGTACCGGTCGCGGGCATGGAGTCCATCGCGGGTGAGGGCCATGCGCCCAAACCGATCGTCGGCGGCCACGTCGATGCCGCCCAGGTAAAAGACGAGGTCGGGCTGCACGGCGTCGAGGGTCTTCGGAAGGTAGGTGCGGAGCGCCTTCAGGTAGGGCGCATCGGTCGTGTCGTCGTCGAGGGGGACGTCGAGCGAGGAGGGAGGCTTCTCGAACGGGTAGTTTTTGGCCCCGTGCATTGAGAACGTGAACACAGCGTCGTCGTCCGCGAACACGGCGGCGTTGGCGTTGCCCTGGTGCACGTCCAGGTCGACGATGAGGACGCGCCGCACCCAGCAGGCGGTTTGGAGCACCCGGATGGCGACCGCCACGTCGTTGAGCACGCAGAAGCCCTCGCCGTGATCGGGGAACGCGTGGTGCGTGCCGCCCGCGAGGTTGGCGGACAGGCCGTCGGTGAGGGCCATGAAGGCGGCGTTGATGGTGCCCTGCACGGCCAGCCGGGAGCGGTAGACGAGCCGCTTCGACCAGGGGAGGCCCATCCGGCGCTCGGCCCGGTCGGACAGGGTGCCGTGGGCCAGGGCCGACAGGTAGTCGTCCGTGTGGACGCGGCGGAGATCGGTCCAGTCGGCCTGGCGGGGCGTCACCACGTCGGCGGGGGCGAGGAGGCCTTCCGCCTGCAGCCGTCGATTCAGGGCTGGAAATTTCGCCATCGGAAACGGGTGGCCGTCCGGGAGCGGCACGTAGTACCCGTCGGAGTAGCTGACGCGCATGTGGAGGGGGGTTAATCCGAAGAACGATCCCGGAAGGTGGAGAAGCTCTGCTCCCGATACGCCCCTGAGCCCACGTACCGAATCATCTGCAGGAACTGCGGGCGCTTAATCAGCCCGGGCTGGCGGGCGATGGGGCGGCCGTCCGGTTTCAGAAAGACGGTGGTGGGGACGCCGCGGGCGCCGAGCGCCGAGGCCAGTTGCTTGGAGGACAGGGTGCGGTTGGCGAACCGGTGCGTGCCCGCGGTGGTGTCGCTGTTGAGTCGGGCGTAGGTGAAGTGGCGGTCGAGGTACGCTCGCACCGTCGAGTCGGCGTAGACGGTCTCCTGCATGCGCTGGCAGTAGGGGCACCAGGGGGCGTAGATCTCTAGCAGAATGGGGGTGTCTTGGGTCTCGGCCCGCTCCACGACCGCCTCCATCGTGCGCGGGGGCATCTCGAGCTGGGCCCAGGCCTGCGTCGGGGGCCCACCCGTGAGGAGGCAGAGGAGAAGGAGGAGGCCAGAGAGTCGGAGCGAATACATCAGGAACCGGCAAGTGGACGGACAGGAGACCCCCATTCTGATGCGCCCACCGGCCGATGGTTTCTCGGCTCGTCGGCGGGGCCTGTGGGCGGGGGCGGTGTGGTGTGACAGGATCGTCATGTGTACGAATGCCCGAAACAATTCAAGGGGTTCGGGGTGGTGGGTGTGTTCTGCCTCCGCAGTTTCTGGCTCGGTTCCTATGTCGCGTTCATCCCGGCCCGTTCGTCTCCTCGCTGGGATTGGGCTTGTGGTTGCGGGGCTGCTGGCCGGCGTGCTGCTCATGCTGGCGATGGAGGAGGAGTCGCGCCCGTCGGTGGTTCGGGTGGGAACGCACGGAGAACAACAGAACATTTCCGCCTCGCAGAGGACCCCGAGTGTGGACTCGGGCCCCGGAGGCACTGTGCCGGCGCCCGCCGCACTAAATCAGCTGTTTCGCCGCGCGGCCGAGGATGTCACCAATGCCGTCGTATCGCTGCGGGTGGAGACGGGGGACGACGAGGCGTCCGACCGCGGGCCCTTCGGCGGCCCGTCACAGAATCTGGGCAGCGGCGTGATGATCAGCCCGGACGGGTACATCGTGACGAACAACCACGTTGTGCAGGAGGCCCGGGCCGTTCAGGTGACGCTGGCCGACAAGCGCCAGTTCGAGGGCGAGGTGGTGGGGACAGACCCGTCGACCGACCTGGCAGTCGTGCAGATTGACGGAGACTCAGAATTTTCGGCGCTGCCCCTCGGGGCGTCCGAGCAGGTGGAGGTGGGCGATTGGGTGGTGGCCGTCGGCAATCCGTTCCGGCTCACGTCCACCGTAACGGCGGGGATCGTCAGTGCCCTGGGGCGCCAGATCGGCATCATTGAGGATCAGTTCCGCATTGAGAACTTCATTCAGACCGATGCCGCCATCAATCCGGGCAACTCGGGCGGGGCGCTCGTCAACCTGCAGGGCGAGCTCGTAGGCATTAACACCGCCATTGCCAGCGGCACGGGAGCGTACGAGGGGTACGGCTTCGCCATTCCGTCGGCCCTTGTGGAGCGCGTGACGACCGACCTGATTGCCCATGGCGAGGTGCGGCGGGGGTACCTGGGCGTGGGCATCCGCGACGTGAACGCCGAGATGGCCGAAGACGTAGGGCTCAATGAGATCCGTGGGGTGTACGTCGACGACGTGCGGGCGCGCGGCGCGGCGGCGGAGAGCGGCGTGCGGGCCGGCGACGTGATCCTGTCGGTGCAGGGCCAGTCGGTGGAGGGGACCGGCGACCTGCAGAGCATCGTGGCCCTTCAGCGGCCCGGCGACGTGGTGAGCGTGCGGGTATGGCGCAACGAGCAGTCTCGTACGTTCGACGTGCGGCTGATGGGGGAGAACACGCCCGAGTACCAGAACTGGCTCAGCGACCTGCAGTCGGACGGACCGTCCGATCCCGATGTGGAGCGGCCCGACGGGAATGACGCGCCGGGGGCGTCGGACGTCGAGTCGATTGACGCGTGGGGCGTGGGGCTCCGGCCCGTGGGCGACGCGGAGGCGGACCAGTTTGGCGTAGAGGCGGGGGCGGTCGTGGCCTATGTGGAGCAGGGCGGGGCGGCGGCGCAGGCGGGCCTTCCGCGCAACGTCGTTCTCACGGCGCTCGACGACACCCGCATCACCGGCCCCGAAGACGTGCGGTCGTACCTGGAGGCGGCCGAGGGGGCGGTGGTGCTCGCCCAGGTTCTCCGTCCCGATGGCACTCAGGCCTTTTACGAAATTGACCCGTCGCCAGGATCGTAACGGCGACGGGGGACTTTGCTTTTCATTTTTTTATCTAAACCCGACTCGTTTCCGCATGCTGCGTTACCTCACCGCCGGCGAATCGCACGCCGAGGCCCTCATCGGCATTATCGAAGGCGTGCCGGCGAAGCTGCCCCTCGCCCCCGACGACATCAATCAGCACCTGGCCCGGCGCTGGCTCGGTTACGGGCGCGGGGGGCGGTCGAAGATCGAGAACGACAAGGTGCACATCTACTCGGGCATCCGGTTCGAAGAGACCCTGGGCAGTCCCATCTCGTTTCGGATTGACAACGGGGCCTACGAAAAGGACAAGGCCGGCTGGCCGGAAAAGATGGCCGTGGAGGGGGAGCCCCCGGAGGACCTGGAGCGGGTGACGATGCCGCGCCCGGGCCACGCCGACCTGGCGGGGATGCAGAAGTACGAGTTCGACGACATGCGGCCCGTCATCGACCGTTCCAGCGCCCGCGAGACGGCCATGCGGGTGGCCTGCTGCTCCGTCGCGCGGCGCCTGCTGAACGAGTTCGGCATTGAGGTGGGGAGCCACGTCGTGAGCATCGGCGACGTAGGGTTCGACGAGCCGGAGGAGTGGGCGGACCGTCGCAATGCCCTCATTGAAGACGGGGGCGCCTCGGCCCTCTACGAGGCGGCCGACGAGAGCGCCACGCGTATGCTCGACGACGAGATGACCGAGCGCTGCGTGGAGCACATTGACCAGACCAAGGAGGAGCGCGACTCGCTCGGGGGCGTCTACGAGGTGGTGGTTACGGGCGTGCCGCCGGGCCTCGGGTCGTACGTCCACTGGGACCGGCGCCTCGACGGGCAGCTTGTGCAGGCCATCTGTTCCATCCAGGCCCAGAAGGCCGCCGAGGTCGGCGACGGCTTTTTCAATGCCCGCCGCCGCGGCTCGCAGGTGCACGACCCCATCGAGCCGAAGGCGGACGGGGCCCATGCCTATCCCCGGCGCACCAACCACGCCGGCGGCACCGAGGGCGGCACCTCCACGGGCATGCCCCTCGTGGTTCGCGGATACATGAAGCCCATCCCCACCCTCATCAAGCCGCTCGACTCCGTCGACACGGCCACCGGCGAGCCCCAGCCCACCCGGTACGAGCGGAGCGACATCACGAGCGTGCCTGCCGCGTCGACCGTGGCCGAGGCGACGGTGGCCTACACCATAGCGAACGAGTTCCTGCGCCGCTACGGGGGCGACACCGTGCCGGCCATCCGGCGCCACGTCGAGGCCGACCGCGAGGCTCTCGGCACGTAAGCCGCGCCCACGGTCTTTTCGAAGGCAAACCTATGGGGGCCGTCGCCGTAGAGGGCACCCATCCCGTGTGCACGGTCTCTGCGCGAGGCAGGCGACGGAGCGCACGTTCTTGTTGGGTGCAGCCGTTGCTGATATGAGCGATCCGTTCGTACAACCGTCCAGTGGCGTTCCCGCCACGCTCGTCGACACCCCGGCCACCGTGGCGCGGTTCGTATCGGCCATGCCGTCGCTCCTCGCCATGCTCGACGCGGAGGGCGACGTGGTGGCGTGCAGTGAGCCGTGGGCGCGCCGCTTCCTGCCCGACGGAACCGACCGGGGCCCCATCCCGCTGGGCGACGGAGTGCAGGCAGACGACGAGGGCCCCGCGGTTGCGGAGGCCCTGGGCGGGTCCCTCTCGTTCTTCGACCTCTTCGAAGATCCCGACGATACGTGGCGGGAACGGCTCACGTCCGCCCTGCAGGAACAGGCGCCCACTCGGGGAGACGTGCAGCCCCTCACCCAGCCCACCGGAACCACCTACTGGGTCGACTGGGCGGTGCGGCCCTGGCGGGCCGAGGACGGATCGGCCCGAGGGATTCTGCTCTCGTTTACCGACCAGACCGACCACCATCGGGCCGAGGCGGTTCGCCGGCAGGTGGAGCAGCGCTTCGACACCCTCGTCGACACCGTCAGCGAGGGCGTGTTGCTCATGGACAACAACGGCATCTTCCGCGACTGCAACACGGCGGCGCAGGAAATCCTGGGACGCCCGGTCGACGAGATTGTGGGCACGCGGTTCGACGACGAGCGGTGGAACGGGCTCCGCAAGGACGGCACGCCCCTGCCCAACGTCGAGTTTCCCTTCTGGCGGGCCTTCATCGAGCGGGAGGCCGTAGAGGGGGCGGTGATGGGCGTGTACCCGCCCGATGCCCCGCCCCGATGGATCCACGTCAACGCCCAGCCGCTGTTTCAGGAGGACCGCGACGAGCCCTACGCCGTCCTCGTCTGCTTCGAGGACATCACCGACAAGCAGCTCAAGGAAGAAGCCCTGCAGACCTCTCGCGACCTGCTGTCGAGCGTGCTGAGCAGCTCGCTCGACGGCATCATCGTGTTCACGACGGTGCGCGATGAGAAAGATGAGGTCGAGGACTTCGAGTGCCTCCTGGCCAATCCGCAGGCCGAAAAACTGCTGAAGGAGGCCTGTGACGACCTCGTGGACTGTCGACTGCGCGAGATGCTGCCCGAGACGGAGGAGACGGATCTGTTGGCGGCGTGCCGGACCGTTGTGGAGACAGGAGAGCCGTTCGAGGCCGAGGTCCGGTACGCCACCGACGCGATCGACGCGTGGTTCCAGGTCATGATCGTGCGGATTGAGGATGGGGTGGCCCTCACCCTCCGCGACATCAGCGACCGGAAAGAGGCCGCACGGGCCATGGCCGCGGCCAACGCCAAGCTGGAGCGCCGCAACCGGGCCCTGCGCGACTTTGCGTACATCGCGTCGCACGACCTGCAGGAGCCGCTTCGCAAGATCCGCGCGTTCTCGAACCTGGTGCTCGAGGACTACGGCGACGCGGTGGACGAAACCGGCCAGCACTACCTGGAGCGCATGCAGGACGCGGCCGAGCGCATGTCGCAGCTGATTAACGACCTGCTCGTCTACTCCCGCATCACGACGCGCGCCCAGCCCTTCGAGTCGGTGGACCTGGCCACGATCGCCGAGAACGTGCGCAACGACCTCGACCTCCAGATCGAAGACGTGAACGGGACGGTCGAGATCGGCGATTTGCCCACCATCGAGGCCGATCCCACCCAGGTGCGTCAGATTCTGCAGAACCTGATCGGCAACGGCCTCAAATTCCATCGGCCGGAGGTGCCGCCCCACGTGCGAATTGAGGCCACCGTGGAACCCGCCCCCGACGACCTGAAGCAGGACGGGCGCCTCGACGCCGCCTGTAGCGAGATGTGCCGGCTCACCGTGACCGACAATGGCATCGGCTTTGAAGAAAGTCACGCGGACCGTATCTTTACTCCCTTCAAGCGTCTTCACGGACGCGGGGAGTACGAGGGGACGGGCATGGGCCTGGCGATCTGTCGTCGCATCGTGGAGCGTCACGGCGGCGATATTTCGGCGGAAAGCACGCCGGGAGAAGGCACGACCTTTACCGTCCTGCTTCCCGTTGCTCGTGAGGCCTCCCCACGCGATTCCTCTTCCGAATCGGCCCCAGACGAGTGATCCGACCCCGCATGAGCGGTGATGGGAGCATCCACATTCTACTGGCGGAAGACGATCCGGACGATCGTCTCCTCACGCGCCGTGCCCTGGCCAAAAGCCGGATCGCCAGCGAGTTTACGGCGGTCGAAAACGGGGAAGAGCTCATGCGGTACCTCCGCCGCGAGGGCGAGTACAGCAACCCGGCGGACGCGCCGCGCCCCGGCCTCATCCTGCTCGACCTCAACATGCCCCGCATGGACGGCCGCGAGGCCCTCCGCGAAATCAAGTCGGACCCGGAACTGCGACGCATTCCCGTCGTCGTGCTCACCACCTCCGAGGCCGATCAGGACATTCGGCAGAGCTACGACCTGGGCGTGAACGCCTTCGTGACGAAACCGGTGACGTTCGACGGGCTCGCCGATGCCGTGCAGGCCCTGGGGGAGTTCTGGTTCGACCTCGTCAAGCTACCTCCCGAGCGCGACACAAACGAATGACGGCTGCGACGACTCCTCTTGACGTTCTGCTGGTCGAGGATGACGAGGACGACTACGTCATCACGCGGGCCCTGCTCGACAAGGCCCAGACCATCGAGTGCGATCTGGACTGGGTGACGACCTACGAGGAGGGGCGGGACGCCATCCTCACCGACGCCTACGACGCGTGTCTCGTCGACTACCGACTGGGGAGCGGCAGCGGCCTCGACCTGCTCGAAGAGGTGAACGCACGCGGCGGGGTGGACGCCCCCATCATCCTGCTCACCGGGCAGGGCGACCTGGAGGTGGACCTGAGCGCCATGGCCGCCGGCGCGGCCGATTACCTCTCGAAGGATGAGATTGACGCGC
Organism: Salinivenus iranica; assembly: GCA_002894665.1. Lineage (GTDB taxonomy): Bacteria > Bacteroidota > Rhodothermia > Rhodothermales > Salinibacteraceae > Salinibacter > Salinibacter iranicus. Next base: position 77,655 of record NCRB01000007.1, read on the forward strand.
CCCTCCTGGAGCGCTCCATCCGGTACGCCGTCGAGCGCAAGCACGCCGAGCAGCGCATCCGGGAGCAGGCCCAGTTGCTCGACGAGGCCCGCGACGCCATCCTTGCCTACGACCTCGACGGCGAGATCGTCTACTGGAACAAGGGGGCCGAGCGACTGACCGGCTGGTCGGAGGACGAGATCCTTGGGGAGCGGACCCACTCCTGCCTCTACGACCCCGACCAGGAGGACAAGCTCCAGCAGTGCCACGAGACGATGATGGAAGAGGGCGAGTGGGTCGGCGAGCTCCGCATGCGCACCGCCGCCGACGAGGAGCGCGTCGTGGAGAGTCGGTGGACGCTGGTGCGCGACACCGCGGGCGGGGCGAAGCAGGGACTTGTCATCAATACGGACATTACCGAGCGCAAGCGACTGGAGTCGCAGTTCCTCCGCTCCCAGCGGATGGAGAGCATTGGGCGGCTGGTGGGGGGCATCGCGCACGACCTGGGCAACCTGCTCATGCCCATCACCCTCGGCGTCAAGGTGCTGCGCCGCCGCCTCAACACCAGCGACGAGAAGACCGAGCGAACCCTCTCGATGATCCAGCAGAGCGCTTCCCGCGGGGCCGACATGGTGGAGCAGGTGCTCGCCTTCGCGCGGGGGGTGGAGGGAGAGCGCGTGGCCCTTGATCTCGGTGCAATCGTTGCGGAGGTCGAAAACATCACCGACGAGACGTTTCCCGACGACGTTGGGGTCGAGGTCCACGTCCCCGAGGACCTGCGGCCGGTGGTGGGGGATGCCACGCAGATCCAGCAGGTGCTCATGAACCTGTGCGTGAACGCCCGCGACGCGATGCCGGACGGGGGCACGCTCACCATCGAGGCCCGCACCGTCACCTTCAGCCCCGCCGAGGCCGAGCGCAACATCGACGCGGAGCCCGGCGACTACGTGCAGGTGCGGGTGCAGGACACCGGCACCGGCATGCCCGACGAGGTGGCCGACAAGATCTTTGAGCCGTTCTTTTCGACGAAGGAAGAGGGCGAGGGCACGGGCCTCGGCCTGTCGACGGCCTACAGCATCGTGAAGAGCCACGACGGGTTTATCGACGTGGAGAGCGAGGAGGGCGTTGGAACCGTCTTTCGGGTGCACCTTCCGGTGGCCGAGGAGGACGAGGCGTCGGAGGCCCCCGACCGGCCGACGGACGCGGCCCCGATGGAGACCCGGGGCGGCGAGTGTGTGCTCGTGGTGGACGACGAGGAGTTCATCCGGGAAACCGCCCAGCAGACCCTCGAAAATGAGGGCTACACGGTCGGAACGGCGGCCAGTGCTTCGGAGGCGCTGGAGTGGGTGGAGGCGCGGGACGGGGCGGTCGACGCGGTGATTACGGATCTCCGGATGCCGGAGATGGACGGCCTTGCCCTCATCCGCGCCCTTCACGCCCAGTACCCGGCCGTCCCGATTGTGGCCGTCAGCGGCCTGGCCGACGGGCGCACCGAGGAGGCCATGAACGCCGGGGCGCACACGTTTCTCGCCAAGCCGATCACGGCCGAAAAGCTGCAGGAAGCCTTGCGGGAGGCGCTCCACTCGGCCGACTCCCCGGCCGCCTAGCTGGAGGGGGCGTCCCCACCGACGCGGGGAGAGACGTTTTCGTGACAGGTTCACGCGGGACCTGCAAATGCCCGCCGGGGGCGTTCGTACACCGGTAGGGACACCCCGCTCTGTGCTCGCCTCCGCGGACGGTGGCTCAACCGTCCGGTCTATGGATCGCAGCCCCGCCCGCAATGGAGATTCTCCAAAAGGCCAAGATTCGGTTCGCACGTCTGCGTGTGCACTGGGACCGGTTTTCCAGTTCGACGCGCGGGCAGTGGGTTCTGTGGACCCTGCGTCAGGCGCTGACGGTGGGCGTCGTGGGCTACCTGATCTACCGCATGTCGCAGATCGGGTGGGCCGACATCTGGGCGTCGATGCCGCGCACCCCGTGGTTCTACGTCATCTTCGCGGGCATCTACCTGACGCTCCCCATCTTTCAGTCGATTATCTTCGGTGTCATCTGGGGGCGATCGCCGGTGACGTTGCTGCCGCCGGCCCTAAAGAAGCGGGTCTACAACAAAGACGTGCTCAGCTACTCGGGCGACGTCTACCTGTATTTCTGGGCGCGGGATCGCGTGGCGGACTGGACCGATCGCGAACTGCTGCACTCGCTGAAGGACAACGCCATCTTATCGTCGGTGGCCTCGACGATCGTCGCGTTTGGTCTGCTGGCGGGCTTTCTGTTTAGCGGATACGTGGCCCTGCCGGACACGATTATCGAGCACGAGGTTCTCTACCTGGTCGGCGGCATTCTCGTGGGGGGGATCCTCATCGCGGTCGGGGTCAACTTTCGCTCGGTTGTGTTCGGGCTCGCCGGACGCACCCTCGCGACTGTTTTTGGGCTCCACATCGTGCGGCTCTTCGTGGTCATGACCCTGCAGGTGCTCGAGTGGAATGTGGTGATGCCGGAGGTGGCCCTGGAGATCTGGTTCACGTTCCTCTCGCTGCAGATTATCACGACCCGGATTCCGTTCCTGCCCAGCCGCGACCTGATCTTTCTGGCGGCCGGGATTGAGCTTGCGGGGGCCGTTCAGGTGTCGAAGGCGGCCATTGCGGGGGTGCTGGGGGTGCACAGCGTGCTCGACAAGGGGCTCAACCTGCTGCTCTTTGCGGTCGTGTCGGCCTGGGACCGGGAGACCCCCGCGCCCACGCTGGAGGGGACGGACGAGGCGACGGCGCCGGGGGCTGTGCTCGAGGGCGAGCAGGCCGTAGCGGCGTCGGGGGCGAGCGATGGTGCGGCGTCGGGGGGCGACAGCTCCGCCTCGGCCACGCCGGCAGGAGAGGCGGAGCAGGGGCGCTGAGGCAGGGTCAGGCCCCGGGTGGGGCCGACGTGAGCACCGACCAGAGCCGGTCGGCGACGTGGTCCCAGTTGGCCGTGGTTCGGACGCGTTCCAGGCCCTGTTCTCCGAGGCGCTGCGCGAGGTCGGGGGTGGTGAGGAGGCGCGTCAGGGCCTGGGCCGTTGCGGCGGGGTCGTCGGGCGGGACGAGAAGACCGGTGTCCTCGTGCTGGATGGCGTCGGGCACGCCCCCCACCCGCGCCCCGATCACGGGCGTGCCGCAGGCGTTGGCCTCCAGAAACACGAGCCCGAACCCCTCCACGTCGGGCGGATCCTCGCGGGCCGGCATCACAAATACGTTGGCCGCGCTGTAGTAGTCGGGAAGGGCGTCGTGTGAGACCCGGCCGCGGAAGTACACGTGCTCTCGAAGGCCGAGCTCGGCGGTCAGGTGCTCGAGGCGGGCCCGGTCGGGCCCCGTCCCCGCGACGACGTACGCCACGTCCGGACGGGCCTCGACGACGGAGGAGAGGGCCCGCAGCACGGTATCGATGCCCTTTCGGGGAACGAGTCGGCCCACGGTCAGGAGCAGCGGCCGGTCCGAGAGGTCCAGCTCCTGGCGGAGGGCCGACGACTCCCGGGGATAGAATCGGTCTGGGTTTGTGCCATTGGGCACGACGTGCGTTTGGCCCGGAGGCACGCCCTGATCGTGGAGGAGGCGGGCCGTGTAGTGGCTTACCGGCGTGAACGTGTCCACCTGGCGGAGGAGTCCGCGACGCAGGGTGTCGTACGCCCCGCGGAGCCCCGGGATCGAGGCGGCCGGGTTGAACAGCAGTTCGCGTCCGTGGGCGGCGCACGCGATGCGGCGGGGCCATCCCGTGAGGAAGCGGGCCAGCACCGAGGTGCCCACCGTCTGCCACTGCGCATGGAACGCCCAGTCGGCCCGGAGCGCGCGGGCCCGCTGGCACACGGTCCGTAGGCCCGTGAGGGGGAGCAGGTCGGGGCGCCCATCTACGCGGAGGACCGGAAAGGGAGACGCGGGGCCAGAGGCATCGTCGGAGACGGCGGGCGCGACCACCTCGAGGGCCGAGGCCTTCGGGGAAAGCCGACGGGCGAGCTCCCACGAGTAGGTTTGGATCCCTCCAATTTCGGGAGGGAAATCTTGTGTGACAAAAAGCAGCCGCATGCAAGCGTCCGGTTGAGGGGAGGGCGTCGAACAGACCGGGCAAACGCACGCCCCGGCCGGCGGATATGGCGGCGGCCGGGGGAGGGCGCGGGGCTGCCGTTAGGCCGGTGCTTTCTGGGACGCCACCCGGTCCTCCCCCGAGGGGTCGGAGGAGAGCAGGGCATCGATCACGCGGTTCCAGGGAAGGCCCAGCAGGATGAGCAAGTAGGTGGAAGCGGCAAAGAAGATGTTCATCGAGAAGTAGATGCCGATGTGCATGCCCACCACCAGCAGGACGATCGGATAGCGGTACGATTTCCACCACATCAGAAAGCTCACGGCCTCGGCGAAGAGGCCGAAGAGAAGAATGGCTGTGCCGAAGCGGTAGTCGGTCAGGACCAGGTCCTGGAGCACATTCGGATCGAAGGCGCCGAACTTTGAGAGGGTGTCGACCTTCCGCTCGCCGATCCACATCAGGAGGTGACGCCCGTCGGGCCAGTAGAGCCCCGTTCCGATGAGTTTGCTGACGGCCGCGGACGTGTATCCGAGGCCGATGAAGAAGTACAGGTAGCCGAACGTAAAGCGCCGCCGCATGGACTCGGAGCGAAAGGCGAGAAGGGCGATGCCAAGGCCGAGAACCCCCATCCCGATGAGGTTGGAGCCGTGAGAGATTTCCCCGAGGGAGTAGCGCGCGACGTACTGGAAGTGGAAGCTGATGAGGGCGAGGAGGTAGGCCGGGCGCCAGAGCCGAAAAAAGCCGAGGGCCCCGAGCAGGGTTACGAGGCTTGCGTTGATGAGCGCGACCTGGTGGTCGAAGAAAAGCGAGACGTCGACGTAGTTTGCCAGGCCGAGGGGCAGCAGGACCGAGGAAATGTTTTGCTGAATATAGAAGCCCCAGTCCCAGCAGAACCAGGCGGCGTAGACGAGAATGAACAGCTCAAGCAGTCGGAAGTACACCCGGTCTCCACGGGTCTCGGGGGTGTCGTCGCCGAAGAGTTCGGGGGCCAAGGAGAGCGGAAACGAACGGGAGGAAGAAGCAGACATCGGAGGGGGCTGGAGATGGCATGCGGAGCGTGCGGAGGGGCGGGCCGGGCTACTTGGCCGCAGACGACTCGGCCACGGTCGAGCCGAGGGTTCGGGCCGCGGGGGACGGGTTGAGGTGCGTTGTGTCTGGGGCAAACAACATCACCGGCGTTGCGCTGACCGATACGGTGTCGTCGGCCAACACGCCGCGCACACGGTAGACAAGAAGGGGCGCCGTTAGTGTCCGGTTTTTGGTAAACAAACTCCGAAGGCCCTGGACGCGACCGGGGGCCCAGTCGTCGGTCTTTGAGACGTAGTTTGCGACATCGTTCTGGTTGATATTTTTGGGGGCGAGGGGATACGGCTCCCCAGCCACGTTCTCGAACGGCACGGTCGACCAGTCAATCGACTCGGCCGTCGTTTCCGGCGGTACCTCGCGGACCACGGCACGAGTCCAGGGGTTGCCGGCCTGCGAGAACATCGGATAGATGCTAAAGGGCCAGAACTCACCCTTGTGGGTAGCCACCAGGAGGGCATACACCGCCAGGACGATTCCGATAATTCGTAGCGCTTTCCGTGGGCCCGTACTACTCATCGTAAACTGATGTTTTTAGGAGGTGGATGTATTTGGTACGATTACTGCTGTAAAGAGTTACGGGAAACGGCGGGATGTAAAGGCCTACCTCTTGGTTCTCGACCGAGAATCAACGCCGGCTTCACGGTAGGCGTACGCCGATCCCGAGTGCCCGCTCCTGCGGGGCGGAGAGGGGCGTTGGATGGGGAGCTGCCTTTTCGATCGCGGCCCCCAAGAGAGAGGTGCGCTGCGTTCTGAAAGAAGAACGTTCGTTACTCTCCGATGGGTCCGGGCGGCTCTTACCACCGGAAAGCAAACTCGCTTTTTCCTTTTGATCTGCACTATGGTCTTGTCTTCTGTCTTTGCCCATTCTGCCCAATGGCTTCGGCTCCTTTTAATCGTTAGCGTTGGGGGACTGGTCGCCGCCCCCGCGGGAGTCGCCCAGACGAGTGGTTCTGGGTCGCCCCGCACCATCGTTGCGGACGACTTCGAAAGCTACACGCCCGGGACGTTTCCGGACCGATGGGTCTTCGTCGACGGCGACAAGGAGATTTTGTCGTACGAGGAGTCCCGGAATGAGGGAGAGGAGGTCGTCGTGAAAGAGGAGGACGGGAACCAATTCGTTCGGCTCACCACGAAGGGAGAGGCGCTCCGCTACACCCTCCGGAACGGGACCGACTTTGATTGGAATCTCAATAAGCACCCGTTTTTGTCATGGCGGTGGCGGGCCCTGCACCTTCCGGAGGGCGCCAGCGAGCGGGGCAAGAATGACACGGGAGGGGCCATTTACGTGACCTTTGGGGAGGACTGGCTGGGCCGACCCAAGAGCATCAAGTACACGTACAGCTCGTCGTTGTCCGTGGGCTCGGTGGTGTCGTTCGGGCCGCTCAAAGTGATTGTGGTAGACTCGGCGAAAGAGCCCCGGCTCGGCGAGTGGAAGACCAAGCGCCAGAACGTTTACAACGATTACCGGCAGGTTTTTGGCAGCGAGCCGCCCGATCGCCCAGTATCCATCACAATCTGGAGCGATTCGGATACAACGGAAGACTGGGCGCGGGTCGACATTGACGACATTCGGTTGCAGGCGCCCCGGCGCTCCTCGTCCCGCAACTGACCTCCCAGGAGGACCCGGGAAGGACCGGAAGGGAGTCGCAACGGGGCTGCTCGGAGGCCCGGAATCATACGGCGAAGGATGTTCGTTGACCGGGTGTCTCTTTTTTCGAACACCGGTTTTTGTCCCCGTCCATGGCGTCCTCGACGGAAGGCTATGTCCTTCACAGCTACGGCCCCGAGCGGTACGTGCAGCATGCGGTCGCGTCGGTCCGTACGCTGCGGCGCCACGATGCGGAGCGGCCGGTCGCGCTCTTTTGCTCGGAGGCCCACCGGGCGTTGCTCCGGCGTCAGGGCCTGGCGGGGGAGTTTGAGGTCCTCGACCTCCTGCCCCCAGAGCATCAGTCCATCGTCGGGTTCAAGCACCATCTCGACGAGTTTAAGGCCTTCGATCGCTCGCTGTTTGTCGACGCGGACATCATCTGGTGTCGCGATCCGGATCCATTGTGGCAGCAACTGTCCGCGTTTTCATTTACCGCGACGGGGCTCCAAAATGCCGATCATTTCTTCGGGGGGCCCAAGGGGCTCGGGGTCCTCGTGGACATGCTCCTGGGACGACGACGGCGTACGCTCCGCCAGTTTGGGCTCACCGCCCTGCCGCGCGTGCAGGCGGGAATGATCTACGCGCAAGACGAGGCGTGCACCCGCGAGGTGTGTGCACGGGCCGCACACTTTCTTCGGCGGGTGGACGAGACTCATTTCCGGAGCCGGCTCAACGAGGGGCGGAGCGAGGAGACGTGTGAGTGGAGCCTGGCGATGGCGATGAGCGACTGCGGCCTCCACGTCTTTCCCTGGCTCCAGGGGAAAAACAGCCCGCAGCTCGACTATATCGATGGACTGGTCGACCACGACCCGGAGTTTCGGGACGTCGACTACCGGTTCTACACCTCCCCGTTCACGTACAGCCTGCGGGGCATTCCGTACGATGCCCTCCGCAACTCGCTCTTCCGGCTGGCCGAGTGGATGCCCCGGATGGGGGAGTACATGACCGTCACGCCCTACGCCCTTCACTTTGGGTGGTTGCACCAGAAGTCCCCGTTCCGGACGTTCGCCCAACGGGTGTGGGAGCGGCTCGACACGGACGCCCCCCGGCCGCGCGCTCCCCAGCGGTCGGCGTCGGACGTGTCGGATTAGCGGGCGCCCCCCTCGGCACTGACAAGGGTGTGGAGCGTCGGGGCGTCCAGGCGGTGGCCGCCGTCGAACGTGTGGACGGTGACGGGAATGTCGTGGCGGGCCAGCTGCGCCTCTACGGCGCGCCGCCGATCGGAGGGGACGTACGGGTCGTCGGTGCCCACCACGAGCGTCAGGTCGAGGGCTCGGAGGGACGCCGCGTGCGCCGAGAGGTCGAGGTCGTGGGCGGGCGCGCCGCCCCACAGGACGAGCCGGTCGATGGGCGTATCGCCGAGCAGGGCCCACCGGCTCGCGGTGGCCGCGCCCTGCGAGAAGCCAAGGAGGCGAAGGGTGGGAGACGCATCGGGTGGGGCGAGGCGCTGCACGGCGGCGTCCAGGTAGCGAACGTAATCCTGGATTTCGGCCTCCCGCATCTCCCGCGTCATCCAGGACGCGCCGACCCGCTCGTGCGTGTCGAGGCCGTCGACGTAGAAGCGCGAGAGCCCCTCCGGCGCCACCACGCAGCGATCCGGGGCCGCCAGCGGACGAGCCGCCTCGGCACTGTCGGCGGCCCGCTGGCCGTAGCCGTGCAGCACGACCCACCAGACGGGGGCCGCCAGGGCGCCGATCGTTACGCACCGGGCCGTGCGCGGGACCTCGACGGTGTGATGGGTGGGCGGGTCGGCCATAGGGTTAGGACGGGGTGCCATCGGTCGGGGCGACGGCGCGGATGCGGTCGAGGGCGGCCTCGGCCGTCGGCACCACGTGCACGAGCTCCGAGAGCGCCTCGCGGGTGAAGCGGCCTTCGCGCAACTCCTCGAAAAAAGAGGTCAGCGTGTCGAAAAAGCCGTCGGCGTTGAGGAGGGCGATCGGATGGTCGTGGTAGCCGAGCTGCTTTAGCGTGAGCACCTCCATGAATTCCTCCAGCGTGCCAAAGCCGCCGGGGAGCACAATGAAGGCGTTCGACTTCGAGAACATGATGCGCTTTCGTTCGCGCATCGTCTCGGTGACAATGAGTTCGTCGGCGTCGTAGGCGATTCCTTCTCGGTCCTGCAGCTTGGACGGAATGACGCCAGTCACGTGCCCCCCGGCCTCGTGGGCGGCGCGGGCCAGCACGCCCATGAGGCCAACCGCGCCGCCGCCGTACACGAGGGCGTGGCCGCGGGCCGCCAGCTGGCGTCCCAGGGCCTCGGCGACGGGCGGATATGCGTCGTCGATGGCGTTGCTCGACGAGCAGTAAACGCAAATGGTGGACATAAACAAGGAGGGAGGAGAGGGAAAGACAGTGGGGGGGCTCCTGTGCCCGAACGCCGTCTGGGGGTTACGAGACGGGCGACGATCGCGCCAGCACTTCACGAGCATGCTGCAGGTGCCGTTCCTCGTGGGCGAGCGTGGACTCGAACCAGGCCCCCATGCTGATGCGCAGGAGGGGCACGGCGGGAGAGGGAACGCGGATGCGGCGAAGATCGAGCCCCTCCGCGGCCGCGACGCAGTCGGCGAACTGATCCTGCAGGCCGCGGAATTCCTCGATCACTTCCTTGGGCCGGAGCGTGTGGGACGGGCCGGGCTCGAAGACCGAGGGGGCGGCAAAGGTCCAGCCCGAGGACGGCTGCATGGAGCGCACAAACCACCGGCTCACGAAGCCATACTCGAAGGGAGGGTCGCCGTAGGGGCCGTCCTGCCGGCCCTTCTGAATGGCGTCCTCAATGGAGTGCAGGAGCAGCCAGCCGGCCGTGTTCATGTGGTCGAATAACTGCACGACCGACCACGACTCCGCGTCCGGGGCGGCCGTCAGGTCCTCCGCGGGATGGTCGTTCACGAGGGCGGTCGCCTCGTCTTTGCAGGCGCGAAAGCCACGACGATACGATTCGAGCTGCGGGTGCATCGGACGGAGGGGAAACGAGGGAGGTTACGCCGCGGCGAGCTCCAGAAGCCCGTCGTTCACGAGGCGGGTGAGGAGGGCGCGAACGGACGGGTCGTCGAGGTGGGGGGCGAGG
>NCRB01000061.1 GCA_002894665.1 Salinivenus iranica
GCGTCCGGGTGGGGAAAGGCCGCCTGGCGAAGCCCAGCCGGCTCGTCGTCTGGGGGGAGCACCATGTTCTGCGCCGCCGGCTCGTTGAAGACGGCCGGCACGTCGCGGACGACGCCCGCGGGGACATTGTGCTCATGAAGGGCGTCGAGGAGCGACTCGGTGTCGAAGTGGGCGAAGCGATCCTCCAGCACGCGGTCGAGCGCCTCGCGGTGCTCCACGCGCTGGGCATTCGTCGCGAAGCGGGCATCGTCGGCAAGGTCGGGGCGATCGATGATGTCGCACAGCGCCGCAAACTGCTGGTCCGTGCCGACAGCGAGGACGAGGGGCGGGCCGTCGGCGGTGGCGTAGGGCGTGCCGTAGGGGGCGATGTTGGGGTGGGCCGAGCCCATCCGCTGGGGGCTGTGTTCAGACACGAGCCAGTTGGTTGCCTGATTGGCCAGGCCGCTCACGGCGGAGTGGAGGAGGGACACCGGCACGTAGTCGCCGCCCTGCCCCTGCGTTCGCCGCAGTAGTGCCACGAGCAGTCCCTCCTTGAGCTGGTGGGCCGCCAGCACGTCCATGAGCGCCACCGGCAGCTTCGTCGGCGGGCCGTCCGCGGGACCGTTCATGTGCATGAAGCCGCTCTCGGCCTGGATGACGGCGTCGTAGCCCGCGCGGGGCCGGGTGGGGCCGTAGCCGGTGACGTGGCCGTAGATCAGATCCGGGTTGAGCGCCAGCAGCGTCTCGTGGTCGGCGCCAAGGGCGTCGGCGGTGCCGGGACGGTAGCTGGCAAGCACGAGGTCGGCCTCCCGTGCGAGGGCATGGAGGAGGGCCTGCCCGTCGTCGGTCGACAGGTCGAGGGCGATCGACTGCTTGCCGTGGTTGCAGCAGCAGAAGTAGGCGGAGCGGTCGTCGTCGCGCGACTTTCCACTGGGGGCGGTCCACTGCCGCGTCACATCGCCCCCCGTCCGCGGGTTTTCCACTTTGATCACCGTCGCGCCGAGCTCGGCGAAGAACTGCCCTACGCTCGGGCCGGCCAGGACGGACGCGAGTTCCAGGACGAGGAGGTCGTCGAACATCGGGGAAGCGGGCCGGGTCGGAAGGGCGCGGACGGGGGAGAGCTATCGCAGGGCGGTTGGGCGGCGCGGGGCGAGAGAGGCGCGGAGGTCCTGCAGGTACGCAGGGGCGTCGAGCAGGCGGGAGCCGTACCACGAGAAGGCCTGCCCGTCGACGATTTCGATGGGCGTGTCGGGGAGGGCGGCGTCGATGTCGGCGGTAAAGGTGTCCTTCTGGTGGAAGGGGAAGGGCTCGGTGGCGCAGAGCACCACGTCGAGGTCCCGATCGGCCAGATCGTCGAGTGAGACCTCCGGATAGCGCGCGCGATCGCCAAATGCATTCTCGAAGCCGGCGCGCTGCATCACGTCGTGGATAAAGGTGTCGCCGCCGACGGTCATGTACGGCTCGCGCCAGATGAAGTACACGGCCCGCAGCGGCTCCACCCCGGGCAGGGCCTTGAACCGGGAGATGATTTTGCCGACCAGGGTGGACGTCTGGTCCGAAGTACCGGTGAGCGTGCCGACCGTGCGGATCATGTCGCAGGCCTCGGGCACGGTTTTGACCTCGGTCACGAAGACGGGGGCAATTTCCTCCAGGGCGGCCACGTCCTCGGCGGTATTCTCCTCGTGGTTGGCGAGGATGAGGTCGGGGGCCAGGTCGCGCACCGTGTCGATGTCGACCTGCTTTGTGCCGCCGACGATGGGTTTTCGGTCGCGCCAGTCCTCGGGACGCTCGCAGAATCGGGTAATGCCCACGACGGCCTCGTCCAGACCCAGGGAGGCCAAGAGCTCGGTCTGGCTCGGCACGAGCGAGACGATCCGACGGGGGGGCGGGTCGAGGGCGATCTCGCGGTCCCGGGCGTCGGTGGGAGCGGGCATGGAGGCGGGGCGGGCCGGTACGAAGGGAGCGGATCAGCGACGCCTCGGGGCGTGCCCCCGAGACGACGTCTGCTGGGGGACTCTTAACTTGTTGCGGGGCGCCACGATCCACGGAGCCGTTGCCGGGGGCCTGATTGGTCGCCGTCGACTCCCGTGTTCACGCCGCCCTATTCGTCCGTGGAGAGGGCCTGGAGGAGGCGGTCCGGGAGGCCGTCAAAGCTGCCGTTGCTCATGAGCAGGGCCACGTCCCCGGGCCGGAGCGTGTCGACCAGGTGGGGCAGCAGGTCGTCGACGGACGCAAAGGTGCGGGCGGGGACGCCGCGGTGCACGATGGTGTGCGCCACTGCCTCCGGGTCGAGCATGTCGTCCGTAGTGTCGTTATGCCGGACCGGGGGGGCCTTCAGGAAAACGGTGTCGGCGGCATCGAAGGCCGCGCCGTAGGCCGTTTCGAAGCGTTTGCGCCGGCTGGTGTTGGAGCGCGGCTCGAAGATGGCGACCAGGCGCCGCGCCGGGTGGGCCGCCCGGACGGCCTGCAGGGTCGCCTCGACGGCGGTGGGATGGTGGGCGAAGTCGTCGAGAATGAGGATGTCGTTGGGCGTCCCGCGCACCTCCTGGCGCCGCTTCATGCCCTTGAACGTCGCGAGGCCGTCCGCGATCTGGGCGGGCGACAGGCCCTCGGCGTGGGCGAGGGTGGCGGCGCCGAGGGCGTTCTGGACGTTGTGGCGCCCGTGGAGGGAGAGGTGGACGTCCGTCTCCGTGCCACCGAGGGTCATTGTGAAGCGGGTGCCCTCCTCGGTGGCGGACAAGTCGGCGGCGCGCACGTCGTTGGAGGGCGCCAGCCCGTAGGTGCGCACCGTGGCCTTCGTCTGCTCGCCGAGGGGGCGGACCGCTGGAGCGTCGCCGCAGAGGGCCAGTAGGCCATCGGGGGGGAGCAGGCCGGCAAAACGCTCGAAGGCCCGGCGGTACGCCGCGACGCCGTCGTAGATGTCGGCGTGGTCGAACTCCAGCGAGGTGACGATGGCGCGCTGGGGGCGGTAGTGCAGGAATTTAGGCTGCTTGTCGAAGTAGGCGCTGTCGTATTCGTCGCCCTCCACGACGAACGGTGGATCGCTCCCGAGCGCGTAGCTTTCGTTTGTGTTCTGAGTGACCCCGCCGATGAGAAAGCCGGGATCGACCCCGGCGTGGCGAAGAAGGTGAACGAGCAGGCCAGTCGTGGTCGTTTTTCCGTGGGTGCCCGTCACGACGAGCGGGCGACGGGCCTTCGTCAGAAAGCAGTGGGCCAGGGTTTCAGGGAAGGACTGCTGGACGAGGCGATGCTCCCGGGCGTAGGTGGCTTCCGCGTGAGTAGGAGTGCAGGCGTTGCCCACCACGGTGAGGTCGGGGGGCGGGTCGAGATGAGCCGGGTCGTAGCCCTCCAGTACGGGAATGTCCTGCTCGGCGAGGTGCGTGCTCATCGGCGGGTACACACCGTCGTCGGCCCCGCGCACGTCGTAGCCGGCCTGTTTGAGGAGGCCGGCGAGGGCACCCATCCCCGTCCCACAAATTCCGATGAGGTACACGTCATCGATGGCTTCGGGGGCGGGCACCGGCGGGCGATCGAAGTGCCGCAGGTCGGCGTCGGGCCGGTCGTCGATCGACGGGGGCATAGGCGGGGCGGAGCCGGGCCGTTATTCGTCCGTGGGGTCCGGGCGCGACTCGCGGGGAGGGGGCGGGGACACCGACACCTCTTCGTCGGCGGGCTCCCCATCGGAGGACGAGAGCGCCTCCTCTTTCGGGATGGGGGGAGTCTCGGACGAGGGGGCCGAGATGGCCTCGAAGGCCTCCTCCGACAGCATGCCCAGCTCGCGGGCCCGCTTAAACCATTGCTTCCGGGCGAGGGCCTGCATGTCCTCGACGGAGTCGGCTTCGTCGACGATTTCGAGGCCCAGCAGGGTTTCGACCACGTCCTCCATGCTGACCACGCCGGCGACGCCGCCGTACTCGTCGACGACAAGGGCGATGTGCTCCAGTCGATCGAGGAGGCGTTCGAGGAGGTCGGGGAGGGGAAGGTTCTCGCGCACGACCAGAATCTCGCGGGCCATCTCTTCCAGGGACACTTCGTGCTCCTCCTGGGCCGCCCGGAGCAGGATCTCGTCCTTCAGCACGTAGCCGGTCACGTCGTCCGGGTCGTCGTCGTACACCGGAATCCGAGAAAAGCGGAACTCGTCGTGCTCTTCCACCACCTCACCGATGGTTTTGCCCTCCGGCAGATCGAACACCACGGTGCGCGGCGTCATCACGTCCTGCACCCGGAGGGAGTTGAACCGGAACAGGTTCCGCAGGATGCGCGACTCCTTTTCTTCGAAGACGCCCTCTTCTTCCCCCAGCTCGGCCATGGCGGTAAACTCCTCGCGGCTGAAGGAGGTCTCATCGTCGTCCCGCGACAGCAGGTAGGTGAGGCCCTGCGAGAGCTTCACGAAGGGCCACATGAGGATGATGGTAGGGACCAGCGTGCTCACGACGGCCGGGGCGAGTGTTCTCCAGTACACGGCCCCCAGCGTTTTCGGGATGATTTCCGAGAAGATGAGGATCAGCAGCGTGAGCACCGCGGAGATCACGCCCACCGGCACGCTCTCAAACACCATGGCGGCCTGTGCACCGGCCCCGGCCGCCCCGACGGTGTGGGCGATGGTATTGAGGCTGAGAATGGCCGAGAGGGGCCGATCGATGTCCTCCTTCATTTGGTGGAGCCGCTGGCCCACCAGTTCGCCCTCGCGCTCGAGTGCGGCCACGTACGACGGGGTCACACTCAGCAGTACGGCCTCCATGATGGAACACAGAAAGGATACGCCGATCGCCAGCGCAACGTAAAGAAGGAGTAAGCCCATTCGAACGCGGAAAAGCTGGGCAGAGTCCGGCAACGCAGGCCCGTGGACACACCCATCGCACGGACGGTCCCCCCTACTCCACGGGGGGCGAGAACAAATGCGCGGGAAACGCGCACAGTTTCCCGTCTTTTGCCCGAGGAGGAACGGGTCTGGGCCATTTTCGGACCCGCATGTACGGCGCAGGCCGAGTGGAGTTTTGTGAAGGCCCGGGAGACCGCCCGAGCGGGCCGGCTACGCAGGGGCGTTGGCCTCGGCCTGGTCCAGTTTCTTCGACCACTGCTTCTGGTTTTCACGGGCGTCCTGCACCACCGGCGTGTAACGGAGGAGGCCCAGCAGCAGGTCGTTGAGGGCGGCGGCGGGCTGACGCATGGGCCGTTTCACGTCCAGAAAGAGAATGGCGCGCTCCCCGTCCGTGTCGTTCCACACCTCGTGGTTGTAGGTGTCGTCGAACACCAGGCTGTCCCCTTCTTCCCAGTGCACGATTTCGTCATCCACGCGGATGCGACACTGCTCCGCCGGGTCGGGCACTTTTAGGCCCAGGTGGTAGCGCAGCACGCCCTTGTACGGGCCGCGGTGGGGCGGAATGTGCTTTCCGGGCGACAGAATGGAAAAGAAGGCGGTGGTCATGCCCGGCACCTGCTCGATGAGTTCGGTGGTGCGGGGGCACCGCGCGCAGTTCTCCTCGGCCTTCTCGCCGTAGCCGTACAGGAAAAAGGTTTTCCAGTCGTCGTCCTGCGAGATGGTGGAGGCGTCCTCGGCGATGTCGTGGAAGCTGGGCAGGGCCTCCCGGTGCTGCAGGATCTCGTCGAGCTCGTCCCGCATCACCGTCCAGTTGTCCTCCAGCCGACGGGTCCAGGGGAAGGTGGAGGGGGCGTGAACGGGTTTGTCGCCGACGGTTGAGAAGCCGCCGTAGAAGCTGTCGAGCGCATGAATGGCCTTGTGCCCGAGCTGCTTAAGAAACGAATCGTCGCGCTCCCGAAAGGTCTGTCTGTTTGAGCTGGTTGGAGAACTCATTGGGAGAAGAGAAGACCACGTGAAGGGAAAGTTGTGGGGCAGGCCCCGTGTGCAAGATGGGCGGGCCTGCGGATGGTTTCACGGCCTCGGAGAGGCGCTCATTGGGAAGACGGGGGCGTAGACGCGGGGGACGGGTCGGTCGACTGTGGGTCGCCGTTGTCCGGGATGTCGTTGATCAGGTCGTCGGTGCCGACCGTCTCGCTGACAATCGCCCCCGTTTCCGCGCGCCCCCCGAAGAGCGCGGTGAGCCGGAGACTCAGCGAGTCAAACGTGGAGTACATGACCGGTACGATCACGAGCGTCAGAAAGGTGGCGAAGGTGAGTCCGGAAATGATGGCCGTGCCCATCGGGCCCCAGAACTGAGTGTTTTCGCTGCCGAACTGGAAGTTGGGCGCAAAGTCCGTCAGGAACCCGACAAAGTCGATGTTGATGCCGAAGGTAAGGGGCACCAGGCCGAGCACGGTTGTCAGGGCCGTGAGCAGCACGGGGCGCAGACGAGTCGCCCCGCCGTCGACGATGGCCTCCTGCTTGGCGAGGCCGCGCCGCCGGAGCTGCATGATGTAGTCGACCAGCACGATGTTGTTGTTCACGACGATGCCGGCAAGGGCAATGATGCCGATAAACGTGAAGAGGTTG
This sequence comes from Salinivenus iranica, assembly GCA_002894665.1. GTDB lineage: Bacteria > Bacteroidota > Rhodothermia > Rhodothermales > Salinibacteraceae > Salinibacter > Salinibacter iranicus. Next base: position 6,431 of record NCRB01000061.1, read on the forward strand.
AACGGGGTGCGGGTAAGGATCAGGCCGAGGAGAACCCCAATCAGGCTCAGCCCCACGGCGGCCATGATGATGAAGGGCGCGCTGATCGAGTTGAACTCAACGATCAGGATGAGCAGGATGAGCGAGACGCCGATGAGCAGGGCCGTTGTGAGGAAGCCGAAGGATTCCTGTTGCTCTTCGTTCCCGCCGGTGTACTGCATGGTGTAGCCGGACGGGAGTCCCTCCCGGTACTCCGATAATTCGTCTTGGACGCGCGTGAGCACGTCGGGGCCGTTGTAGCCGGGGGCGGCGTCTCCGGAGACGGTGACCACGCGGCTCTGGTCGATGCGGGTAATGGAGCCGAACCCGGTGCCCTCGCGGATGTCGGCCACGGACGTGAGGGGGATCTGCTGTCCCTGCAGGTTCGTGATGTTGAGGTTCGAGAGGCTTTCGAGGCTCTGCCGGTCGACCTGCTGGAGGCGCACCGTAATGTCGTATTCGTCTTCGCCGCTGCGGTAGGTGTCGGCCTCAATGCCCTGGATGGCCGAGCGCACCGTCTGGGCGATCTGGCTCGTGGAGAGGCCGTATCTTGCGGCCTGGGACCGATCCACGTCCACCTGCACCTCGGGCCGGCCCGTGTTGAGGTTGTCGCTTACGTCCACCAGGCCGGGAAGGCGGCCGCTCCGGGCGGCGTCGGAGAGGCGCTGCTTGATGTCCTGTGAAATCGACACGATCCGGTCAAACTCGGGCCCCGAGATTTCGATGTTGACCGGCGGGCCGGTGGGTGGGCCCTGCTGCTGCTTGGTGAACTCGATGTCGGTGCCGGGGATGCCCTGCAACTGGGCGCGCAGCTTCTCGAGCGTGCGGTTCGACGACTCGGGGCGCTCGGCGTAGTCGACCATGTTGAGCGAGATGCGCGACTGCTCGGGTTGCTGGGCGCCGCCGCCAAACATGGCGTCGCCGCCGACCCCGACGTTCACGAGGAGGTTTTCGATGTTGGCCTCGGAGTTGGGGTTTTTCTCCAAGAGGCCGAGGATCCGCTCCTCCATCGTCTGGGCCACCCGATTGGAGGCCTCGATGTTGGTGCCCAGGGGCGCCTCGGCGTTGATCTGCACCCGGTTCGGGTCGGTGTCTGGGAAGAAGGCCTGCCCGGTGGGTGCGACGACGAAGAGGCCCACGATGAGGGCGAGGCCGCCGAGAGAGCTGTTGAGCAGGGCGGCGCGGTTGTCAGTGAGGATCAGGTGGGAGCGCGTGCTGAAGAGGACCCCGAGCAGCCCGATTCCCATGATTCCGACGGGGGCGGCCAGGAGCGTGAGGAAGAGCGCAACCGCCAGGTTGTCGAGCAGCACGTTGAGCCCGAGGATGGTCGCCATGACGACGAGGAGCGCGGCGCCGAGGCCCACGCTCGTCCAGGCCCCCAGGTAGATGTTTTCGAGGGTATGGAGGAGGACGCCCACGGCCCCGAGGGCGGCCAGCGCGCCGCCGGGCACGAGCAGGAGCAGGGCGGCGGTCTGGCCCGCGCCCAGGGCGACGAGCCCGCCAAGGGCAGCGAGCACGGCCCCCGCGGTCAGAGTGGTGAGGGCGCCCATGTTGCGGACGAACGCGTAGGGCACCGAGTAGTCGCGCCGCAGCATCCGTTCCAGGAAGCCGCGGTACCACGACACGAGCCGTGGCAGGCCGGACTCGACGAAGCGGTCGCCGATGGGCGCCATCACGTACACGTGCAGGAGGTAGAGCGCCGGAACGCCGACGGCGACGACCACCAGGGTTTTCCAGTTGGCGATTCCCAGCGTAAGGCCGAGCAGAAGAATCAACGCCGCACCGCCGTACCGGGCAATGGGCGGCCACTCGCGCCCGGCATCTTCGTCGTCGCGGCCCTTCACCTCCACGAAAAACCCGGTGATGACGGGGTTGAGGACGAGGGCCACGAACAGCGAGCTCGTGAGGGTAATGATGAGTGTGAGGGGCAGGTAGCCCATGAACTCGCCGATGATGCCCGGCCAGAACAGCATCGGGGCGAAGGCCGACACCGTGGTGGCCGTCGACGCGACCACGGCGGGTCCCACCTCGGCCGTTCCCAGGCGCGCGGATTCCCAGCGTGAGTACCCCTCCTCGCGGAACCGGTAGATGTTTTCGATGACGACCACCGCGTTGTCCACCAGCATGCCCAGCGCGATGATGAGCGAGAAGAGGATAATGAAGTTCAGGGTGTAGCCGAATGCCTGAAACACCAGGAAGCTGGTGAACATCGAGAGCGGAATGGCAATGCCCACGAGGGTGGCGTTGCGCACGCCCAGGAAGAACAGCAGCACGGCGATCACGAAGATCAGCCCGCTGATGATGTTGTTTTCCAGATCCGTCACCAGCGACTGCACGTTCTCGCTCTGGTCCCCGGTAATCAGCACCTCCGTGCCGCTGGGGAAGCTGAAATTATCGATCGTCGACTTGACCTGCTCGGAGGTCTCCAGAATGTTGGCCCCGGGTCGCTTCGTCACGTTCAGCGAGATGACTTGCGCCGTGCGCCGCTCCGACGCCGGCACCGCAACGGTCTCGCCCGCGTCATTCTCGCGCTTCAGCACACGGAGGCGGGAGTACGTGGATCGATCCTTGAACCCGAAGATGACGTCCGCCACGTCGCGGACCTGCACGGTGCGTCCGCTGGGCGTGGTTTTCACCACGAGGTCTTTGATCTCGTCGGCCGGGTCGTCGAACTGCCCGTCCACCCGCACCAGGTAGTTGAGGCGGTCGATGTCGATCGAGCCGCCGGGGATGTTGGTGTTCTCCTCCTCGATGGTGCTCACGAGGTCGTTGAAGGAGACGTTGTAGGTTTTCAGCGCGGCCAGGTCCACGTTCACCTGCACCTCGCGGGTGAGGCCGCCAATCAGGTTTGCCTCCAGCACGCTGGAGATCCCTTCAAGATCGTCCTGCAGGTCCTCCCCCACTTCTTTGAGCCGGGACGCCGAGTAGGTCCCCGACAGGTTGACGGTCATGACGGGAAAGTCGTCCGTGTTGATCTCATCGATCAGGGGCTCCTCCACGGCCTCCGGCAGGTCCGGCTGGGCGCGGTCGACGGCCCGGTTCACTTCCTGGTACGCCTTGTCCGTCTCGACGTCGGGCGTGAACTCGACGACGATGGTGGAGACGCCCTCGGAGGACGTCGACCGCATCTCGTCGATCCCGTTGATGGAGCTGATCTCCTGCTCGATGACCTGGGAGACGGTGGACTCCACGTCGCTGGGGCTGGCGCCCGGATACACCGAGGTGACCACAATCTGCGGGAACTCGATGGACGGCTGCGACTCCTTCGGGATCGTGAGGTAGCTCGCCAGCCCTCCTACCGCCAGGAGAAGCGTGAAGGCGGCGACCGCCGTGCGGTAATTGATGGACAGGGTGGTGATCTTCATCGCGGGGGGCTCCGTTCGTGCGGGACAGTGCGGAGGAGGCGACGTTAGTCCGTGGGCGGGGCGGGAAGCGAGTCATCGCTGTTAAAGGGCGTGCCGGCGGCCGAGAGGCGGGTATACTGACTCGTGATGTCCAGTGGGGCCTCCGGCGCGGCGTTGTTCTGCCCCACCACGATGACCTCGTCGCCCGCGGCAAGCCCCGAGTCGGCCACCACCCGGGCACCGGTCTCCGACCCGAGGGTCACCTCCTGGTTGCGGGCCACGGCGGTGGAGTCGGTGCGGTCGACCACGTACACGTGCGGGCCGGATTCGTCGCGGAGGATGGCCGTGCGGGGGAGCACGATGGCGCTGTCGAGGGTGGCGCGGGTGACGCGGAGGGTGGTGCTCATCTCGGGTTTGAGGCGTCCGTTTTCGTTCGACACCGTCACCTCGATGCTAAAGGTGCGGCTCTCCGGATCAATCGTGCTCCCGGCAAACGTCACGGCTGCAGTGCGCACGCCCGCGCCGTACCGCCGAAAGTCGAGCTGCACCGGCGTGCCCTCCTGGATGTCGTTGGCGTACCGCTCGGGAACCCCGGCGGTGACCTTGACCCGGCGCGTGTTGACCAGTCGGGCCAGCCGCGTGCCCGGGGCGGCCTGTTCCCCCTCCTCGATGAACCGCTCCTCGACGGTGCCGGCAAAGGGGGCATCGACCTGAGCGTTGGTGAGGCGCGTCTGGGCCTGTGAAAGGGCGGCGCGGGCCTGGTTGCGCTCCGAGCGCACCTGTTCAAACTCAAGGGCGCTAATGACCGAATCGCGGTACAGAGGCTCCTGACGTTCAAACCGATCCTGTGCGAGGTCGTACTGGGCTTCCGCCTGCTCTACGGCCGCGCGGGCCTCGTCGGCGTTGATCTCCGCCACGGTCGCCCCGGCCGGCACGCGCGTGCCGAGGTCGCGGAGCATGGTCACCCGGCCGTCCGTTTGGGACGAAAGCACGGCGTCGTCGAGGGCCTCAACGGTGCCGGTGACTTCGATCACGTCGGTGAACGAGGTCGGCTCCAGTACGAGCGTCTCGACGCGCGTCGTGGGGCGCTCGGAGGCACCGTCGTCTTCCTCCGACGCGGCCGGATCGCCTCCGCAGCCGCTCGCTACGGCCCCGACGCCGCCAAGAAGGAGGGTCACAACGAGAAGGGAGCGAAAACGAAGCATAGACACGGGAGGAAAAAACGGGTTGGAGAGGAACGGCATCGGCGACGCGGAGGGGGCCCTTCAGCGCTGCGTCATGAGGTAGGACTCGGAGGTGGGCGTGAGGGGCTGTCCCAGGGCCGTTTCGAGGTTGCTGCGGGCGACCAGGAAGTCGTAGATGGCCTGCAGGTAGTTGAGGCGGCTCTGGTCGAGCTGGTCGGACGCCTCCCGCAACTCGATGGGGCGGGCGACGCCCTCGCTCACGCGCTGCGACACGTGGTCGTAGTTGAGCTCGGCCCGGCGCACATTCGTCCGCTGGGATTCGATGCGTTCGCGGGCCGTCTCCAGGTCGCGCACGGCCCGGCGCACCTCCACCTTCACGGCCTGTCGCAGCTGGTCGAGCTGCACCTGGGCCCGGCGCCGCTGAATCTCGGCCTGCTGAAGACGAGCAGCGCTCTGGAAGCCGTTGAAGAGATTCCAGGTCAGTTGCAGCCCGACGCTCAGCGACGGATTCCAGAAGTCGTCGTTGAAGAAGCCGCGGCTCTGCTCGTCGTAGAAGAATGGGTTCGTCGGGTCCTCGGGGTCGGTCGTGAGGACCTCAGATCGATCGTCGGGCACGCGTCCGGAGTAGTTGAGGTTGGCCACGGCCTCCACACGCGGGAAGAATTCGGACCGGCTTGCCTCCTTCTGAATGTCACGGAGCTCCACATTGAGGCGGGCGCGTTGGAGGTCCGGTCGGTTCTCGATCGCCTGCGTGACGGCGTTTGAGAGCGAGAGGGATTCCAGCGAGATGCCCTGCATCTCGTCCACCTGATCGCGGTCCAGGGAGCCCTGGAGGTCCACGGGCTGCTCCGGAGAAAGGCCGATGATGCGCTTCAGGTTGTCGCGGGCCGCGTTGGCGGCGTTGCGCGCCTCGATCATCTGGGTGCGGGCGTTGGCGAGTTCGACCTCGGCCCCCAGGCGCTGGGCCTTGGGCGTCACCCCGCGCTGTACCTGCAAGGAGACCTCCTGGAGCGTGGTTTCGGCGCGGTCCACCCGTTGCTCCCGGACGCGGGCCTGTTCTTCGGCCAGCAGGGCCTCGTAGAAGGCCGTCACCACCTCGTTGGTGGTCATTTGCACCTGCCGATCCTGCGCGTGTCGATTCACGTCCTTAAACTGCTCGGACCCACGCACCGAGGCAAACGCCTGCTTGCTGTAGAGGGTTTGCGTGAGCTGAAGGCCGCCCTGAAACTCGTTGTCGACCCCGAATGGGTTGCCGCCCGATCCGAGCGAGATGCCGGCGGCGGCGAGGCTGTCGCGCTGGCGCTGCTGGAACTCGGGGAAGGTGATGGGCGGGGGCGCATTCGGGTCCAGGCGCCGGCGCTCATTAAAGGCGAGCCAGTCGGTCTCGCCCCCGCCGCCCAGCAGGGTGGCGGCGTCGCTCCCGGCGAAGGGGTTGGCCGTCACCACGTTGCGGGTGTAGCTTCCGGTCAGGTCGAGCGACGGGTACAGGTTGCCCCACGCCTCGCGCACCTGGGCGTCGGCGTCGCGGACGTCGAGCTGAGCGGACTGCAGGTCGTGATTCTGCTCTAGGCCCGTCCGAACGGCGTCCTGAAGGGTCAGGGAGAGGGTCTCCGCGGTGTCGATGGAGGCTATGGGGACGGGGCTGCGGTCCAGGGCCTGCGCCTGTTGCGCCCGGGCGTCTGCCGGCAGCCACGGACCGGCGCACACGCACAGGACGAGAACGAAGACCAGACGAGAGGGACGAACACGAGGCATAAGAGATCGGAGAGAGAAACCAAGCATTACGCAGACGCTTCGGAGCGGCTGTGAGCGGCCAACCCGTCGAAAAGAAGGGTTGTCAAAAAATTTGCCGCCTCTGTAGGGTTGTCGAGAAACGGCTGCTCTTCGCCGGGGCGGTGACGTTTTTCCAGGGTGCAGTGGGTGCCCATGCCCCGCACGTTGGCCAAGAGCAGGTTGGCCACGGCGGCGGTGGGCAGCGGCTGGATTTCGCCGGCCTCGACGGCCGCGTCGAGGGTGGGCCTGAGGGCGTCGACGAGGCGCTGCTTCTGCTCCTGAAAAAAGCGGGTGCGGTCCGGATCGTCGCTCAGGGCCATTCGGTGGGCCTCCCGCACGAGGATGAGGAAGAGCTCCCGCTGGTTCTGGATCATTTCGAAGTACCGCTCCACGAACGTGTGGAAGGCGCTCCGTAGGGACTGATCCGCGCCGCGCTCTTCCTGGAAGACCGTGTGGATGAGCGACTCCATCTCCCGGATGATGTCGTCGAACACGGCGAGGAGGATGCCCTTCTTTCCGTCCTCGAAGTAGTTGTAGAGCGTCCCTTTCCCAAATTCAGCTCGCTCGGCGATTTCGTCGAGGGTGGCGTCGGTGTACCCCTTTTCTGCAAAGACGGCCTGGGCGGCGTCGAGCATGGCCCGGCGACGCATGCGACGTTCCCGTTCGCGTCGAGAAAGGGCGGCGTCGGACGACTGGGACATAGAACGCGAACGAGACGGATCGGAAGGCGCTGGGCCTGACTGGTTAGTCAGACGATGACCGTAACGTCACTTTCTGACTCGATGTTCAGGCTGCGACACGAAGACGGGGCGAAGATCCCCGGTGCGCCTCGGGGCAAAAAGGACGCCCCTCCCGAACACGACGGGAGGAGCGCGACTGTTACGCCATGCCGGACGAGGACCCGCTACACGTAGTCCTCAAACTGGTGGGCGTGGAGGTATTCGACGACCTGCTTCACCTGCTGTGCGCTCTCGCGGTTGCAGACGAGGACGGCGTCGTCGGTGTCGACCACCACGCAATCGTGGATGCCAACGAGCACCACGAGCCGATCGCCGGCCTGCACGTAGCACCGGCTGGAGTCCTGCATGATGACGTTGCCCTCAATGACGTTGCCGAGCTCGTTTTTTTCGCTCAGGTCGTAGACGGCGCGCCAGTCGCCCACATCGTTCCAGTCGAACGCCCCCGGCACGACGTACACGCTGTCGGCCTGCTCCATCACGCCGTAGTCGATGGAGATGCGCGGGCTGTTTCGGAAGGCCGTCTCCAGGGTGTCCGGCCCCGTGTCGTCGCCGGCCTGGCGCACCGACGCGAAGGCCTCGTGGGCGTCGGGGAGGTGCTCCTGAACCTGGTCCAGGATGGTGTCGGCCCGCCAGATGAACATGCCGCTGTTCCACAGGAAGTCGCCGGAGTCGATAAAGCGTTCGGCGGTGGACTGGTCGGGCTTTTCGGCGAAGGTGCGCACGGGGTGTGCCTGCAGGGCCCCGTCGTCGGCCGCGTCGCCGTCGTACTGAATGTATCCGTAGCCGGTGGCCGGATAGGTGGGCTCAATGCCGATTGTGACGAGGGCGTCGGGGGCCTGCGCGGCCTCCAGCGCCACGCGCAGGGTGTTGTGGAACGCCTCCACGTTGCCAATCACGTGGTCGGCGGGGAGCACGGCCATCGTGGCGTCGGGGTCGCGGTCGGCCAGCACGGCGGCGGCGTAGGTGATGCAGGGGGCCGTGTTGCGGCTGATGGGCTCGGCCAGGATGTTCTCGTCGGGGACGGCGGGCAGCTGTTTTTGGGTCTGCTCCACGTACCGGTTGTGGGTCACGATCAGGCAGCGCTCCGGCGGAATGAGGCCCTGGAGGCGCGCCACGGTGTTCTGGATGAGGGTGCCGTCCCCAAATACATCGAGGAACTGCTTGGGCTTTTCCTTGCGGCTGGCGGGCCAGAAGCGGCTCCCGATGCCGCCGGCCATGATCACGGCGTAGTGCATGTTGAGGAAAGGGGAAGTGGCAAGAGACGTCGATGGGCGGTCCAACATAGATGTTGACCGCGAAAGTTGCATCCGAGGGGGCCCGACGCGGCGGGTCAGGCGGGAGAGCGAGAGCTGGACCGGAGGGCGGCGATGATGGAGGGCCGAATGCCCGTCTGTCGGATGACGTGGGAGTGCACCCACAGGTTGCGGACCGCGATTGTCGTGGCCGTGGCCAGGGCGGCGCCCAAGGTCCCAAGCGCATAGATGCCGCCGAGATTCAGCACCACATTGAGCAGGGCGCACCAGCCGAAGATGGAGGCGCAGGAACGCTCGTGGCCTGTGAGGCTGAGCAGGTGGATTTGGGGACCGGTGGCCGCGTTGACCAACAGCCCCGCCAGGAAGGCATACATGACGGGGGTCCCCGCGAGAAACTCCCCGCCGAAGAGGGAGAGGATGGGAGTGGCAAAGAGCACCAGGCCCCCTGCGGTGGCGAGCGTGGGCCAGAAGTACCAGTGTGCGAAGCGGGACGCAGCCGCCTGCAAGCGGTCGTCCCCGTTGTGGTAGAGTTGGGCGATGTGAGGGGCGGCCACGGCGTCCACGGCAAAGCCGAAGAACGTGACGACTTGTGCGGTGCGCATGGCCGCGAAGTAAATTCCTACGTCGTCCGGTCCCGCGAGGACGCCGAGCAGGACGACGTCCGTCTTTTGCAGCACGAGGTCGAACCCGTTCGTGAGGAGAAGCGGAAGCGCGACCCCGATCCACTGGCGCGTGCGAGGAGGAAAGAGGGCGCCTCGGGCGGACGGCAGGGCCCAGCGAACGCCCCACTGCTGAATGAGCAACACACCCCCGAACACGCCGCCGGTACAGAGGAGGACGGCGGTTGGAGACACTGCGTCCGTGGCCCAGAGTATGGCGCCGGTGCCGCCGCCGATCCCAAGTGGGCGGAGGAGGTATTTGGGGGCGTACGACAGCGCAAATCGGTTGCTGGCCCGCAGGAGTTCTGTCTCGAACGAAAGAAGGGCGAGCAACGGGGCGATCCAAAAGCCGGTCAGGAGAGCCCAGAACGAAAACGCGCCTGCGGGGAAGAGCAGTGCTCCGCCGGTGGCCATCAGTGCCAGCCCCCCGGCCCCCCCGGCCACCAGTACGCGCCCGGTTCGCACGAAGCTCCAGAGGTCGCTGGCTTGCTGCTCGGTGCGGTAGGTGGAAACGAAACGAAGGGCCGCCGTCGGCAGCCCGAGGGCGCCCAGCTGTGCCAGAACGCTCGTCCAGCTAATGGCAAACACGTACACGCCGTAGCCGTCGGCCCCCATCCAGCGGGCCAGACACACGTGAAGGGCGTAGAGCAGCCCGGTGCCCGCCACGCGGATGCCAAACGTCACCGCGGCGCCCCGAGACAGCGAGGAGGAGAACACCTGCCGAACAGAGGTGAACATGGGGGCAGCACCGTCGTTGCTCAGATCCGCGACCGTAACGTAGAAAGACGAGACGAGAGGCGCACGCTCCCGCCGACCCGGCATCGATCGCACGACTTGGCTGTCTCCTCAAAATGCAGGCAGATGTTTCCACCGGTCCCTGTGTGGCCCACCTGACGACGGTCCACGCGCCGTTCGATCCGCGCATCTTTCACAAGCAGCTCCGCTCGCTCCGAGCGCACGGGTGTTCGGCCCACCTCTTTGCCCCGCACGAGGCCGACGAAGAGGTGCACGGCATTCCGATCCACGCCCTTCCGCGGCCGCGCCACCGCCTCCACCGACTTGTGCTTCAGCGGCGCCTCTTCTGGCGGGCCCGGCGGCTCGATGCGGCCCTGTATCAGGTGCACGATCCGGAACTGTTGCCCCTCGCCGGCCTCCTCAAGGCGGTGACGGGCGCTCGGGTCGTCTACGATATGCACGAGAACTATCGGGCGAAGGGGGCAGTGCTGGGGCGGGC
>NCRB01000062.1 GCA_002894665.1 Salinivenus iranica
TCGTGGAGCGTCCCCACCCGGCGGCCGAGCACATCGTAGACACGGGCCGTCACGTCCTGCTGCTCCTGCACGGCCAGTTCCACGGTGGCCCGCTCGCGCACCGGGTTCGGGTAGGCGGACAGCCGGTACGCCTCCTTCATTTCGATCTGCGCCTCGACCGGCTCAGAGGTCCACGCCCGCGGCCCGGCCTGCTCGCCGTCCCCGAGGGTCTGGGCCGGCGCGTCGCCGGCCTCCGCCGAGGGCTCGTAGGCGAGGCGGAACTGGTGAGTTCCGATCTTCAGGTCCGTTGCCTCATAGCGGTAGGTGGGGGCGGCGGACGTGTCGGCGCGCACCGAGTCGGCCGCCTCGACGGTGCCGAGGGTCGTCCAGGCACCCGTCGAGTCCGCGCGGTGCTGGACGGTGAACGCGGAGGTGGGCACGGCCCCACGAACAGTCCAGGCCAGGTGGGCGCTTTCCGGGGCCTGGTCGGGCGGCTGGATCGTTTTCAGCGATACCTGTGGCTTTGCCTTGGAGGGAAAGGTGCAGGGATCCGATCCGCCGCAGCCCGAGCCCGATGGATAGACGGAGACGGACGCGGTCGCGGTATCGGTTTCCGTCCCCTTCGTAACGATGACCCGCACGCTTGCATTATGTAAATACTCCTCGTCGTTGAAAAACGCACGGGAGCAGGACGAGCCCGTGCAGCTGTTCTCGTCCTTCCAGGTTGAGCCAATGCCGGAATCGGCGGAGTCCCAGTCGTAGGAGATCGAGCCAGTGCCGCCGCTGACGGAGGCCGTCCAGGTGCCAATCTCACCGCTCTCCAGGGTGGACGGGCCGGAGAGGGTAGCTTCCAGCGGGGGTGTACCGGGCTCGCCGATGACGGTATACTCGAAACTTCCGTTTCGCTTGTGCACCGTGGGATCGAACGGGACCCATCCGATCTCCTATCCATTCACATTCGATTCAACGTAATAGAAGTACGTCGTCGCCTCCGCCGAGCTTTTCGACACCGACTTTGAAAGGTATCGGTCCCCGTCGTTCGGGCTGGCCGCCGAGAATCCTTTTTCGGTGACGGGCAGCCAAAACCAGGGTTTTTTCTCGTAATAGAAGTCGGGGGACGAGACGGAGGCGCTCAGCTTGTAAATGTCGCAGGTGTATTTGCCCGCGCCGTAGAAGGTGCCGTTTTCTGTGGTAAACCCGTTCACGAAATCCACCTTCTCGTCGTCGTGGATTTTCGTGAAGGAGGCGGTGCCGTGGCTTACTTCGTTCGGCGGCTGGAGCGGCGCTAGCGCCTCGTAGGCGTTGACGCGGCCGTGACCGTATTCAGAGTCAAAACCGCCGTCCATCGCCTGGACATCATCGGCCGTCCGCTCCAGAAGGTGCACGATGTCGTTGTTCGACAGGTTGTGGCCTTCGTCCCGCCCCTCCGACAAGATGAGCCCGGCGACGCCGCTCACGACGGGTGCGGCCTGCGAGGTCCCTCCAAATTTTAGATAGTTCCCATATTGAGCCGTTGTCTCAAATTCGCTCGGTGCGACAAGGTCGAGCTTTGACCCGTAGTTCGAGAATCCATGTCGGACATCCCCCCTGTCTGTTGCCCCGACGCCGATAGCAGTATGTAGGGCCGCAGGATAGTTTACCGAGTTTTTGGAATCGTTCCCGGACGAAGAGACGAAGATCATTCCGGATGCGTTTGCATTATACACGGCCTCAGATACAACACCGGAAGGGGACGGACTGCTTATGCTGTAATTTATGATATCTGCGCCATTTACCCGAGCATAGTCGATCGCCTGTGCAGACACCGAGTTTGGAATATCGCCCGTGCTTGTGACCACTTTTAGCGGCATAATCTGCAAGTCCCACATCAGGCCAGCGACACCTTCGTTGTTGTCTGTGCGAGCGCCAATGGTACCGGCCACCGGGGTTCCGTGATCTGCATCATCGCCCGGATTGCTGTCGTCTTCTCCAAAGTCGTAGCCCTGAATAATGCGGCTCCGGTCGCCGGGGTCGAGGTCCGGATGATCGAGGTCAACGCCGTCATCGACGACCGCTACCGTCACGTCGCTGCGTCCGGTATTGAGAGACCAGGCCTCGGGAGCATCTACGTCGGTATCATCAAAGTCGTCATACCCCCACTGCAACGAATATTTCGGGTCGTTGGGCTCCGTCCGGGGCGGGGCGGAGTTGGTCTCTGATGACCTTCGGTCGAGCGACGCATTGTAGTCCGGCTCGGCTTTGGTCACCACCGGCAGTTCTTCGAGGCGGGAAGCCAGGGCCTCCACATTCGTCGTGTCGCGGACCGGGAACCGGTACCACCGTGACAGGTCTTTAAGGCGAACGGGCTCGCCAGTCTGGCGGTGTCGCCCGAGCGTGTCGGCGGGCGTGAAATTGCGGAAGAGCTTCTGTCCCGGCCCGCGCCGGGCGTTCAGGAGCTGGCGCAGGCGGGCGGCCTGCCGGCCCTGCAGGCCCAGCTCATTCGGGCGGAGCTGCTGCGGGGGCGTCTCCAGGACATCGGGCGCAAACTTAACGAGAATTACGCCCTCAATCAGACGGGCGTGGTCGGGCGGCCCGGGCTGGGCCGCTGTCGTGGCGGTGAGAAGGAACGCGATAAGGAGGTTCGTCAGTACAATTCGCATGGCCAACCTCGTTCGGATTTGAAAAAAAAGTCGGAAGAACGAGGGATGCCGGCCGCCTTTCCCTCGCGGGCCAGGCGTACCGGTTCCCCGATGCTGCTTGATCTTGGCGGATCCAGGTCGGTTGGAAACGGGCGTCGGGCCCGTCGAGGGATTTCTGTGGGGAAGGGTGTTTTCCCCCGATCCGTGAGGGACGATTAGTTCAAGGGATTGCGAGAAGGAGTGGTAATCTGGCGCAGGTCTGTGCCGTCGCGGCGGATCGTCCAGAGGGCGGTGAGGTCGCTGTTGCGAGCCGGTTTGGCAAAGACAAGGCGATCAGAGCCGGGGCCCCACGCGGGGAAGCTTCCGCCCTCGGCGAGCCTCCGTTTACCAGACCCGTCGGCGCGCATGACCCAAAGCTCAAAACCGTTTTCGTCGAGCGGTGACCAGGCAATCCACTGCCCGTTCGGACTCCAGGCTGGGTAGCGGTTGTTTGTAAAGTCGTTGTCGGTCAGTTGTGTCGAATCGGTGCGGTTCGTGTCGGCGGTCCAGAGCTGATCACGGAAATTGTACACGATGCGCTTCCCGTTCGGGGACCAGTCCGAATAGGTCACCCATCCAAACCGAGTGAATGTGGAATCGGAGAGGTGAGCGAACCAGACGCCGACCTCTTCCGTCGAGCCGGAGCGGCCGAAGGCAATGGTTTGTGCGTCTGGCGACCAGTGCGGACGAAACGAACTCCCGAATTCGGTTATTCGACGCCGTTCGGATCCGTCGGGGCGGATGGTGTAGACGTTGCCGGTAGAAATAGTGAGGCGCTCCCCGTCGGGCCGCCAGTCGGGGCTTCGGGCCGAACCTTCCATCAGCAGGCGCGTCGAGTCGGTCTCCAGGTTCAAAATGTAGAGACCACTTACGTCGGTGGAGTCCTCGGTGCGCCTGGCGTCGTGGTGGTAAGCGATGTGGTTTCCATCTGGACTCCAGGCAGGGGTGTAGTCGACCCGGAAGGGGCCCGGGTTCGGATCGTGCGTGGGTCCCTCGCTGTCGGTGAGGTCACACCCACTTGTCAGAATCGCAAGTATAAGAAGCGTCGTAAAGAGAGCACGGAGGGTTCCAGACTGGGAAGACATCGACTCAGGAGCAGGTTTTAGGAGAGAAAAGAGTCCACACTCGCAGAAGGGCCGGTCCGGTCGCACTCAGCCAGAAGTGCGACTGCGAGGAGCGTCGAAAGAAACGGAGAAAGTAGAGAGAGTAGACGCATCAGATTGCGTAGACCGATCCGGAAGAGTGGCGGCGGTCCGAGAGGAGAGTTGAAAACACACTCAACATAAGTTGAGGATGAAATGCAGTCCTAAAGTAACCCCCCCCCCTGGGAAAAATGCAAACGTTAGAGAAGTTGAGTTTCTAAACATCAGGACGTGTCGCGAGAACACTATGCTCCTTGAGGGTCGCTGGATTCGCAGCTACATTCAGTTGCGACTCACTTCTTATTTGCCTCGTGCATCATGTTTCTTGTTGAGCGTAGATCCTCTCGCCGATATCATCAATTCGTCTGGGGAATTTTGCCTCTCGTTTTGCTACTCGCAACGTCCACTCCGGCGAACGGGCAGGCGGTTCGCTGGGGCGCAACGGCCGGCGTGACCACGATGACTGGTGGCGGGACCGGTCTCGGCGATGTGAACCGCTCCACAGGGATCGCCGTCGGCGGGTTTGCGACGATGGAAGTGGCGGGCCCCTTGGCCGTCCGTTCCGAGCTCCGGTACATTCAGAAGGGCTGAACCTTCGAGGGACGGACTGCGAACGGAGAGAATTACACGTCGACCGCCAATCTCGACTACCTGGAGCTCCCGGTTTTGGCAACGGTAAGCGTGCCCGTTGCCCCGTTCCTGTCTGTGGGCGCGGTCGCAGGTCCCGCGTTTGGCGTTCGGGTGAACAGCTCGATCGACATCGAAGGGCCCGAGTCGCCTCAGCGCACCGATCCGGATGACAGCATCGAGAGGACGGAGATCGGGGCGATGGCCGGGGCGCGAATGTCCATCGGCCTCGGGGGGCAACGGGTGCAACTGGACGGCCGTTATCAGCGCAGCCTTTCGGATATTGGGGATGGGCCCGCGGCGGGAGCGGTCCGACACCAGGGCTGGACGATCATGCTGGGCATCGCCTTTTAGGCGGTTCCTGGTGCGGGAGGGGAGATTCCGCCTCATGCCGGCTCCAGCGCCCGAAACGCCGTTTGCAGTTTGCGGACGACGGGGCCGGGCGTGCCGTCGCCCACAGTCTCACCCTCCACCTGCACGATGGGCATGACGCCTGTGGTGGTCCCCAGCAGAAACAGCTCGTCGGCGTCGGAGAGCTCCGCCACCGCAATCGGGCATTCGTTGGTGGGAAGTCCCAGATCGTCGCAGAGCTCCAGTAGCACCGTGCGCGTAATGCTCGGCAGCACGCGGTTGGTGAGCGGGTGCGTGACCACGGTGCCGTCCACCACGGCGCCCACGGAGGAGTGTGTGCCCTCCGTCACGAACCCCTCCCGCGTCAGGAGCGCCTCGTAGGCGTCGGCCTCCATCGCGGCCTGGTTGGCGAGCACGTTCGGCAGGTAGTTGAGCGACTTGATGTCGCAGCGGGCCCAGCGCTGGTCGGGCCGTAGGATCACTTTCACGCCCTGCGCCCACTTCTCGGTCGGCAGGTCGATGGCCTCGGCTCGGGCGTAGACGGTCGGCTCGACGGGTGGGTTGGGGAAGGCGTGCTGGCGGGGGGCCGCGCCGCGGGTGATCTGCAGGTACACCTTCGCGTCGCCCGTCGTGAGGTCGTTGCGCGGCAGAAGGCCCTGGACGGCGTCCCACACGGCGTCGGGATCCACAGCGTCCAGCAGGCGAATCTCCGACAGGCTCCGGCGCAGCCGCTCGCGGTGGTCGTCGAGGCGGAAGAGGGCGCCGTCCGCGGCCCGGACGACCTCGTAGACGCCGTCGCCGAATACGAAGCCCCGGTCGTCGGGAGAGATGGAGACCTCGTCTTTTGCCACGAAGGCGCCGTTGAAGTAGACCGTCATCGATGCGGGCGTGCTGCTGAAGGGAAGACACGAATCACCAGAGAGGCCAATGGAGTACGGCGGGCAAAGATTCGGACCGTCGCGCGGGGCCGTCCACACCCTCCCGTTTTTCTCAGATTCACTTTCGACCCCATGTCTGTTCGGATTGACACCACCTACCAGGGCGACCTCCGCTGCACGGCCGCGCACGTGCCGAGCGGCGTGACGCTGATCACCGATGCGCCGGAGGACAACCACGGACAGGGCCGCTCCTTTTCTCCCACGGACCTGATGGCCACGGCGCTTGGCACCTGCGTGGCCACCATCCTGGGGATTCAGGCGGAGAAGCACGACCTCGACCTGGAGGGGGTGGAGATTTCGGTCGAGAAGGAGATGGCGTCGGACCCGCGCCGCATCGACACGCTGCGGACGGAGGTCTACATGCCCCGCCCGCTCGGCGAACAGATGCGCACCCGCCTCGAACGGGCGGCGCGCCACTGTCCGGTGCACGAGAGCCTGCACCCGGACATCGGCGCGCCCGTCCTCTTCCACTGGCCCGACGACGAGGGGGCGTAACCAAGGCCCGAAAGGTTCGCCGCTCGTTCACAACGGCGATGTGGGCGGACAAGTATGGAACGACGCGTCGTTTTTATTCCCAACCGATCCACTGCTATGCCCCCTGCCGTCGCCGTCGCGCTTGGAGGCGCCTGCGGGGCACTGGCCCGATACGGAGCCGGGCGCCTGGTGGCTGCCGTTGTGGAACAGCCCTTTCCCTGGGGCACCTGGACGGTGAACCTCGTGGGATGTCTGCTCATCGGGCTAAGCGTGCCGCTGTTCGGTCAGTTCGGTGGGAGCGACGACGTCAGGCTCTTTCTCGTCGTGGGCTTTCTCGGCGCGTTCACCACGTTTTCCACCTTCAGTCTCGACACGATGGCCCTCTGGGGCAGCGGGCGGGGGCTGTTGGCCATGTGCAACGCGGCCGGGAGCGTGGCGATTGGGCTTCTATTTGTGGCCCTCGGGCGGTGGGTCGCCGAGCTTTTCCTTCCGTAGCGTGCTACGCGTTGGGGGCGGCCCGCTCGATGTCGAGCGACGTGGCGGTGGGGGGGTCGCGCAGGTAGTCTTGCAGGGCAGAGAGGAACGTCTCTACGAGGGCCCCGCGCTCGGCGGCCGGCAGCGGCTGCTCCGCCTCGGGGGCGTCGAGGAGGACGAGCCGAAGCGAATGGGGGGTGTCAGACGCGGCTGCAAATGCGAAGTCGACCAGGGACGGCGTGTCGCTGCGCTGGTGCCGCAGGACGAGTGCGGGGCGGCCCTTCCGGTCGGCGTAGTGGCGCGAGTCGCTTTCCAGGTACGTCCACCCGGGCGTGGCGTCCGCGAAGTCGGACAGCACCTCCGACGGGGTGAGCGGGGCGTCCGCGGCGGTGAGGGTCAGTTGGGAGACCGGGGCGTCGGAATGGGGTATGGAGAAGCGGGGTTTCGGTGAGACAATCGAGCCTATCGGACGAGGAGGAGCGGCCGGTCCAGTTCGTACAAGAATCGCTGAGGGGGGACGGTCGACAGGGGGGCGCACCCGTGCGGGAGCACGACGAGGCCGCCGCTGGTGTGATGGGCGAGCGCCGCCAACTGGTCAGTTTCTGACGGCGTGAGCGCGTGAACCTCGACCGGTGTGTCCGTGTCGCCGTACCGGGTTCGGACCGCGTCGCGGAGGCGCGCGAAGGCGTCGTCGGTGCGTGCGGGAAGAAGCACGCGCAGCCGTCCAGCGTCGTTGTGGCGGGCGAGCCGGGCGGCGAGGGCGAGGGCCCGGTCGCCGGCCGCCGAGCCATCAAAGTACGTGAGCACGGGCTGGCGGAGAGGGGCGGCGGAGCGGAGCACGAGCACGGAGGCGCCACACTCGGACAATAGGGCTCGTGCCGTGGACCCGAGCCGGTGGCGGCTGCTGTCCGTGCTGGTTTTGCCCAGGGCCAGCAGGTCGGCCTCCGCCGCGGCCGCCCGGAGCTCCTGCGTGACGGCTCCTGTTACGACCTGAAACGAGTGGGGAACGTCCAGGGACTCGGCGGTGCGCTGGAGGGCCGCCTCGGCCCGTTCGGCCTGTCGTCGGAGCTGGCGCTCCATGCGCCGGTCGGAGAGGGGCGTCGGGGGCTGGGAGTGGGTGCGCACCTCGGCCGTGAAGGGAAGGCCAGCGGCGCGGAGCACCTGCTCGTCCTCCACGAACAGGCCCTCGACCTCGGCCTCCACCGCCGCCGCCAGCTGCACCGCCGCGGCGAGGGCGGCCTGGCTCTGGGGCGACGCATCGGCGGCGACGAGGATGCGCTGAACCGGAGGCGGAGACGCGTCATCGCTCATGGGACCGGGGCTCTCTGTTGGACGTCAGGGGGGCGGAGCGTCAAGGGCGCGCGGGCACCGACTTCGTAGGCGGACCCCTACGCCTCCTCCGACGCCTCCCCGGCCTGCCCGTTGGTCAGGGCAAACTGGCGGCGGCGGTCGGCGTAGGTCCGCAGGCGCGCCTCGACCCGTCCATTGATTGTATCGTCCGGGTAGCCCCCCTGTTCGTCCCGTGTGCCGGCCTCGGCGCCGGTGAGAAGCTCAATCCCCTGGTCGATCGTCTCGACCGGGTAGATGTGAAAGTCGCCGGCCTCAGCGGCCTCGACCACGTCGCGGCGGAGCATGAGCTGGTCCGTGTTCGCGGCGGGGATGAGCACGCCCTGCTCGCCCGTCAGGCCGCGCGCCTGGCACACATCGAAGAAGCCCTCGATTTTTTCGTTGACGCCGCCGATGGGCTGCACCACGCCGTGCTGGTTCACCGAGCCGGTGACGGCCAGGCTCTGCCGCAGCGGGACGTCGGCCAGGGAGGAGAGCAGGGCGTAGAGCTCGGCCGAGGAGGCGCTGTCCCCGTCAATCCCGCCGTAGGACTGCTCGAAGACGAGGCTGGCCGAGAGGGACAGCGGGTACCGCTGGGCAAAGCGCCCCTGCAGAAAGCCGGAGAGGATGAGCACGCCCTTCGAGTGGAGGGGGCCGCCGAGGGCCGCCTCGCGCTCGATGTCCACAATCTCGCCCTTGCCCAGCCGGGTGCGGGCGGTAATGCGGTTGGGTTTTCCGAACCCGAAGCCCCCGGCCTCCAGGTAGGCGAGCCCGTTGACCTGCCCCACCGCGGCGCCGTCGGTGTCGATGTACAGCGTGTCGCGCTCGATGGACTCCTGCACCCGCTCGCGCATCCGGCTGGCCCGCCGGATCTTTTCGTCGATCGCCGTCTGCACGTGTGTAGCCGTCACCGTGGAGGCGTCGTTCTGGTTGGCCCAGTAGCTGGCCTCCTCCACCAGGTCGCGAATCCGGTCGATGCGGGCGCTCAGCTTTTCGGTGTCGCTCACCAGGCGCACGCTGCGCTCCATGACCCGCGCCACGCCCGACGAATCGAACGGCGGCAGGTCGTTCTCCGCAATCATCGTGGCGATGAGGTCGGCGTACTCGGCCTCGTGCACGTCGCTCCGGTCGATCTGGTCGTCGAAGTCGGCCATGACCTTGAACAGCCGCTCCATGTCTGGGTCGTAGGCGTCGAGCAGGTAGTAGAGCAGCCGCTCGCCCACGACCACCAGCTTCACGTCGAGCGGAATGGCCTCCGGCTCCAGTGTGACGGTCCGCATGAGGCCGAGCGCCTGGCCGGGCGATTCAATTTGAATCTTGTCGTTGCGCAGGGCGCGCTTGAGGCCCTCCCAGGCGTAGGGCTGGGTCAGTAGTTTGCGGGCTTCGACGATGAGGTACCCCCCGTTGGCTTCGTGGAGGGCGCCGGGCTGAATGAGGTTGAAGTCAGTGACGAGGGCGCCCATCTGGGCGATCTGCTCCACCTGACCCACGAGGTTCTGATAGTTTGGGTTGTCCTCGTAGACCACGGGCGCGCCGTCTGTGTCGCAGTTGTCGACGAGCAGGTTCACGCGGTAGCGCCGCCAGAAGGCCCCGCCTGGATCGCCCCCTTGCCCGCCGCCCTGTTGGCCCTGCTGCAGCATGGGCGGCATCTGTCCCTGTTGGCCGCCGTTCTGGGCCGCCTGCACGAATACGTCGACGTTGTCGAGGAGGTCGGCCCGCACGTCGTCGAGGAAGTCGAGGACCGCCTCGAGGGTGCTGTACTTTTGTCGAAGGGTGTTGATGCCGTCGTCGATGGCAAAGGCCGCCATTTCCTCGTTCAGCTCCTCGATTCGATCGCGGGCCTCGCGCTGGCTCTCGGGCACCTTCTGCAGGATGTTCTGCAGCTCCTCCTGGTACGATTCGATTTTGGACTGCACCGCCTCGCGCTCCTCTTCGGGCATCGACTCCACCTCGTCGGGAGAGAGGACATCGCCGTCGCGGATGGGGGCGAAGGCGAAGCCCTGGGGAGTGCGGATGAGCGCAATGTCGTCCTCGCGCGCGTCGTCCTGGAGCTCCTCGAGGGCGGCCTCCTGGCCCTGCTGCGCCTCCTCCTGAATCATCTCGCGCCGGGAGTGATACTCCTCGCTCTCGAAGGCGGCGGGGAGGGCCGTCTTCAGCTCCTCAATGAGGGCCTCCATGTCCTCCTGCAGGTCGCAGCCGCGGCCGGCCGGCAGTCGCAGGGCGCGCGGCTCCCGCTCGTCGTCGAAGGTGTTGACGT
The DNA here is from genome assembly GCA_002894665.1 of Salinivenus iranica. Classification (GTDB taxonomy): domain Bacteria; phylum Bacteroidota; class Rhodothermia; order Rhodothermales; family Salinibacteraceae; genus Salinibacter; species Salinibacter iranicus. Next base: position 10,226 of record NCRB01000062.1, read on the forward strand.
AGCACCAGTCGGGGGGCGTCTCGTCGTCGGCCGCTTCGTCCTCGAGCAGGTGTTGCACGAGCTCGCGGCGGCCCGTCCCGGTCGGGCCCAGGGCGAAGACGTTGTGCCCGTCGCCGTCGATGTTCATGCCAAACTCGATCGCGTCGACGGCGCGGTCCTGGCCCACCACCTGGGTGTTGGCGGGCAGGTCGTCGGTGGTCTCAAAGTCAAAGTCGGAGGGGGCAAAGTGTTGGCGAAGGGCGTCCGGGGAAAGGGCGTCGATCATGTGGTCGAGGGTGGCCGTCGGTTGGTGGAAGGGACGCCGTGGGGGAGAGGCGCCCCGTCGACGAAGAATTGCAATAGGACATGAATGGTTTTTTAAGCAGTCTCTCGACTGGAGTTCGGCGCAGGTCGCACCCTCACACAAACATCACCTGCGCCCATACAAGGGGGCGGCGGGGAAAGTGGACAGTCGGCCCCGGGGGATCGGATCGACGGCGCTCTGTTCTGGAGGGGCGGGGTTACCGGGGGGCGCAGTACGCCGCCGTGGACTGGACGCGGTGCACGACGGCGGAATGGCCGGGGCGCAGAACGAACTCGCTGAGGCCCACGTCGTCGGTCGCGGGGTGCCAGTCGTAGGTGTAGCCGAGGCCGGTGAAGGGGTAGCCGTCCGGGCCGTAGGACGTTTGCTTCAGCGTACGAAACCATTCGCGGTGGGACGCGCTGATCTGGGCGTGCCGGGCGGGGACGGGCGTGCGCAGTTCGCACTCTCGGTCGCTCACCTCGGGGTCGGGGCAGGGGCGGACGAGGTCCCGGGGGCGCACCCACAGTTCCACGAACCGATCGTAGTCGACGTCGGGCGGCAGGCCGAGGCGCTGGGCGAGGCGGAGGGTGAGGGCGTCGTCGGAGCGATCCAGCCCGCGGCAGAACTGCCGGAGCTGGGGCGCGGCGGTCACCCACACGTCCGCGTCCGTCGTCACCGTGTCCCCGGCGGCCGCCTCGGGCCACGTGTCGGCCCCGCCCCACGTCACGACCCGCACGCGCCGTGTCGAGTCCCGCCGATTTTGCCACACCAGATCGTCGTTGTAGGGGGCGAGGGGCGTGAGCGTCGTCGTGAGGTCCGCCGGTGTGGCGGTGCGGGCATCCGCGATGGCGGCCCGGTAGAGCGAATCCGGCGCGGGGGCGGTCGCCCGGTCGTCGGTTGCCGCACGATCCGTGCCTCCGCAGCCCGCGATTAGGAGCAGGAGGCCGAGGGCCAGAAGCCCGCGGAGGGCCGGGGCCGTTGCAGTGGTGGGGAACAGTGTCCGGTTCGTCATCCGCTCAACCGATTTCACATTCTGCTTAGTACTTCGTCAAGTTAATTCTTCGGGGGCCGAATCGAACTCATAATCCCGAACATCCAGCACGTCATGTCGAGCACGGTCGAGACATCTTCCTGGCGAAGCCGCCGCCTTCGGGGAGGCTTCTCGACTGTGCTGGGAGCGAACCACGCGATTGGAGGTGCTCCGCCCCTCGTCCCCCAGCAGGTCGACGAGCGCGACGAGGTCGAGCACGATGATGAGGGTGCCGCCAAAGCCCCAGTACGGCGAGCTCATGCGCTCGAACAGGTTGGGCCCGCCGCAGCCGGTGAGGAGGACGGTGAGTGGAGCAAGGGCGGCGAGGAGGAGCGGTCGAAGGGCGAACGAGCGATTCTTGGCGAGCATGGGAGGAGGAGAGGTCAAGGAAAGAGAGGGCCTGCCTCCAACCTACGGATAAACGGTCGGAATGGGTACAGGGGGGGAGAGCGCGGGAGAATGGGGGAAGAGAGGGCGTGTGTGAATGGGGGAATGGGAAAAGGAGGGATGACAGAAAAACGTTCCAACCTTCAACGTCCTAACCGTCAACCTTCTAACCCCCAACCTTCCAACGCACTCCGGGAACCACCGCCCGCAGTGCCCGCGTTTCCCTGGTTCAGACAATCCTGTTGCACGAGCCTCAAGCCTCCGCATGCGCATCGGTCACCTCGACTTCGACGACCGGCCTCTGTTCCTGGCCCCGATGGAGGACGTGAGCGACCCCCCGTTCCGCATCCTCTGCAAACGGTACGGGGCCGACATGATGTACACCGAGTTCGTCTCCTCGGCGGGCCTGCTCCGCGAGCAGGAGCACGAGCAGCAGAAGCTGGAGATCTTCGACGAGGAGCGGCCCATCGGCATCCAGGTGTGGGGCGGCGAGATCGACGAGGTGAGGAACGCCACGCCGATGGTCGACGCCGCCGGGCCGGACGTGATCGACATCAACTTCGGCTGCCCCGTGCGCAAGATTGTCCAGAAGGATGGCGGGGCGGGGGTGCTGCGCAACCTCGACAAGATGCGCGACATCACGGCGGCGGTGATGGAGGAGGCCACCCGCCCAGTGACCGTCAAAACCCGCCTGGGCTGGGACGACGACTCGATTCACATCGTGGAGGTGGCCCGCATGCTCGAGAACATGGGCGTGGCGGCGCTCACGGTGCACGCCCGCACCCGCGATCAGAAGTACAAGGGGGACGCGCGCTGGGAGTGGCTGCGGAAGATTAAGGAGGAGGGCACCCGCGACATGCCCTTCATCGGCAACGGCGACGCGCTGGGCCCGGAGGCCATCGAGGCGATGTTTGAGGAGACCGGCGTGGACGGCGTGATGATGGGCCGCGGCGCGCTGGGCAACCCGTGGATTTTCGACCGCGCCAAAAAATACATGGAGACCGGCGAGCTGCCCCCGCCGCCCGACTGGGAGGAGCGCGTGCAGGTGGTGGCCGAGCACCTGTCCCTCAAGTGCGAGTGGCTCGGCGAGCGGACCGGCGTGCTGGAGATGCGGAAGAACTACAGCAGCTACTTCAAGGGCTTCCGCAACGCCTCCACGCTGCGGCACAAGCTCATGCAGCCGGAGACGAAGGACGGCGTGCTGGAGGTCCTGCTCAACTTCAAGCCGGATGCGCCGGACATCCAGGTGCCCGCCGCGAAGCTCCCCGAGCAGACCGCCGACCCGGACGCGGTGGAGACGACCAAGCCCGACGTGCCGGACGACCTGCCGTCGCCGGGCGGGGATGGCGCGGACGAGGAGGTGGGGACGAAGACGGCCGAGTTGCCCCCGTCGATGGCGTAAAGGTGTAGGGGCATGGGCACATCCGGTCGTTATAGGCCTCTCGATCTCGCCTACTGCCCGTCCCCCGTCCTCGCCGATCGACTCCTCGTCGGGCTGGTGTAGGGGATCGATCTCTCCGTCCTGGATGGAGCCCCGGCGGCGAGGCACTTGCACGTGGCCAGTGTGCTCCACGTTGCCGGGGCGGGGCGATTGGCAGAAAAAACGCCCGCCTCGAGTGAGGTCGAGACGGGCGGGGGAGGATCGGGCCGATGGTCCCAGGGCAACCCCGTTACTCCGTAGGGGGGGAGGACACCGTGCGGGTGTGGGCGGACTCACGGTCCGAGGGACGCCGATCCGGGGCCTGCTCCGGCTGCTCCTGGGAGGAGGGAGGGGGCGCAGGGGTTGTTCCCCGGGCCCGAATTTCCGTGACCCACTGGAAGGAGCCGTCGTACTGCCGCTTCTTTTCCCGGTGGGCGTAGCCGCGCTCCTCCAACTCCGTCAGGATGCGGTCGAGCTTGTCGGGCGTACAGGGAGCGGCCTGTGCCAGGTCGTCCATCCGGAGTTCCCAGTCGTTCGGCTTCGAGAGGAGGTAGGCCAAGAGGCCGCGGGCCTCCCACGAGAGCGTCTCGTCGGTCGGCCAGGTGCGTTGGGTGCGTCGAGTGCGAACAAGAGCCATGCTGTGTGTCTCGGTCGATTCTGAAGAAGGGCACGCGGTGCCCGGCGGGGCATCGGGACGGTCTTTCCCCGAGTGCCGCGTTCTCCTATCCCCCTGGACGGCCGCGGTTGTTATTCGAATGTGAGGGAAGGGCTTTCTACGCCGCAATTTGTTGAGAACCAGATCCCGCCTTCGTTGAGCGCTCTGTGGTCGCCCCGGACGGCCCGCGCAGGCGGTTGCAGAACGCGGACCGTGGTTCGGCGAGGGGCCCGGAGGCGGGCCGGGAGAGAGAGGCGTCCGCAACGAACATCCGCCCGGACTGGCAGTGATACGTTGCGACACTTCTGCTCGTGAGGAGGTCGGACCCTGCTTCTGTTTCCACACCAACCGCTTTTTTCCGATGAGTGACGACGCGCCCCGCTACTGGACGCCTGCGTACATCGAACGCTTCGTGGAGGCCCTAAATGGCGACGAGGAGTTCCAGAACACCGCCAGTTCCTTCTCCAAAACCGTGGAGCTGCGCTGCCTCGATACGCCCGACGGGGAGGATGTCTCGGCCACCTATACGTTTGAGGAAGGGCGGGTCGTTGACGTAGACCTCTGGATTGACGACGCCCCCTCCGAGGAGATGCGCGAGGAGCCGGTCGACAAAGACACGGTAATGGCGCGCGCCACAGCCTCCTACGAGGTGTGGACGAAGATGGACCAGGGCGAGATGGGGGCCACCGAGGCCCTTGCCTCGCCGGACTATAAAATCGAAGGCTCCATGATGCAGATCATGTCCAATATGGGCGTCTTCCGCGGTATGAACAAGGTGGCCGCCAACGTGGAGAAAACATATTAACCAGAAAGAGATTCCGTCTTGGACCGCACCTCCCCTCTTGTTCGCATCTCGTTCTGATCCGACATGGTATATGCTCGGGCGGCCCTCTTCGGACTGTTGGTTGTTGTTCTCTGTGCCTGCGATTTGGGGGCGGGATCTGAACCGTATCTGCCTGATGGGGTCTCCCCTGCTGTTTTTGAGCACGGGGAGGCCTGGACGTACGATGTCGTCGTCACCCAGTCGCCGGTCGACACCAGCGCCGTCGACACCCTCGGAGACGTGACGGCCCGCATGGAGGTGGCAGACATGAATGGGGCGGCCGGCGGGCGCTCGGGGCTTGTCGTTCTGGATGTGTACCGGCCGGCGGCCCCGGACACCGTCGAGCGCACCTGGTACGACCAGTCGCCCGATTCCCTCGTCGATGTGGCGTACACCCGGCCGAGGGTCCCCTGGGCCCAGCCGCTTCTTCGCACGGGGCGCGCGGAGGGGACGCCGCCGGAGCGCCTGGCGCGTGGCGTGGCCGGGCTGCCCGCGCTTGTCCGCCGCCGCCTCGCGTCGTCCGGGACTCGGATGCAGACGACGTCCGACTCGATCCAGGTGCGGGAGGATTCTCGGGTGGTCCTCCAGGCACCGTTGCGAGAGGGGGAGGCGTGGACTTCTTTTCGGGTGCCCTTCCGGGCGCGGCGATTTGTGGCGGGGCCGGCCACGGTGGAGGGACCGGCGGGCATGGTGGAGGCGGTAGAGGTGGTGACCACCCTCCCCGAAACAGCGCCTTCGCTTCGGTGGTCGGACTACTACACGGAGGATGGGCTCGTGCGCCGCGTCGTGACCGATACGGTCGAGGTGCGGGGGCCGGGTGGGGAGCGGCAGGGATCTGCTGTCACACGGGAGGCATACGACTTGATCACATACGAAAACTGAGTCTCCGTTTCGCTTTCACCATTGCTTCCTCGCCATGAGCGACGAACAGAAGCCCACAATCAACGTCACCCGCGGCCGGAACAAGGAGCGTGGCAAGTCGGCCCGCGAGGCGGCGCCGGGGGCCGGCGGCCCGGACCTGATGGGGCTGGCCTCCCGGGTCGTCCAGGGCGCCCGGAGCGTATGGCTTGCGGGCCTCGGGGTGCTGTCGGTGGCGCAGGAGACGGGCGCCCAGGTGTTCGACGCGCTGGTGGAAGAGGGCAAGTCGTGGGAGCAGGCGCGCCGTGAGGAGACCGAGACCCGCCGTCGGCGCGTGCAGACGCTGGTCGATCAGGGAGCGCAGACCGTAGAGGCGGTGGAGGACCGGGTGCGTGCCGAGGTCGATGACGCCCTCCGCCGGGTCGGCGTCCCGCGCCGCAGCGACCTCGACGACCTTCGGGGGCGCGTGAACGACCTCGCCCAGAAGCTGGATCGTCTGTCGCGGGCCGTGGAGGCGGAGCGCCCGAACGACGAGGCGTAAGGAGCGGGCGGCCTACTCGGGCGCAGGGAGCAGGGCCTGCGCGAGGGCGTCGAACTCGTCCTCAAAGCCCTCGACGATCGTGTCGGGATTGGGGACGAGGTGGGCGTCGCAGGCAATGCCGATGCGCACCTCCCCGTCGTAGCTGAAGATGCTGACGCCCAGCCCGATGCGCCCGGCGCGGGGCACCCACGGCATCACGTGCTGCACGCGCCGCCCGGCCATGTGGAGCTCCTCCTGCGGGCCCGGCACGTTCGTCATCACCGCGCTGGCCTTCCGGCCAAAGAAGCGAACGGCCTGCTCTTCCACCTCCACCGGCAGGTGCCCGAGTCCCTCCAGCACGCCCAGGGCCGTGACGGCCTCCGAGGAGCCCTTGATCTCATCCATCTGCGTTTTGACCGACAGCACGCGCGCCAGCCGATCGCCCATGCCCACCGGCAGGTCGAGGTAGACGAGGCCGAACCGGTTGCCCAGCCGGAACGCCTGCTCCGGGGGCCGCAGGTTGACCGGAATGAGCGCCCGCACCACGACGCCGTCGGTCGATTCATTCTGGGCCTCCAGGTAATGGCGAAGCGCCCCGGCCACCGCGCCGAGGAGCACGTCGTTCACCTTGGCGTCGAGGGCGCGGGCGATGCGCTTGACGCGGGTGAGGGCCAGGGGCCCCGACCACGTGGCGCGCTGGGCCACCTGCAGCTCGCCCTTGAGGGACGTCTCGCTGTCGCGCCCCAGGAGCAGAAACTTCGACAGGGCCGCGCCGAGGCTCATCCCCTGCTTGGCCCGATGCAGGCCGTGCGACGGGTTCAGGATCGACTCCACCCCCTCCTCCAGCAGGCGACTGCCGGCGCGCACAGTGTGGCCGACGGCCCGCAGGGCGCCCCGCACCACGCCGGGGAGCAGGGAGCGGGAGGCGCGGTCGGGAGGGAAGCGCGACGGGTCGAAGTGCTCGTCCGTGAGGGACAGGAGCACCTGCACCAGCGCCATGCCGTCGCCAATGGCGTGGTGCAGCCGCGCGATGAGGGCACTTCCGCCCTGGTAGTCCTCAATGAGCTCCATGTGCCAGAGCGGCTTGGAGCGGTCGAGGGGCGTACTCATCAGTTCGCCCACCCGCGCTTTCAGCTCCGCCGGCCCGGCCGCGCCCGGCAGGGCGGCCCGGCGCACGTGCTGGTCGAGGTCGAAGTGCGGGTCGTGCTCCCAGGCCGGGGCACGGTCCGGGGTGCGCACCCGCTGCCGAAACCGCGTAAACCCGAGCAGCCGCTCCTCCAGCAGCGACTTGAAGGTGCCCACGTCGATCGGGTCCTCCAGGACGAGCACCGCCGTGATCGTCATCAGGTTCGTCGGGTCGTCCATCCGCAGCCAGGCCGCGTCGACGCCGGACAGCGGTTCGCGAGTGCTCATGGGCACAGGGAGAAGGAAAAGCAGAGCGAGAGGGGACGGGAAGGTGACCGCCGGGCGCGACAGAATCAAGAAGAGGCGCCGGGCGGCTCGGCGGAGCGGGCGCGGTACAGCAGCTCGTCCGCGGCGTAGATGGCGAGGCCGAGGACAGAGAAGGTGGCGAGCGCGGCGGCCGGGGCCCAAATGATGAGCCCGCCCCCGATGCCCAGGACCGCCCCCAGGTACTTGATGTAGTTGAGCTGCTCGTTTGTGGTGCGACGCAGCAGAAGTTCGAGCTGCTCTTCGTCGTAGGCCCGCACGTTGTCGAAGACAATGCGCTTGATGTCGAGCGTATCGACGAGGCGCAGGATGAGCTCGGTGAGAAGCTCCTCGAGGGCCTCTCCGTGTCGGTCCAGGTGGGCGGGCACGCGGTCGAGCGCCGGGTCGAGCTGGTCGAGGAGCGGCTCGACGGCCTCCGGCAGGCGTTCCACGGCGGTTCGCAGCTGGTCCTGAAACTCGTCCTCCCGGAACAGGCGATAGGTCCGCAGGGCCACGCCCGAGAACCCGTCGGCGTGCCGGTCCATCTGTTCGGCCGTGAAGGTCACGACGCGCTCCTGCACCTCCGGGGCCGACAGCAAGTCGTGCAGGAGGTCGCGCAGGACGGCCTTCAGGTCGTGGCGCACGTCCTCGTCCGTCACCACGTCGCCGGCCAGGCCCACCAACAGGTCGCGGTACTGGGCCGCGAGGCCGCTTTTGCGGACGGTCTGCATGATGATGCGCTTGTTGATGAGCTCATCGCTCACGGCCTGGGCGAGGCGGTAGGCCACGCGCTCGCGCTGGGCGGGCACCAGCCCCTGCCCCACGATGGGGCGCGCCTCGCGGGGACGAAACAGCATCGTGATGGCGAGCCAGTTCGTCCCGAAGCCGATGAGGCCGCTGACGGTGACGTAGCGGAGCAGGTTCTCGAGCTCCACCGTGTAGCCGGCCACGGAGAGGGCGACGCCGGGAAAGTCCCAGACGAACGACAGGGCGAACAGGCCCCCCAGGATCCAGGGAAGGGCGCGGAGCACGGGCAGCCAGCGGGCGTACCCGCCGGTTTGCTTCGGCGGTGGGGGAATGGGGGCCCCGTTGGAGTCGGCCGCCGGCAGGTGACGGGAGAGGGTGACCGTGAGGCGGCGGCGCAGACGACTCCACGACGAGCGAGGCGCAGCGGCAGTGGCGTCGCGGTCGGGGCCGTCGCTGGAGGGCGGGGGGGCGGACGCAGGGGGAGAGCTCATGGCACGAGGAGACGCGCGGTCGGGAGGGCGGCTAAAACACCTTCACGAGCGTCATGTCCTCGAGGTATCGGCTGGGGTTTTCCTGAAAGTCGAGGAGCAGGCGGTTGGTGCGGGCGGCGGCCGAGTCGGCCCGGTTGTAGAGGGACGGGTCGTTGATGAGGCGGCCCATTGTGCCCTCGCCCTCGTTGAGCTTGGTGGTCAGCGTGTCGAGCGTGGCGGTCGACCGTTCGAACGAGGCGAGGCTGCGGTCGAGCCGCGTGAGCGAGCGATTGAGGCGATCGACGGCCAGCGAGAGCGAGTCGCCCCGCGTGCCCGTGAACTCCCGAAGGTCGCCGGAGACGGCCTCCAGGTTGTCGAGAAATTGTCGGATGGTTTCTTTTTCGGCCTCCGTAATCGACTCCACATCCTCCATCGTGCGGCGAAAGGCCTGCAGGGTGGTCCGAACGTCGCTGTCGGGGTTGCTGAGTTGGTCGCTCAGGGCGCGCATCGTCGTGTTGGTGGAATTGAGTACGCTATCGGCCTTGGAGGCGAGGGCCGGGGCCTGGTCGGACAGGCGTTCCAGCACGGTGCCTTGTGGAGGCGGGGACAGGGTGGCGCCGGCGGTGACGGGCGGGTTGTCCGCGGGGCCGGGCTTGATGACGAGGCGCACGCCCGTGACGCCGCTGAAGCCCGTGACCCGCACGGTGGACCCTTCCGGCACACGAATATCCTCGTTGATGCGCATCTGCACGCGCACCACCTGGTCGTTCTGGTCGAGGCGGACGGACTCCACGGTCCCCACGCTCACCCCTTTCATCTCGACGGGGTTTCCTTCCCCAAGTCCGCTCGCCTCCTCAAACGTGGCGTTTAGCATGTAGCTTCCCTGAAAGAGGGGAAGGTCCTGGAAGAACCGAAAGCCGACAAAGAAAATGATGACCGACAGAATCAGGGCGGCGCCGACTTTGAGTTCGTTGCTGTACTGCATGCAGGGCGGGAGGGAGCGTGAGCAGGGTGGGCGGAGAGACGAGCGGGACGGTTACGAGTCCTGAGTCAGGGGCACGGAGGCGGACGGGTCGCCCAGGTGGTATTCGCTGGCCCGCACGAAGGCGTCGAGCACGGGGTCGGGGCGGTCGTGGAGGGCGTCCACGGGCCCAATCCAGTGGAGGTTCGTGTCGTGGAGGAAGGCCACGCGGTCCGCACTCGTCAGCACCGAGTGCATGTCGTGCGTCACGACGACGCTGGTGACGTTGAGTTCGTCGCTCAGGTGGCTAATCAGCTGGTCGATCGTGTTGGACGTTTCGGGGTCGAGGCCGCTGGTGGGCTCGTCGTACAGGATGTACTGTGGCTCCAGGGCAATGGCCCGGGCCAGGGCGACGCGTTTGCGCATGCCCCCCGAGAGCTCCGACGGCTTCTTGGCCCCCACGCCTTCGAGGTTCACGAGGGACAGGCACTCCTCCACCCGCGCCTCCACCTCACTCGACGTGAGATCGGAAAAATATTCGAGCGGAAAGGCGATGTTATCGAATGTATCCATCGAGTCGAAGAGGGCTCCGCCCTGGAAGAGCACCCCAAATCGCTTGCGCAGTTTGCGCAGCTCCCCGTACTCGGCGCAGCACAGGTCGCGGCCGTCCACGTGAACGTGGCCGGCGTCGGGCTTGAGGAGGCCCACCATGTGCTTCATGAGCACGCTCTTTCCGGACCCCGAGCGTCCAATGATCGCGAGCGTCTCCCCGTCGCGCACCTCGAACGAGATGTCATTCAAGACCTCGAGCGACCCGAAGCCTTTCGACAAGTGCTCAATGCGAATCATCGGACGGGAAGAAAACGGACAATCGGAGAACGAACCGACAACGCGACAAGGGAATCAATACTCGTTGTTGGCATCCCAGTTCGGCGGCGGGGCCACTACAGGAGCGTGACGGCGAGGATGAGGTCCGCCACGAGAATGAACACGCAGCTGAGCACGGCCGCCTCCGTGGTGCTGTCGCCCACCCCCTCGGCCCCGCTGGTCGTGTAGTATCCCTTGTAGCAGGCGATGGAGGTGACAATGAAGCCGAACGTGACGGCTTTAATGAGGCCGAAAAACGGGTCGAAGGGCTTGAAGAACTGGCGCGCCCCGTCCATGAACTCGCCGGCGGTAATGAAGCCGCCAAAGTGCCCGACGGCGACGCCGCCGCCGATGCCGATGGCGCAGGAGGCGACGTACAGCACCGGAAACATGAGGACGCCGGCCAGCACACGCGGCAGCACAAGGAAGCCGACGGAGTTGAGCCCCATGACCTCCAGCGCGTCGATCTGCTCCGACACGCGCATGGTGCCGAGCTCGGCGGCGATCCGGGCCCCCACGCGCCCGGCCAGGATGAAGCCCATCACCACCACACTCAACTCCAGCATCATGGACGGCACCACGATGGAACCGATGATGGACCGGGGGATGAAGGGGCTTTCCAGCTGGTAGGAAGTCTGTACCGTGAGGACGGCGCCGGAGAACGCCCCGGCCAGCGACACGATCGGAATCGAGTCGATGCCGATGCGCACCATCTGGTCGAACAGGTTGCTCCAGTACGTCCGAATCTCGTCGAGCGAAGCCGCGGCGCGCGCCATTAGAATGGAGTACCGACCGAGCGCGCGCAGGGGGGAGAACAAAAACTCGAGGAGGGAAGACACTGCGGCGAGGCAAGCGCTGGGTGCGGAAGAGACGCGAGAGGCGCCCCCGACGAAGAGGCGAACCCGCCCGGCGGGGGCGTTGGGTCGATCGGGGCAACAACGCGCCGGCGTGCGAATTCAACCGTCGACCGCGTAGTGCACACGAAAATTGAGGCCGAGGTTCCTTTGCGACTGTGCGGCTCGTCCGAAGATGGGCGACGGATACGCGTCGCCCCCCTCGGTCCGTTCTCGGCGTTCTTCGCTCATCCACGCCCCCTTGTCCCGATGGCCTCCTCCAATCCCCGATACGTGTGTCAGGAGTGCGGGCACGAGGCGCACAAGTGGATGGGCAAGTGTCAGGGCTGTGGCGCCTGGAATACGCTCGTGCGGGAAGAGCCCAAGTCGGAGGTGGAGGCGCGCGTTCCGAAAACGTCGTCGAATGGCGCGTCCGGGGGGGCATCTGGGGGCGCAGGGGAGCACGGCCAGCCCGAGCGGCTGACGGAGGTGGAGCTGGGGACGGACGCCCGCCTTCAAACCGGCAGTGCGGAGTTCGACCGGGTGATGGGAGGCGGCATCATGCAGGGCTCGTTCAGCCTGATTGCGGGGGACCCCGGCATCGGCAAAAGTACGCTCATGACCGAGCTGGGCGGCTACCTGCCCGAGCGCGACATCCTATACGTGACGGGCGAGGAGTCGAAGCGGCAGGTAAAGCTGCGGGCCCAGCGCCTCGGGGTCGATTCCGATCACCTGTATCTGCTGGCCGAGACGAACGTAGAGCAGATCGGCGATGCGGTGCAGGAGGTGACGCCGGACCTGCTGGTGGTCGACTCCATCCAGACCATCTATCGCCCGGACCTTTCGAGCGCGCCCGGCTCGGTGAGCCAGGTGCGCGAGAGCACGGCCTCGCTCCTCAAGATGACGAAGGAGCAGGAGTTTTCCACCTTTCTGGTGGGGCACGTCACCAAGAAGGGCACGATTGCCGGGCCGCGCGTGCTGGAGCACATGGTAGACACGGTGTTGTATTTCGAGGGCGATCAGCACCACGCCTACCGCATCCTGCGCAGCGTCAAAAACCGGTTCGGCGCGGCCAATGAGATCGGCGTCTTCGAGATGCGGGAGGACGGCCTCCACGAGGTCCCCAACCCGAGCGAGCTGTTCCTGTCGGAGCGCGGCTACGGCGTGAGCGGCTCGACGGTCGTCTGCTCGCTGGAGGGGACGCGGCCCATCCTGGTAGAGATCCAGGCGCTCGTCACGCCGACCTCCTACAACACGCCGCAGCGCACCGTCACCGGCTTCCCGTCGCAGCGGCTGCAGATGCTTCTGGCCGTGCTGGAGAAGCGGGCCGGCCTTGCGTTCAGCGACCACGACGTGTTCGTGAACGTAGCCGGAGGAGTGACCCTCGACGAACCCGCAGTCGACGTGGGTGTGGCCCTGGCCGCGGCGTCCTCGTTCCGCGACATCCCCGCGGATACCGGCTCGGCCCTCATCGGCGAGGTGGGCCTGGGCGGCGAAATCCGCACCGTCAGCCAGATCGAGCCGCGCCTCAAGGAGGCCGCCAAGCTCGGCTTCGAGCGGGCCGTGATTCCCGAAAACAACCTTGAGCGGGTGGCCGGCGAGCACGACCTCGACGTCACCGGGGCGGCCGACCTCCGCGACGTGTTGGATCTCGTCCTGTAGCCCGGGGCCGGAAGCGGAGAGGCTAGCTCCGGGGCCGGGCTCCGAGAGGCGGGTGGTCCGCTTCTTGCGTATCCCCTGGTAACCGCGGGGCGTCCATAATAATCGCGCCGGGTGGCCCGTTACCTCTCACACCATGCCCCGCTGCTTCCCGGCCACGGTCAACGAGCAAATTGCGCGTGCAACCGACTACCGACGAGGAACTGGTGACGGCATACCTGGACGAGGGCGACGAGGCGGCCTTCCGCCGGCTCGTCGAACGACACCAGGACCGTATCTTTGGCTACCTGATGGGCATGGTGAAGGATCGGGCGACGGCCCACGACCTGTTTCAGGACACCTTCGAGCGGGTCATCGATGCGATGCAGAACGGGGATTATAGCCAGCAGGGACAGTGGCTAAGCTGGGTGATGAGCATTGCCCGCAACGCCACAATCGACCACACCCGCAAGCAGAAGAAATGGGCGGACATGCCCCACGATGTGGACGAGGGCCGTTCATTTTGGGACACACTGGAGGACGATGCGCCGCCCGCCGATGAGGAACTCCATCGCGCCGAGCAGCGGGAGTGGCTCGACGAGCACATCGAGCAGCTGGCCCCCGAGCAGCGCGAGGTGCTGCTCCTGCGCCAGGAAACCGACCTCACCTTCCGAGAGATCTCGGAGCTCCAAGACGTGTCCATCAACACCGCCCTCGGCCGTATGCGCTACGCCCTTAAGAACCTGCGCAAGATGATGAAGAAGTCCGATAAGACGTCCCTTGCGGGCACCCCGAATGCGTAGGGGTCGGCCCTCACTCCTTTCGTGCAGACGACAGCTTCCCCCCCCATGGACGATCGGTTACGCCTCATTCAGTCGCTTTACGACCCCGACGGCCTCTCTCCGGATCTCCGGCGGCGCCTGGCCGACGACGAGACGCTCCGCTCTGAATACGAGGCCCTGCGCGACACGAAGGACGCCCTCGACCAGCGCCCGTCGCAGACGCCCGACGCCGAGGTGCTCGACCGGGTGGTGGCCCGTGCGAAGGCCGCCGCGGACCCCGAACCGCCGGAGCCCGGATCCTCGGCCCGGACGCCCGCCGCGGATCGGTCGCCCCGTCGGCCGAGTGCGGAATGGACGCGTCGGCTGCAGGGGGTGAGCGCGGCCATCGCCGTCGTGCTGATGGCCGGGATCGGGTGGTGGGCCGTGGGGGGAGACCTGGACGGAGAGGGTGCGGTATCGAACGGCGTGTCGGGAGCGACAACGTCGCAGACCGAGGCGGCTCCGGACGATGAGCAGGCCATGCCCGCCTGGGACGATCGTGACGAGCTCGTTCGCCTGCACCGCCGCATCGAACAGCTACAGTCACAGGACCAAATGGCCGGCTGGGAGGGACAGTCCCAACCGGTCCAGTCCACCCCGTAGCCCCCCACTTCCGCATTTTTCGGTGACCGACCGACGTTCTTGTGTAATGGCTTTTCCTGTCGTGCTTTCTCGTCGTTTGCACTCTCGGCTCGGCCTCGTCCTCCTCGCGGGGGCGATGCTGTGGGCCGGGGGCGGAAGCCCCGCCGCGGCCCAACAGACCCGCACGCTTGATATTCGGGACGGCACGGTCTACGTCGACGGCCGGGCCGTGGCCGACGAGCAGCTGCCCGCGGGGCTCAACCTTGACGGCGTGAACGCGCACTACCAGTTCGTGGGCATCCAGCGGCCGGTCGTGGAGCTGAGCGGGCAGCTCGTGGCGATTGCGGACAGTGGCCTAACGGCCGTGACGGACGCGGACGTGCAAAGCACGAACGCCGCCGTCGTGATGCAGGGCGGCACGGCCCGCGCCGGGTCGGCCCAGCCCGTGGCTGGGGATGACGCGGCTGAACGCGAGCGGTCCGCACAACAGCAGTACCTTCGCGACGTGCAGCAGTCGAGCCGCGAACTCTACGAACGACTGCAGCGCGAGCGCCGCATGGGGCAGGAGGCGCAGGACCTGGCGCGCGTCATCCGGATGCTCCCCGAAGGCGAGGCCCGAGAGGCCAAAACCGACACCCTTCGCGCCATGCTCAACCGGATCTTCGAGATTAAACAGGAGAATCACCGGCGGGAGATTGAACGCCTGCAACGGAAAATCCAGGAACTACAGCGGCGACTCCAGAAGCGGAGCGAGATGCGACAGCCGATGATCGAGCACCGGCTGCAACAACTCGTGAGTTCGTCTAGCCCATGATGGGCCGTCGCGCAGAGGGACGAACGCCCCGGAATCCGGATCGGCGTGTCGGCTTCGTTTCCCAGGTCCCGTCGGAAACAACACGGCGTACGCGGGCGTCGGCCCCGCATGTGAGGCCGGACGGTGCGCGCCGACGCAGACTGACGGCATGCTCGTTTGGGGGGACGTCACCTCATCCTTTACTTTAAGTGCGCGGGTTCGCATCATATAGAGGCCGTGGCCAACAGATCCGTTGCCGCGATGGCCGTCTTTGGTGTTCTGCCGGAGCGGCTGCCTCGTTCTTCTCCGTGGGTTTCTTCGAGTCATGATTCGTTTTGATGGTGCAGCGTTGCTCAGGAGACTCCGTTCGAGGAGCCAGATGCGAGTCCGCATCATCGTATGGGGGCTGTTGGTGGGCGTGCTGGCGGGGGCGGCGCCGGTGCAGGCGGAGACGCTGCTAACCAATCTCTCCGTCACGGCCCGCGCCGACGGGCAAGGGTACGTGGTCCGGGCCCAAACGACGACCCCGGTGAAGGCCTACAGCATGCCCCGGCGGACCGGGGAGAAGACCCTGGAATGGCGGCTGTACAACACCCGCCGGCACGCCGACTTTAACCCGCCCGAGCCGGTCGGCCCCGTGACGCGCTACAGCGTGGTGCAGGAGGACGAACACCTCGTGCTTCGTTTCCATCTGACGGCCGACCGTTCCCTGTCCCTGGAAGCGTATCGCGATGGGGCGTCCAGCGACCTCCTCCTGAACCTGGCCTACGAGAACGGACCGCCGATTGCCGAGGCGTCCTCGTCGTCGCAGTCGCCGCCCGTGCAGACGGCGTCCTCCCGCTCCAGGTCGACCGAGCGGGGCGCCTCGAAGGAGGCCCGGGAGCGATGGCAACTCGACACCGTCGTCATCGACGCCGGGCACGGGGGCAAAGACCCGGGCGCGGTCGCCAACGGGCTGTACGAGAAAGACATTGTGCTCGACGTGGCCCTCCAGGTGGGCGAGTACATTGAAAACCGATTGGGGGTCAACGTGGAATATACGCGCACCGGCGACCGCTTCATTCCACTGGAGAAGCGCGGCCACATGGCCAACCAGGCCGAGGCAAAGCTCTTTCTCTCGCTTCACGTGAATGCGGCCCGGGCCTCCTCGGCCCAGGGCACGGAGACCTACTTTCTCGGCCCCTCAAAGAGCGATGCGGCCCGCAAGGTGATGGAGCGGGAGAACAGCGTGATCCGCTTTGAGGAAAATACCGATCGGTACGAACAGTACGACGAACAGGCGCTTGTTCGGCAGACGCTCACGCAAAGCGCGAACATGCGGCAGAGTGAGCGGTTGGCGTCCCTGGTGCAGGGCCAGTTCGAGGAGCGGGTGCACCGAAAGAATCGGGGCGTGCACCAGGCCGGATTCTATGTGCTTTGGAGTGCGTCCATGCCGGCGGTGCTCGTAGAACTCGGGTTTTTAAGCAACCCGGAGGAGGCCCGGTACCTGAGCAGCGACCAGGGGCAGACCTACCTGGCCAGCGCGCTGTTCCGCGCCGTTCGCGCCTACAAGAAGCAGTACGAGAAGGGGATCGTGGCGCGGAGCGAGTAGTCGGATTGGGGGCGGGCGTCCGACGCGTGTGACGTGCAGCCCCGTCGAGGCGGCTTCTTCGATCAACCTTCTCTCTATGAATGTCTACCACTCCGCCCCCGATGCAGGGCAATCGCACCACGCGTACAACGGAGAAAACACGTTTGCTCATATCGTCATTCCGGGCGAGACGTCCCGACCGCCGTCGGGACGTCGGAGTCGAGGAATCTCTTCGAAGACAGGCGGAAACGCTCCACAGCACTGCTTTCGCCGAATTCAAAGAGATTCCCCCCGGGAGCACTCGGTCACTGCGTTTGCCTTCACGATGGGCGGGTGCGACTCGGGCGGCCCCGGGACCGTTGTGCTGAACGCAAATTCGCCCAAACCGCCGACCGTCGAGTACGCGTTCCGATACACGTCGGACGACCTGAGCGGAAACGACGAGGTGGAGGTCGTGTCCCAGGCCGCCGACAACCTCACGTCGGTGCTGCAGAGCAACGGTTTTGCCCGGAGCGACGTGGTCTCCGCCCGGGTCGACAGCGTGACACTGGAGCGCATTTCGGCGTCGACGCCGGGGACGGCGTCCCGGCGACGGGCCCGACCGGAGCCCCAGGTGTTCCAGTACCTCCTCGGGGCGTCGGTCTACCTTGGCGAGAGCGATTCGGGGCCGCGCATTGCCGGGGGGCAGTTCCAGACGGACCAGCGGTTCGTGTCCCTTCCCGTGACGACCCCAACCGTCACCCCCGTCGTGCGGGCCGGAGCGACGCCCGCCTTCCTGCGCCTTGAGGTGGAGGAGGCGAACAACGTCCCGGAGCCGCCCAACGAAGATGCCGTGGAGGTGCGCGTGTACTACCGGATTGAGGTGGAGGGGGTGTAGCCTCGACGCTATCGCACGGCGATGCAGGAGATCTCGACGCGCGCCCCGCGGGGAAGCTCGGCAACCTCCAGGGCCTGGCGGGCGGGGGGCAGCTCGTTGAAGTAGCGGCCGTATACCTCGTTGATCTGGGCGTAGTCGTCCATGTCGGCCATGTAGACCTCACAGCGCACGACATTTTCGAATGTCATGCTCGCGGCCTTGAGCACAGCCTCCACGTTTTCGAGAACGCGCTCGGTTTCTTCCTCCACGCTCCCGTCGATCATGCTCCCGGTTTCCGGGTCGATGGCAATTTGGCCGGACACGTAGAGGCGGTCGCCCACCAGGATGCCCTGGCTGTAGGGGCCGATGGCGGCCGGGGCGAGCGGGGTCGTAACGGTGCTGCGAGACGTAGACGTTGAGGCCATGGAGAGAGAGCGGATCGGGAAAAGAGAAGAAGAGGATTATAACATCCCTCTGTTCGCCGCGCGGTACAAGCGAATATTATCTAAAGAGCGTCCGTAGAGGCGTGGGGCCGGCGGACATGCGTTGTTGGCGGAACGCCCGTCTAAAAAAGGCGGTTCAACCCCGTCAAACAGATTTCCACTTCAATTGAGACAACGCCCGTCGTTATGAGCAACAAAGGCCGTGTGCTCGTCGCCATGAGTGGCGGCGTCGACTCCTCCGTCACCGCCGTGCTGTTGAAAGAGCGCGGCTACGACGTCGTCGGTCTCACCATGAAGACGTGGGACTACTCCACCAGTGGGGGGCAGGGCGACAAGGAAGTGGGCTGCTGCTCCATCGAGTCGATGAACGACGCCCGCGTGGTGGCCACCACGCACGACTTCCCGCACTTCGTGGTTGACCTGCGCGACGAATTTGGCGACTGGGTCATCGAGCGCTTTACCAGCGAGTACTTATCCGGCCGCACGCCGAACCCCTGTGTGCTCTGCAATACCCACATCAAGTGGGACGCCCTGCTCCAGCGGGCCGACGACCTGGACTGCGAGTACATCGCCACCGGGCACTACGCCAACGTCCGGTACGACGAGGACCGGGAGCGCTACGTGCTGAGCCGCGGCCTCGACCGCAACAAGGACCAGAGCTACGCCCTCTGGGGCCTGCCGCAGGAGCACCTGGCCCGCTCCATCTTTCCGCTCGGCGAGTACGAGAAGCCCGAGATCCGCGAAATGGCCGCCGACTTTGGGCTCGACAACGTGGCCGACAAGCCGGACTCCTACGAGATCTGCTTCATTCCGGACAACGACTACCCGCGCTTCCTGAAGGACCGGGTCGACGGGCTCGAGGAGGAGGTGGACGGCGGCGACTTTGTGCTGAGCGACGGCACCGTGGTGGGCGAGCACGACGGCTACCCTTTCTACACCATCGGCCAGCGGCGCGGCCTCGACCTGGCCCTCGGCGAGCGGGTGTACGTAACCGACATCGATCCCGAGACGAACACGATTACGGTGGGGCCGAAGGACGAACTCATGGAGCAAACCCTGACGGCCCACGAGATTAACCTCGTGAAGGAGCCGACGATTGAGGAGGAGCGGCCCGCCTGGGGCACCATTCGCTACAACGACGACGGGGCCGGCTGCCTCGTGTGGCAACCCGACGACGACACGCTCAAGGTGGCCTTCGCGGAGCCGCGACGGGCCATCACGCCGGGGCAGAGCGTGGTTCTCTACGACGGGGACGACGTGCTGGGGGGCGGATGGATCCACGAGGTCGGGGCGGCGGACGCCGAGACGGACGCGGCGGAATCGACGGTCCCGGCGCACGCGTAGCCCCATCCCAATCCACACGATTCCCGCCCCAACTGGCAGCACGCAGGGGAGACACAGGAACACTGAAATTCCCACCCCGGTTCAAAAATTCCTGTTGCTGTTATACAAAAAAGATACGACGTGGCGCAGACGGCTGCCGTTTCCCGTCAGTCCTGTGCGTACGCGAGTGTGAGCCTATGGAACGTACGGACGTAACGCGGATCGACGACTTCACCTGGGAAATTCCGGAGTCGTTCCGAGAGGACATGCGCGTTCCGGTGCGCATTATCGCGAACGAGGACCTCATTGGCGACATCCTTGGCGGGGACGCCATCGGACAGGCCATCCAGACGGCCATGCTGCCGGGACTGGTGGGGCACCTTGTGGTGATGCCCGATGTGTACAGCGGGCAGGGGGCGCCGGTCGGCATCGTCGCGGTGTCGAAGTGGCCGGTCGGGAGCATTGCGCCCGGGGCCATCGGGCACGACATCAACACGGGCGTGCGACTGCTCGGCTCCGATATTGACCTGGAAGAGGCACAGGGCAACTTCGAGGTCCTGGCCGATGCCCTGAAGGAGCACATCCCCAGTGGCACCGACGCGGAGGGCAGTCTGCAAATCGGACGCAGCGAGGTGGACCACGTGGCACAGTCCGGCGCGCAGTGGGCCCTGCGGAAGGACATGGCCCAGCAGGACGACCTGGTGCGGGCGGAAGAGGGCGGGCGCCTCAACGACGCGGACCCGGGCAAGGTGAGCGACACGGCCCGGGCCCTGGGGGCACAGCAGCTCGGCACGCTGGGCGGGGGCGAGCACTTCATTGAGATCAACGCGGTGGAGGAAGTATTCAACCGCGCCGCCGCCGTGACCATGGGCTTGAAGGAGGGCACCCTGGTTGCCCAGATTCACTGCGGCTCGCGGGGCTACGGCCGCCAGGTGTGCGCCGACTACATTGAGAAGTTTCAGGAGGCGGCCCCCTCCTACGACATGTCGTTCCCGCACCCGAACCTCGCCTGTCTACCGCTCGAGTCGAGCGAGGCCGAGGACTACATGGGGGCCATGCGGGCCGCCGCCAACTACGCCTATGCCAACCGCCAGGTACTGGCGCACCGCGTTCGCGAGGTGTTTGACGACGTGCTCGACGGGGCCGGCCAGCGTCTGAAGACGGTGTACGACGTGGCCCACAATCTTGGGCAGGTGGAAATGCACCAGGTGGACGGCAAGCAGATGCGCTGCTATGTGCATCGGAAAGGGGCGGCTCGGGCCTTTGGTCCCGGCACGCCCGGCATCTCGCTGCCGTACCGCGCCCTGGGCCAGCCGGTGCTCGTGCCCGGAAGCATGGGCGAAACCTCGTGGGTCATGCTCGCCACGCGCGACGCGATGCAGAAGAGCTTCGGGTCGGCCTGTCATGGGGCGGGCCGCACCATGAGCCGCCACGAGGCCAATCACCAGACGGATCCGGTGCTCGACGAGGAAATTGAGGAGGGGGTCCACGTGCGCTCGGGGGATGGATCATCCTCGGCCGGGGGCGTCAAGGTCAAAGAAAACATTGACGCGGTTGTGGAAACCGTGGCGGGGGCGCGCCTGGCCAGCAAGGTGGCACGCCTAAAACCCGTGGCGGTGGTACACGGGTAGCGGGGCTCGATCGCCTCTGTGGGGCGTGCCGGGGCGGCCCGAACGTTTCGGAAGCTTTACAGGCTGGCGGGGGGCATAAGGACACACGCATTTGCCCTGGCGTTCACTTCTGGACCCGCCGATGACGTTTCGCGTTGCAGTCAGTTCCTACACTTTCTCACCCGTCTCCCGTTGGATTCATGGCCGAATCGTCGAAAGGACCCCATCTGCTTGTCGTCGAAGATGATAGCGAACTGAGCACCAGTCTCGTCCTGTACCTGGAATCGGAAGGCTACGAGGTCACGCTGGCGGAAGATGGCACGACGGGCCAGGAAGAGGCCACCCGGCTCCCGGGATACGATCTAATCGTCCTCGACGCCAAACTGCCGGATCGGAACGGGTTCGAGGTGCTCCGGCGGGCGCGCGAGGATGGGGTGCGCACGCCCGTGCTCATGCTCACCGGCCTGGGCGACCACGAGCACAAGATCCGTGGCTTTCAGGTGGGCGCCGACGACTACCTCACCAAGCCGTTTGAGACGGAAGAGCTGGTTGCCCGCATCGACGCGCTCCTGCGCCGCGAAGCGGAGGTCAATGAGGAAGGCGGCGTATTTGAGGTTGGCGGGCTCCGTGTAAACCTCGACACCGAGGACGTCACGCGCGACGACGAGCCGGTCGACCTTACGGATCTGGAATACAGTCTGTTGGCTTACCTGCTGCGGCGGCGAGGGCGCACGGCCACCCGCGAGCAGATTCTGCGGGACGTGTGGGACCTGCCGGCGGAAGTGGAGACGCGCACAATCGACCGCCACGTAAATGCCCTGCGGGATGTGATGGATGGGAGCGATGAGGACTCCTGGCCCATCCAGAGCGTCTACGGAATTGGGTATAAGCTGGAGGGGGCGACGCACAGTGCCCCGGCGGAAGAGGAGGCGGCGTAGCGCCCCCCGCTCCCTAACTGTTTTCGAAGCGGTACCCGATGCCGTACACGGTTTCGATGTAGGTAGGAGCCGACGGGTCGGGCTCAATCTTCTTGCGCACCGAGGCCATGTGGCGGTCGATGGTCCGGGTGATGATGTTCTCGTCGATGCCCCACACGTCGCGGAGGAGCTGCTTCCGCGTGACGGTGCGGCCCTCGTGCTGGATGAGGTAGCGGAGGATGTCGAACTCCAGGGCCGTGAAGTCGATCTCCTCGTCTCCCCGGTAGGCCTCGTGGGTCGTGAAGTTGATTTCCACGTCGCCCACCTCGTACACGTCCATCGGCGCCTCGGAGGGGGGCATGGTGCGCTGCAGGATGGCCTTTACGCGGGCAGCCAACTCTTCCACGTTGAAGGGCTTCGTGATGTAGTCGTCCGCCCCCAGGCCGAAGCCCTTGAGCTTGGACTCCTGTTCGCCCCGCGCCGTAATCATCAGGATGGGGGCACTAAAGCCCATCTCCTGCGACTCCTCGAGCACCTCAAACCCGTCCTTTTCGGGCAGCATCACGTCCAGTAAGACCACGTCGCACGCATCGAGGTCCTGCATCTGTTCGAGGGCCGTGACCCCATCCTCGGCGGTCGTGACCTCGTACCCTTCGAGCTCGAAGTACTCCTCCAGCCCCATAAGAATATCGGGGTCATCCTCCACGATGAGCATGTGATAGGTGCGGTCCGTCGTCTTCTTCGACATAAGGGGACGAGGCTACGTGAGAAGAGCAGAAAAGCAGGCCCAGAGTCTAAAGGCCTGAGCGCAATATAACCAAAAGTACGATTCTACCAAACGGATAGTCGGCCGGAGGTTGTTCGGGATTCGAAACGTTTTGGTGGGCGCCGAAGGATTGGACCTGCAGCCCGAGTGGATTGTATCAGGTCGATGGGGCCTGCTCACCTTGTCTTGTGTCTCACCACTGCGTTTCGCATATGACCGACGACGCCCAGTCCTTTCTCTTCGACCTCCTCGACACGCCCAGTCCCACCGGCTTTGAAACGCCGGGCCAGCGCGTGTGGGCCGAGTACGTGCGCCCGCACGCCGATGCGCTGGAGACGGATGCCTACGGCACGGCCTGGGCCACACTGAATGGGCAGGACGAGGCGGCCCCCACGCTGATGCTCGACGCCCATGTCGACGAGATTGGCTTCATGGTGCGGCACATCACCGACAAGGGCTTCATCCACGTGGCCCGCATCGGCGGCTCGGACCGCGCCATCGCCCGCGGGCTGCGCGTTCGCATCCTGGGGGACGACGGACCCGTGACCGGCGTGGTGGGCAACACGGCGATCCACATCCGCGACACGACGGACGAATCGGTGCCCAAGGTGCACGAACTGTTCGTGGACATTGGGGCCGAAGACAAAGACGGCGTGCACGACCGCGGCATTCGGGTGGGGCATCCCATGGTGTTCGACGTGGGCCCGACCGAGCTTACGGGCACCCGCATCACGGGACGCGCCATCGACAACCGCCTTGGCGGCTTCATCATCGCGCAGGTGATCGAGCGTCTGTCCGATGCGCCGCCGGCGTGGACCGTGCAGGCGGCCAACTCGGTGCAGGAAGAAATTGGCGGGCACGGCGCGGCGATGATTTCGCACCGCCTGGCTCCGGATCTGGCCGTGGCCTTCGACGTGACGCACGCCACCGACTCGCCCGGGATTAGCAGCGCGGAGCACGGGCAGGTGACGATGGGCGGTGGGCCGGCCATCACGCACGGCACCTCCACCCACCCGCAGGTCATGCAGCGTCTCATGCAGGTGGCCGAGGCCGAAGACATTCCCCTGCAACACGAGCCCAGCGGTCGCCGCACGGGCACCGATACCGACTCCATCTTCAAGAGTCGCAGTGGCGTCCCCAGCGGGCTCGTTTCGGTGCCGCTCCGCTACATGCACTCCACCGTGGAGGTGGTGGACACCGACGACATCGAGAAGTGCGTGCGGCTCCTCACCGCGTTCGCCCGCTCCCTCGACGCGGAGGAGGCATTCGGCGTCTCGCTGTAGGCGGGCGCGTGCCTACCGGTGGAGCTGCCGGTACTTGCGGACGATGGAAAAGGCCATCTCCAGCGACTGCTCGTAGTTGAGCCGGGGGTCGACGCGCGACTTGTAGGCGTTCTCCAGGTCGTCTACCGTGAGGCCGCGGGCGCCGCCGATGCACTCGGTGACGTTCTCGCCGGTGAGCTCGAAGTGCACGCCGCCGAGGTGCGACCCCTCCGCGGCGTGCACGTCGAAGGCCTGCTCCAGCTCGCCGAGAATCTTGTCGAACCGTCGCGTTTTGGTGCCGTCCTCGGTCTTTTCGGTGTTTCCGTGCATCGGGTCGGCAATCCAGAGCACCGAGTGCCCGAGGTCCTGCACGGCCCGCACCAGGGCCGGCAGCTTGTCGCCGATGGCGTCGGCGCCGAGGCGCGAGATGAGCGTGAGCTTTCCGGGCTCGTCCTCCGGGTCGAGGGTGCGGACGAGCGTCTTGAGGCGCGAGGGCGTCATGTCGGGGCCCACCTTCAGGCCGACGGGGTTTTCGATGCCGCGGGCGTACTCAATGTGTGCCTTCTCGGGCTGGTTGGTGCGCTTGCCGACCCACGGCAGGTGGGTGCCGAGGTTGTACACGCCCTCCTTGTGGGGCACCGTGCGCGAGAGGGCCTCCTCGTAGGGCAGGAGCAGCGCCTCGTGGCTCGTGTAGAAGGTGACGGTCTGCACCGAGTCGAGCTCCTCCCCGGTCACCGTTTTCAGGAAGTCGAGCGTATCCCCGATGGCGTCGACGATGGCGTGGTATTCCTCCGCCAGCGGCGAGTGGTCCATAAAGTCGAGGTCCCAGTACTCGGGGTGACGAAGGTCCGCAAACCCGCCCTCCGCCAGCGCCCGCACGAGGTTGAGCGTCAGCGACGAGCTGGCGTAGGCTTCCACCATCCGCTGCGGGTCGGGGCGGCGGGCCGCTTCGGTGAACTCGGTCCCGTTGATGATGTCGCCGCGGTAGCTGGGAAGCGTGGTGCCGTCGCGCGTCTCGGTGTCCGAGGAGCGGGGCTTGGCGTACTGTCCGGCGAAGCGGCCGACCCGCACGACGCGGGTGTCGAGCCCGTAGGTGAGCACCAGGCTCATCTGCATCAGAATCTTGAGCCGGCTCGTAATGGTCTCCGCCCGACAGTCGGCAAACGACTCCGCACACTCGCCGCCCTGCAGCAGAAACTGCTCCCCCTGGGCGGCGCGTGCGAGTTCGGTCTTCAGGTTTTCGACCTCCCACGACGTGACGAGCGGGGGCAGGCCGGACACGTGGGTGAGGGCCGCGTCGAGGGCCGCGTCGTCGGGGTAGGTGGGCTGCTGGAGGGCGTCTTTTTCGCGCCACGAGCGAAGACTCCAGTCCTGGGTTTGTGGGGAGGCCATGGGACAGGCATATTGGATACACAAATGAACGCCCCGCTCTACGAATGGGGGCGGGGCGCGTTTCGGGATGAACTCCGCAAGGCGGAGGGCGATTGAAAAATTACCGCCAAAGAAACACCGCAGGCCCTCCGTAACACGTTCCATTCGATCGGCACCCATCCTACACAGCCTCGCCTGATCCCGAACGGCTTCCTGGTTTCTGTGACCGCTCCGTCCCCAAAGCGTATTCTGCTCGTCGAAGACGATCCAGACATCGCCGACCTCCTGGCCCTCCACCTCGGCGACGAAGGGTACGAGGCGGAGGTCGTGGACAACGGCGACGACGGGCTGGACCGGGCCCTGAGCGGCGATCACGACCTCATTGTGCTCGACATCATGCTGCCCGGCACCGATGGGTTCGACATCTGTCGCCGGGTGCGGCAGGAGAAGCGCGCCACACCCATCCTTATGGTCACGGCCAAGAGCGAGGAGGTCGACAAGGTGCTGGGGCTGGAGCTGGGGGCCGACGATTACATCACCAAGCCGTTTAGCGTTCGCGAGGTGCTGGCGCGCGTGAAGGCGATGTTTCGCCGGGTGGCGGTGGACCAGGAGGCGCAGCGCGAGACGGATGAGGAGCGGATCGAAATTGGAGACCTCGTGGTCGAACCGCCCAAGCGTCGGGCGACCGTGCGGGGCGAGGCGGTGGACCTGACGAGCAAGGAATACGAACTTCTGCTCCTCTTCGCCCGCCATCCGGGCCGCGCCTACAGCCGCGACGAACTGCTCGACGAGGTGTGGGGCTACCAGTACAGCGGCTACAGCCACACGGTCAACACGCACATCAACCGCCTGCGCAACAAGATTGAGCCGGACCCGTCCGAGCCCCGGTACGTGAAGACGGTGTGGGGGGTGGGGTACCGGTTTGCCGAGCCGAAGGAGTTGGAGGCGAGCGATGCATGAAAAGTATTGCGTATTTCGTATTGCGTAAACCGGTCGAAAACGCATGCGAACGACGACGCAATACGCAACACGCAACACGCAATTCCAGACTCCCATGCTCAACAGCTTCTACGCCAAGCTCAGCGCTCTCTTCCTGGTCATGATTGTGGGCCTGGGCGTGGTGTTGGCGATGCTCGGCGTCCGGGCCGCACGGCAGTACGCCAGCGAAGTCGAGCAGAAGCTCAACCGCACGTTGGCCGAGGAGATGGTGTCCCGCTTCGAGCCCCTTCTGCGAGACAGCATTAACACGGGGGCCATCGACGAGAAAATCCAGGACATGACCGGCATCAACCGACGCATTGAGGTCTATCTCCTGGAGCCGGATGGGGATCTGAAAGCATCCTTCGCCGTGCCCGACCAGCAGGTTGAGCAGCGCCGGGTGGACCTTGAGCCCATCCGTCGGTTCATGCGAGGCGAGGAGCTCCCCATCTTGGGGGACGACCCGATGCGTGCCGGGAGCCACAAGCCCTTTACGGTGGCCCACGTCGAGATTATGGGGATGGAGGACTGCTACCTGTACGTCATTCTGAGCAGTGAGCAGTACGCGTCCGTCGCCAGCATGGTGGAAGGGAGCTACATTTTGCAGACCACCCTTTGGGGGCTCGGGGCTGTGTTGCTGGCGACGGCGGCCGTAGGCCTTCTGCTCTTTCGCCGCCTCACGAAGCGCCTGCGGGCCATGCAGTCGGTCGTGGCGGAGTTTGAACAGGGCATGTTCGACCGGCGCGTAGAGGTCACCACCAACGACGAACTCGGGCAGCTTGGCGAATGCCTCAACCGCATGGCCGACACTCTCACCGACACGATGGAGGAGCTCCGCCAGGCCGATCGCATGCGGCGCGAGCTCGTGGCCAACGTGTCGCACGACCTGCGCAGCCCCATCGCGTCCATCCAGGGCTACCTGGAGACAATTGCCATTAAGGACGACGACCTTTCGCCCAAGGAGCGGCGGCGCTACGTGAAGACCGCCCTCCGCAATACGCAGCGCCTCAATACGCTCGTCAGCGAGCTCTTCGAGCTGTCGAAGCTGGAGACCGAGCAGGTCGAGCCGACCATGGAGACGTTTCCGGTGGCCGAGCTGGTGCAGGATGTGGTGATGCAGTACCAGCCCCAGGCCGAGGAGCAGGGCATCGACCTCCGGGCCGAGCTGCCCGCCCAGCGCGTCCACGTCGAGGCGGACATCGGGCTCGTGGAGCGGGCCCTCTCCAACCTCATCGACAATGCCATCCAGTACACGCCGCCCGACGGGCGAGTGTGCGTCCGGATCACCAACGAGCAGGCCGAGGTGTGCGTGGCGGTCCAGGACACCGGCCCCGGCATCCCGGACGACGATCTGCCCCACATCTTCGAACGGTCCTATCGGGTCGACAAGAGCCGGGATCGCGATCGTGGAGGGGGCGGGCTGGGCCTCGCCATTGCGAAGACAATTCTGGAGCTCCACGACCAGACGTTGGCGGTCGAGAGTACGGTGGGCGAGGGCACGGTCTTCTGGTTTTGCCTTCCCGTAGTGTCGACCGCCGACCGGCGCGCCTGAGGGGGGGGCGCCTACGACAGGTCGTACAGCGCCCCGAATTTGGTTGTGGCGTACCGCAGCCAGGCGTCGGCCGAGAGGTCCTGTCCGGTCGTGCGCTTCAGCAGCCGAGGGGCCGTGAGCTTGCGGCCGTGCTGGTGGACGTGGGTCCGCAGCCAGTCGAGCAGGGGGGCGAATGCGCCCTCCGCCATGCAGGGGGCCAGAGACGGCAGATCGTCCCGGATGGCCTCCATAAGCTGGGCGGCCATGAGGGTGCCGAGCGTGTAGGTCGGAAAGTAGCCGAAGGCCCCTTGTGCCCAGTGCACGTCCTGCAGCACGCCGTTCGTGTCGGTGTCGGGCACCACGCCCAGAGTGTCGTCCATGGCCTCGTTCCAGCGGCGCGGCAGGTCGTTCACGGCCAGCGAGCCGTTAATGAGGCCGCGCTCCAGCTCGAAGCGAAGCATCACGTGCAGGTTGTAGGTGACCTCGTCGGCCTCCACGCGGATGAGGGAGGGCGCCACGCGGTTGATGGCGCGGTAAAAGGCCTCGGGCGCGGTGTCTCCAAGCGCATCGGGAAAGGCCTCCTGGAGAAGGGGGAAGTAGTGGCGCCAGAACGGGCGACTGCGCCCCACGTGGTTCTCCCAGAGGCGCGACTGGGACTCGTGGACGCCCAGCGAGGCGCCGTCGGCCAGCGGGGTGCGGGCGAGGTTGGGGGCAATGCCCTGCTCGTACAGCGCGTGCCCGCCCTCGTGGAGGGTAGAGAAGAGGGCGGAGGGAAGGAACGACTCGTCGTAGCGCGTGGTGATGCGCACGTCGCCGGGGGCGAACGCGGTGGTGAACGGGTGGGCGCACACGTCCTGCCGCCCCCGGTCGAAGTCGTAGCCCAGGTCGGACAGCACGCGCTCCCCGAACGCCTGCTGCTTCTCTTGCGGAAAGGAGCCGTGGAGCGGGGCATCGTCGATCTGCGGAGCCTCGGCGATGGCGTCCACGAGCGGCACCAGATCCTCGCGCAGGGTGGCAAACGTCGAGGCCACGTCCGGGGTGGTGAGGCCGGGCTCGTACTCTGTCAGGAGCGCGTCGTATGGCTCATGCTCGTAGCCAATCGCTTCGGCCTTCTCTACCGTCAGCTCGATAAGGCGCTCCAGGTGCGGGGCGAACGCGGGAAAGTCGTCCTGCTCCCGCGCCTGTGCCCAGGCCCGCTTGGCCTCCGAGATTGCTCCCGACAACTCCGCCACGAGGGACGACGGGACGCGCCGGGCCCGGTCGTATTCGCGCCGTGTGACGCGGACGAGACTGGCGGCCGTATCGAGCGACTCCGGGTCGTCGACGGTCTCAGCGGCCCGGTCGAGCAGCTCGCCGGTCGTGTCCGAGGCAAACCGCTCGTGTGCCATCGACTGCAGCGTGGAAAGCTGGTGGGCGCGGGCGTCCGCCCCGCCGTCGGGCATAAAGGTTTCCTGGTCCCACGCCAGGACGGCGGCGGCTGTCTTGAGGTCCTCGATGGGGGCGAGATGATCGCGGAGAGCGGAGAGTGGATCGGGCATAGGAAAACGGAAGAAGAAGAGGGCAGCCCGCCGCCGAATGTTGGCGGGGCGGGGGGGACGGGACTGGTGAGGAAAAGGATGAACGAGAGGGGCAAAGCGCCGGTCCGGGGGGGCACGCTCGATCCCCGCCCCGACGCCGGATGCGAAGCGATTGCCCCCGAGTTCCGACCGACGGCGCCATTTTAGAGGAACCGGCGGACAGTGGACTGCAGACCGTGGAAAAGAGCGCCTCTCGAACGGTCCGCCGTCCGTGTCGCAGGGGGGCGTAATGTAAGTACAACCGATGGTTCGTGCACGTTCAGGGCGTTCTCCGTGGACTGTGCGGAACTCGACATGCTGAGGGAGCCGCGAAGCGCCCTGAGCGGAGCGAAGAAGTGCGCTCGGAGTGAATCTCTCCAAATTGAGCGTGTCCGCTTCATGCAGCGAGACCTTTCGACTCCGCGTCGCCCCGCCCAAGAGGACTCCAGATGCAACAGAGAGTGCTTCACACCTCATTCGGGCACAAACAAAGGCGAGGCGTTCGCCCAAAGCAGGTTCATTGGGACGTCCACCTGACTCGAACGCGGCACGCGCAGGTCTGCGCGCCCCCTTTCTCCCCTCCAGCGGCAGCGCCCGCCCCGTCCGAGCTTACGATGGAGGCACTGTGACGAGTACAGAGCAGGAGCCGATAGAGCAGGAGCCGCTTGCAGGCGTCAGGGTGGGGACGGCTGGACGGATCACGGAAAAGTAATCGAGTCCTACGCGTCCAATTCGTATCATGCCATTGCTCCGAGCGTAACGTTCGACGAACGCAATCACTTGTGGATGGCGTTCGGGAACCGGAAGGATGCGGGCATTTTTCTCCGGCGCCTCGATCACTGCTACGACGGCGTGAACAGCAACTACGACGTGCGGGGGGACGTTCAGGCGTGATCCCCGGGCCGTACGTGGATGCCGACGGCCCCCGATGACGGAGGGCGGGGCCCGCTGGTGATTGAGGGGGGCGCCGCAATGGAAAGGCACGGGGCACCACTCGGTTCTCCAGGCCGAGGGGGAAACGTACCGCGTGTATCATACCCATTCGGTATAGAACGACGGCCCGCCCTTCCTCTGCATCTCGCCCATCGAGTGGGAGGAGGGAGGGCTCGTTGTGCCTCCCGACACGCAGGAGTCGGTGGAGAAAGATCCGCCGGAGCCCGTACACGTTCCCACCCCACTGCCCACTTGACTCGACTGCCTCTTTCTCGCTCTATGGCCCACGATCTGCTCGAGGACACCGACATCGACACTCAAACCATCAATGCCATCCGGTTCCTTTCGGCCGATGCGGTGCAGCGCGCCGAAAGCGGGCACCCGGGTGCCCCAATGGGACTGGCCCCGGTGGCGTACACGCTGTGGACGCGCCACCTGCGCCACAGCCCCAAATCCCCCGACTGGCCCGATCGGGACCGGTTCGTGCTGTCCGCCGGCCACGCCTCCATGCTCCTCTACAGCCTGTTGCACCTCACGGGCTACGACCTGCCGATGGAGGAGCTCAAGAACTTCCGGCAGTGGGGCAGCAAAACGCCGGGCCACCCGGAGGCCCACCTCACGGCGGGCGTCGAGACCACGACGGGCCCGCTGGGACAGGGCTTCGCGAACGGGGTGGGCATGGCCCTTGCCGAGCGCCTGCTGGCCGACCAGTTTAACACGCCGGAGCACGAGATCGTCGACCACTACACCTACGCCCTCGTGAGCGACGGCGATGTGATGGAGGGCATCGCGCAGGAGAGCGCGTCGCTGGCCGGGCACCTCGGCCTCGGCAAGCTCGTCTACCTCTACGACGACAACCGCATCACGATTGACGGGGGCACCGACCTTGCCTTTACCGAAGACGTGGGGCAGCGCTTCGAGGCCTACGGCTGGCACGTGCAGCGCGTCGACGACGCGAACGACCTGGAGGCGGTGGACCAGGCGATTGCGGCCGCCAAGGCGGAGACGGAGCGGCCGTCGATCATTTCGGTCCGGTCCCACATCGGCTACGGGAGCCCCAACAAGCAGGACACGGCCGCGGCCCACGGCGCCCCCCTCGGCGAAGAGGAGCTGCGCCGCACGAAGGAGGCCCTCGGCTGGCCCGCCGACCGGTCGTTTTACGTCCCGGACGCGGTGTACGACCACATGCGGACGGCGGTCGACGAGGGAGAGGCGCACCGGGCGGAGTGGGAAGAAAAGCGTTCGGCGTACCGCGACGCCCACCCCGAGAAGGCGGCCGAGTACGACCGCTGGATGTCCCGCACGCCGCCGGAGGGGTGGGAGGAAGCGCTCCCCACCTTCGAGGCGGGCGAGCAGCTGGCCACCCGCAAGGCGAGCGGCCTCACGCTTAACACGCTGGCCCCGGAGCTCGGATACCTCATCGGCGGGTCGGCGGACCTCACGGGCTCCAACAAGACCGACGTGGACGGCCGGGCGGACTTCCAGAAAGACGCGCCCGAGGGACGGTACTTCCGGTTCGGGGTGCGGGAGCATGCCATGGCCGGCATGTCGAACGGCATGGCCCTGCACGGCGGCCTGCAGCCGTACGCGGGCACGTTCCTGATCTTTAGCGACTACCTGCGCCCGTCGCTTCGCCTGAGCGCGCTGATGGAGCAGCCGGTCGTGTACGTGTTCACCCACGACTCGATTGGGCTCGGGGAGGATGGGCCCACGCACCAGCCGGTTGAGCACCTGATGGCGCTCCGGGCCATTCCGAACCTCACGCTCATCCGCCCCGCCGACGCCAACGAGGCGGTGGAGGCATGGAAGGCCGCCGTGACGAACACGGAAGGGCCCACGGCCCTCGTCCTCACCCGGCAGAAGCTGCCGGTGCTGGACCGCTCCCGGCTGGCGCCCGCCCGCGGACTGCAGCGCGGCGGCTACGTGATTCAAGACCCCAACGGCGCCCCCGATGTCATCCTGATCGGCACCGGAAGCGAGACGCAGCACACCGTGGCGGCCGCCGAGGCACTGAACGAGGACGGCATTGCGGCCCGGGCGGTGAGCATGCCGTCGTGGGAGCTTTTCGAGGCGCAGTCGGAGACGTACCGGCGCAAGGTCCTGCCGCCCGACGTGACGGCGCGCGTCGCCATTGAGGCGGGCGTCGCGCAGGGGTGGGAGCGCTACGTGGGGACGGAGGGCCGCACCATCGGGGTCGACCGCTTCGGCGCGTCGGCGCCCGGCGAACGAGTCATGGCGGAGTACGGCCTCACGGCCGAGCACGTGGCCGAGGTTGCCCGCGAGCTGGTCGGGTAGCGAACCGGCCGCCTCAACCGCCCCGAACGGCATTCACTATTTCACGACGACACACCACAGAGTCATGAAGTTTTTTGTAGACACGGCTGATCTCGACGAGATTCGCGAGGCGACGGACATGGGCATTTTGGACGGGGTGACGACGAACCCGTCCCTGGTC
>NCRB01000063.1 GCA_002894665.1 Salinivenus iranica
CCCTTCCCCCTCCCCATGCCGACCGACACCGCTCCGACCGATTCGCCCACCCTTCGCCTCCGCCGCAGCGACGAGCGCGGCTACGAGGACGTCGGCTGGACCGACAACTGGATGACCTTCTCCTTTGCGGACTACCACGACCCCGACTGGGTGCACTTCGGGCCGCTCCGCGTGATGGTCGAAAACCACATTCAGCCGCACGAGGGCTTCTCGGCCCACCCGCACCGCGACGCGGAAATTCTCACGTACGTGGCCGACGGCGTGCTCACCCACGGTGACGATCAGGGGCACGAGGCGCACATCGGGGCCGGCGAGATGCAGCTCATCAGCGCCGGGAGCGAGGGCATGGTGCACTCGGAGGAGAACACGCACGACACCGTAGAGCACAACTACCAGATGTGGCTCGTGCCCGACCGCGCGGGCACCGACTTCGCCTACCACGAGCGCGGGTTTACCGCGACCGAGCGGCAGGGGCAGTTCCGCTGCTACGTGGCACCGTACACGGCCGAGGCGGCGGGGGCGGACGGCCCGATGCCGATCAATACCGACGCCTTCGTCTACGCGGGACTCTTCGCCGCGGGCGACCGGGCGGAGCACGCCCTGGCCGACGGGCGCGGGGCCTGGGTGCAGGTGGTGGAGGGGACGGTGGACGTGACGGGCGTGACGCTGCGGAGCGGCGACGGCGTGGGCATCACCAACACCGACCGGCTCGACTTTGCGTTTGCGGCCGAGAGCGAGGTGCTCCTCTTCGATCTCCGCATGGACGTGCCGCGCCTCTGGACGTAGGAGGAACGCGGGCTCGGGGCATGGTTTTGAGACACGCACTTGTTTCACGAACGCAATCCGTGCGCCATGCCCGACGACACCATCGCCGCCATCGCCACCGCCCGGGGGCGGGCCGCCCTGGCCGTCGTGCGCACCTCCGGCCCCGAGGCGATCAACGTCGTGAACGAGTGCTTCCGCGGAGCCGACCTGACGGACGTGGAGAGCCACACGGCCCACGTTGGCTTCGTCGAAAACGCCGAGGGCGACGACATCGATCAGGTGGTGGCCACCGTCTTCCGCGCCCCCAACTCCGCAACGGGCGAACACATCGTCGAGGTCTCGTGCCACGGCGGCGACCTCGCGCCCAAGATGGTGCTTCAGAGCCTCCTCGACCACGGCGCCCGCATGGCCGAGCCCGGCGAGTTCACCGAGCGGGCCTTCCTGAACGGCAAGATGGACTTGGCGCAGGCCGAGGCGGTGGCCGACCTCATCCACGCCACCTCTACGAAAGCCCACGAGGCGTCCCTCACGCACCTCAAGGGCCGCTACTCCGACCTCCTGGAGGACCTGCGCGAGGAGCTCCTCAACCTCTGCTCGCTGGTGGAACTGGAGATCGACTTCTCGGACGAGGATGTGGAGTTTGCCGACCGGGAGCGCCTGGAGGAACTGCTGGACGAGACGGAAGAGATTCTGGGCGATCTGCTCGACACCTACCCCACCGGCGAGAAGCTGAAGGACGGCGTGCGGGTCGTCATCGGCGGGCGGCCGAACGCCGGCAAGTCGACCCTGCTGAACGCACTGGTGGGACACGACCGCGCCATCGTGAGTGAGACGCCCGGTACCACGCGCGACGAGATTGAAGCGGAGGCCGAGATCGAGGGCGTGCTCTTCCGCTTCGTCGACACCGCCGGCCTCCGCGACACCGCCGACGAAATTGAGGCGGAGGGCGTGCGCCGCGCCACCGAGTCGATCGAGGCGGCCGACGTGCTCCTCTACCTCTACGACCTCACCGTGGGCCTCGACTCTGAGGAGATCGACTTCCTCCACGACCTCGCGGCGGATGATTCTGAGGTGCAGCCCTTCCTCATCGGCAACAAGGCCGACGCCGCCCCCGACCACCCGGTGGCCGACCTCGACGGCCTCTCCGCTCTTAAGCTGTCGGCCCTCCACGCCCGCGACGACGCCGACGAGCTCCAGCCCCTTTTCGATCGCCTCACCGACACGGTGGCCGAGCACCTGAGCCGCGCCGAGGCCTCGCCCGTCGTCATGAACCAGCGGCACCGCCAGCACCTCCAGGACGCGCTCGACGCCGTCCGACAGGCCCGCGAGGCGCTCGACGTGGGCGTCTCCGGCGACATGCTCACGCTCGATCTCCGCGCGGCTCTCCAGGAACTGGGCGCCATTACCGGCGAGATTACCAATGAGGACGTGCTCGACCAGATCTTCTCCCGCTTCTGCATTGGCAAGTGACGGCGGACCGCGGTCGGGGGACCGCCGTTTACAACTCACGTCTTCACGAATCACGTCTCCTCTTGCCATGAGCACCCAAACGAAAGATCGCCCCGGACTCTCGTGGAAGGAGGTCTGTGAGGACCCGCATCTGCAGGACCTCCCGTACAAAATCGAAACGAATGAGCGCGGACAGATCGTGATGAGTCCAAATTATCTCTGGCACAGCCGGGCGCAGCATCAACTGGCTCAGCACCTCGACCAGCACATCGACGGCGGCGAAGTGCTCACGGAGGCTGCCGTCCAGACCAAAAAGGGAACAAAGGTGGCCGACGTTGCCTGGTTCTCAGGGGAGCGCTGGGAGGAGGTGAAGGACTGCTACGACGCCCCCGTGGCGCCGGAAATTTGCGTCGAAATCCGCTCGTCTGGCAACACGGAGGCGGAAATGGCCGAGAAGCGAGGGCTCTACTTTGAGGCGGGGGCCGAAGAGGTCTGGATCTGCGACGAGGAGGGACAGATCATCTTTTACGATGCAGAGGGAACCCGGGAGTCGTCTCGTCGAGTCCCTTCGTTTCCGTCTCAAATCGACACGTAGCCCCACCCTGTTTATGTCTGACGCCCTCCGCACCCAGCTCCTGTACCAGCTCAACGGCACGGTGGCACGCCGCTCGCCCGACGAGATTCTTCGCGACGTGCCCCCCGCCGCCCGCGGCGTGCAGCCGGACGGCCTGCCGGAGGCCTACTCGCTCTGGCAGATCCTGGAGCACATGCGCGCCAGCCAAGCCGACTACCTCCGCTATTGCGTCGACCCCGACTACACGTTTCCCGCCTGGCCCGACGCCTACTGGCCCGACACCGTGGCTCCGCCCAGCGACGCAGCGTGGACCGAATGCCTCGATGAGTTCCGTTCAGATCTTGAGCGGGCGAAGGATCTGGTCCGAAATCCAGACATCGACATCGCGGGCGACATTCCCCACGCCGACGGAGAGGAGTACCACGGCACCACGTACACAGGGGAGCTTGCCGGCATCGCCGACCACAACGCCTACCACCTGGGCCAGTTCGTGACGGTGCGCCGCCTGCTGGACGTATGGCCCCCAGAAGACCTCGATTCACAGGCGTACTGAGACGGATCCGCAGCCGCAATCATCAGTCGATGCGCACGTAGATCGTTTCTGGACCGTCGATATAGGCGGTGCTCGTGGCGAACGTGTCCGCCCGCACGCCCCACTGGGCGCGATCGAGAAAGTTCGCCCGGGCCACCGTTTGGTCGAGCGTGTCGTTGCGGTACACGCGCATGGTGTCCGGGGAGGGAAAGACGAGCGTCTCGGAGCGGTCCGAGGTGTCGGCGGTGATCCGGTGCGGCGTGCCGGGGCCGAAGACGGTGCGTTGGCGCCACTCCCAGCGACCGACGAGCGCCGTGGTGTCGGTCGTGAAGCGGGAGAAGTCGAGGGGCGTGTATTCCGTACGCGGCTCGTTGCGGTCGTCCGGAGCGGTCAGGGAGCAGCCGGATGCGAGAAGGGCGAGGGCGAAGCCGAAGAGAAGGAGGCGAACCGAGGTCATCACTCGGAGAGGGACGGAAGGAGGGGGGCGTTGAGTTGCGCTATGTGAACGCAGCCCCACGCCGGTGTTTCGCCCGGACCGTTTCTCAGGCGCGGGGAGTAGGGACATGCCGTCGCGTTCTGTATGCAGAGTCTCCTCTATACCATGTCCTCTGACCGCGATCCTCTCACGGCGCTTGGCCGGCTCGAAGACGGCGGCTTTCGACGCCTCGCGGCTCGTCTGGCTCTCCTCCGCGCCTACGTTCGCTACCGTGAGCGGGAGGGGTGCTCCGACGCCCAGGCGCAGGACGATGTCGCGGACGCGTACAAGGACGGCACCGCCGACGTCCCCGACTGGACGTACGACGTGTACGACTCGGTGACGGCCCGTACGCTCCGCCGCTGGACGAACCAGTTCCGCGAGGAGGGGCTCTCCGGCCTCATCGACCGGCATGGCCGCCGCAGCCAGCGCTCCTACGACTCGTACTTCGGGGCGGGCTCGGAGCTCCGCAAGATTGCGCTCTACTACATCGCCGACCACCCCGACTGCACCAGCACCGAACTCCGCGAG
The DNA here is from genome assembly GCA_002894665.1 of Salinivenus iranica. Lineage (GTDB taxonomy): Bacteria > Bacteroidota > Rhodothermia > Rhodothermales > Salinibacteraceae > Salinibacter > Salinibacter iranicus. The sequence continues at coordinate 4,327 of NCRB01000063.1, forward strand.
GAGCTGGCCCGGCACGTCGACAAAGACGACCTTCCGACCCTTCGCACCGTGCAGCGCTTTCTCAGCAAAATGAGCTAGTGCCGTGTCAACCGTGATTCGTGCACAGAAAAATCGCACCCTGTCATCCCGGCTCGGCGCCCCGAACGCCCTCGGGGCCTGGCCGGGAGGACAACCACAACCGTGAGGTTTGACACAACACTAGCCTTCTCCTGGAAAAACCATATGTCGCCCCGCGAGGGGGAGAGGTCTCCCTTCGACAAAGCACGTGTCGTCCCCCTTCAAGGCGTCTGAATCCTGTTTTTCTATGCCGGGCGGGCACACAGTCCAGGCCCAGCCGTTGGGAGGGATCCCAGTTTTCGATGGGCCTGCGCGGCTCTTTTCCACAACGCGGTCGATCCGCACGCATCATGCATCAGGATTATTTCGAGTACGACGTCATCGTGGTGGGCGGCGGCCACAGCGGAAGTGAGGCCGCGGCGGCGGCGGCCAACATGGGCGCCGACACGCTCCTCATCACCCTGAAGCTGAATCAGATCGGTCAGATGTCGTGCAACCCGGCCATCGGGGGCATCGGCAAGGGGCACATTGCACGTGAAATCGACGCGATGGGCGGTCTGATGGGGAAAGTGACCGACCGGGCCGGACTGCAGTTTCGGATGCTTAACAAGAGCAAAGGGCCGGCCGTGTGGGGGCCGCGGGCGCAGTGCGGGCGGGCCGAGTACGCAGACTGCATGCGGGAGGAGCTGGAGGCGATCGACAACCTCTCGATGCGGGCGGACATGGTGACGGAAGTGCTCACCACCGACGACGGCGAGACCGTCACCGGCGTCCGCACAAACTTGGGGCGGACGTTCCGCGCGCCGTGCGTGGTGCTCACCACGGGCACGTTCTCGAACGGCGTGATTCACGTGGGGAAGAAAAATTTTGGCGGCGGACGAATGGGGGAGAACGCCTCGCATGGCATCACGGGCTGCCTGCACGACCTCGGGTTCGAGAGCGGACGGCTCAAGACGGGCACGCCCCCGCGTGTGGACGGCCGGTCGATCGACTACAGCGTCATGGAGAAGCAGCCCGCCGACCCGGACGCCACGGCCTTCTCGTTCATGACGGATGACCTCCCCCCGGTGGACCGGCAGCTCTGCTGCTGGCTCACCGACACGACGCCCGAGGTGCACGAGACGCTCCGCGAGGGCTTCGATCGCAGCCCCATGTTCACGGGGCGCATCCAGGCCAAGGGGCCGCGCTACTGCCCGTCGATCGAGGACAAGATCGACCGCTTCTCCGAGAAAGATGCGCACCAGCTGTTTATCGAGCCGGAGGGCTACCGGGTGCGTGAGGTGTACGTGAACGGCTTCTCGACGAGTCTGCCCGAGGAGGTGCAGTTCCGCGCACTCCGGCAGGTGCCGGGGATGGAGGAGGCCCACATGCTGCGGCCTGGCTACGCCATCGAGTACGACTTCTTCCCTCCGTACCAGATCCAGTACAGCCTGGAGACGAAGTCCGTGGACGGCCTCTTCTTTGCGGGGCAGATTAACGGCACTACGGGCTACGAGGAGGCGGCCGCGCAGGGCCTCATGGCCGGCATCAACGCCGTGCAGAAGCTCCGGAAGGCCGATCCGATCGTGCTCAAGCGCTCAGAAGCGTATATCGGGGTCCTCATCGACGACCTGGTGGCGAAGGGCACCGACGAGCCGTACCGCATGTTCACCAGCCGCGCCGAGCACCGCATCCTGCTGCGCCAGGACAACGCCGACCAGCGCCTCACCGAGCTCGGCTACAAGCTGGGCCTGGCCTCGAAGGCGCGCTACGAGCGGATGAAAGAGAAGGAGCGCGCAATCGATGTTACACGTGAAACACTGGCCGACACCACCGTCACGCCCGAGCAGGTCGACGACTATTTGCGGTCCGTGGGCACCTCGACGCTCGACCAGCCGCGCCCCGCAATCGAGCTCTGCAAGCGCCCCGAGGTGGACGCCGAGGATCTCCTGCGCCACGCCGGCATCTACGACGAGGTGGTGACAGAAGCGCCGGGCATGCTGAGCGCGCCGCGCCTCATCGAGATCGACCTCAAGTACGAGGGCTACATCGACCGGCAGCAGGACATGGTGGAAGAGATGGAGGAGAAGGAGCGCTGGCCGATCCCCGATGACTTCGACTACGAGGCGCTCGACAACATCTCAATCGAGGCCCGTGAGAAGCTGAGCAAGGTGGAGCCCGACAACCTGGGCCAGGCCTCGCGCGTGCCGGGCGTGCGGGCCTCCGACATCTCGGTGCTCATGGTGCTCCTGAAGAATGAAGGTGTGGAGCCGCTTCCGACGGAGCGCGACCTGGATCTCGACGCGATGGGCGGGGACGGGCAGTCGTTTGGTGTTTCACGTGAAACGGCGGTCGAGGTCGGCTGACACAGTGGACGTGTTTACGAAAGAAGCCTGTCATACTCGGCGTGCGTTCCAATCCAGAACCACACGATGCCTTCGGGTTTTTCTCGTCCCAAGGCCGATAATGCAATCCGATTCGCACGGACCATACCTGCTTTTTGTTACCGATCTTCTTGAGGTGGAGCGAGGGATGGCGCGGATTGGACTTGAGCAATTCGAACTTCCGATCTGCCAATTCCTGGATGTGCTCTGGCAGATCGTCGTAGTGGTCCCAAAAGCGAGGAAGAGTGAAGTGTCTCACAGCGAAGTTGCCTCCCCAGCTTCGTACGCTTCATCGACCTCTTTCAAGAGAGAATCCAATCGGCCCTCGTCGAGATCCTGTTCGATTTGTTTGTCCCAGACCTTTGCTTGGTAGTCTTCGAACCACGACGATAGCTCGCCCAATTCTTCCGGCGAGAGCTGGGTAATTGCTTTTTCGATTTCCTCGACGCTCATGGTTTTTGGCCGTTCCATTGATGAGCATTAACACGATTTCAACGGCACGATATGCCATTCGATCCCTTTTCCCAGCTTTCCCAGTCGCAACGGGAGAAACTAGAGCGGTACGAGGAACAGCTTCTCCGCTTCAACCAGCGTCTCAACCTCATCTCGTCGGAGAGCGAGCGGCAGTTTCGGACGCAGCATCTGCTCCACTGCCTGACGCTCACGGTCCGTGATTTCCCGGACGGCTGCACGATTGTCGACTGGGGCACCGGCGGCGGGCTGCCCGCGATTCCGCTCGCGATCTGTGAGCCCGAGGTGACGGTGGTGGGCGTGGACTCGGTGGGGAAGAAGAGCCGGGCCGTGCGCACCATTGCGCGGCGGCTGGGACTGGAGAATTGTTTCACGTGGAACGGGCGGGCGGAGGAGTGGACGGGCGAGGCGCACTATTCCGTCTCCCGCGCCACGGCTCCGCTGGCCGACCTCTGGCGATGGCACGGCCGCGTGGCCGTTTCGCTCGACGACACGCCGAGTGCCGACGAGTGGCCGACTGGGCTCCTGGCGCTGAAGGGCGGCGACTTGAGCGACGAGATCGCAGATCTCCGGGGGGCAGCCCCCGACGTAGCGATTGAGCGGCGTCCGCTCGACGAACTCCTCGGACGGAATGGCTTCTTTGGCGAAAAGGAGATTGTGGCGGTGCACTCGTAGTCCTATGTTTCACGTGGAACGTCGCGCTTCCCGAAGAGGCGCGAGGTTTTGCACAGGTCCCTCACTTCATGCGCCGCATGATGCTCACCGCCGCCATTGGGCTTATCGTCGTCTACGGAGCGATCGTCGGGCTCGCGTTTTCTTTTCAGGACCAGCTCCTCTTCCAGCCGAGCAGCCGCCTCCTCGCCACGCCCGACGATGCGGGGATGCCCTACGAAACCGTCCATCTCGACACCGACGACGGCGAGACGCTCCACGGCTGGTGGATTCCTGCCCCTAATGTTTCACGTGGAACGCTCCTCTTCTTTCACGGCAACGCCGGCAATATCTCCGGACGGCTGGAGAGCGTGCAGCAGTTCCACCGGCTCGGCCTCAACGTCCTGATTGTCGACTACCGCGGGTACGGGCAGAGCACCGGCTCGCCGTCGGAAGAAGGACTCTACAAGGATGCGGATGCCTGCTGGCGATATCTCGTTGAGCAACAACAGATTGCACCGGAATCAATTGTCGTGTTTGGGCGATCGATGGGGGGCGGGCCGGCGACGTGGCTTGCGGCACGACACCCGCCCGGCGCGGTGATTCTGGAGTCGGTGTTCACGAACGTGCCCGACGTGGGTGCGCACCACTACTCGTTTCTGCCCGTCCGGGCCCTCGCCACGAATCAATTCGACAACGAGGCGCGCGTAGCGGAAATCGACGCGCCGAAGCTTTTCATTCACAGTCGCGGAGATCGGGTCGTGCCGTTCGATCTGGGGCGACAGGTCTACGAGGCGGCCGCCGAGCCGAAGCAGTTTCTGGAGATCGAGGGTGGGCATAACGATGGGTTTCTCGTATCAGCCGACAGGTACCTCCAAACGATCGACGATTTTCTTTCAAAGCACCTCACCGGGGAATCCTAATCTGATCGTACCCACTCTTGTGGATTCTTGCGGATGTAGTGCCGGACGCGACGGAGCTCTTTTCGGTTGCGGACGATGCGGTCGCGGAAATTCGATTGCCAGATCGTCTCTCCCGGCGCGTCTCGCTTCTCGTTGATGCGGCGGGGGACGGCTGCTTTGAAACACCCGACGATGGTGGAGAGAGTCCCAGCTCTGCACTTTTGCAGCCCGGGAGGTAATTCCAGGGAAACCGCGTCTCGGAGCTCGCCGGTTCATTTCCATTCCTCGGCCACGATTCTGCCGTAGTGGTTTAGGTACATCCGCCCGCGCTCGACCGTGCCGAAGCGGGGAGCTCGGTTCTTCGTGTTCGTCGTGACGAAGTACGCGCCGCCGCGGTAGTCATGACGATCGCATCGTCGGGAGCGGGCACCCGGTGGTAGGTTGACGAATCGCCTCACGGAACGACGGGGAATAGGAAAAGATCAGGTCCATTTCATTGACACCTGCCGCACCTCTTTCAAAACGTGGACGACCACGAACCTCACCCTTCATCGTCAGTTTACGCATCGAGTTATGCATAACCTTCGGAATCCCAGACTCCATCATGCGACACAGCGTCTCGATTCAAGACGAGATCGGGAAGGAAGTCGAGGCAATGGCCGAGGAGGAGGACCTCTCCATCAGCGAGTTTTATGCTCGGGCAGCCGAATCGTATCTGAAGCGTCTCCGACGCCGCCGTGCCATCGACGAACTCGATCGGCGGGCGGGCACGATCAACGCCCATGGCGACGTCAATGAGGCCCTCAGCAGCATTCGGGAGGATGATCCGGAGCGCCCATAATCTCTTCCTTCCTCCTCACCCGTCAGCATCGTTTTTATGCGGCGCGGATTCGACACCGGGTACTTCGTCAAGTACGCCACTGGGGAGCTTTCGGAAATGCACCGTCAGGCCCTCCGAAAACTGGCGAGAGGGGACGGATTGGGCGTCGCCAACGGACTTGTCATCTACGAACTGAAGAAGCTGGGCTACCGCGGCGTCTTGGACATGGAGGACGCGGAGTGGCTCGTCAACGTTGTCGGGGATGCGTGCGAAGTGGAGCGGGGGCTTTCCAATTCGTTTCTCGACGAGGCGGCGCGGCTCTCGCACGGCAACGACCTGTCGATGGCCAACGCCATGATGCTCACTACGGCCCTTCCACACGACGGGGACGAGCTCTACACGACCGACTACGACCTCCAGGCCTACGAGGGACCGATCGAGGTTGTCCTCGTCTGATGAGGGCTGGTCGTTTCACGTGAAACGTTCTGCGTTTCGACCCTGGGGTCAGGCCTCCACGGTGGCGACGGTCTCCGTCTCCTCCAGCAGCAGTCCCTCCATGATCTCCAGCGCGTCGTTCAGCGTCGGCACGTCCTGGATGATGGCGCGCATGAGGCCGCCCTCCACGTCGTCCTTCATCACGTACTCGCGGTCGAGAAGGGCGAGCTTCTCCAGCAGCGGGTGGAAGACCTCGTCGTAGAAGTACGGATCGGCGTCCTCGCTGGGGGGGTAAAGGAAGAGGCGCTCGTTCTTGTAAAGCACCTTTGGCAGGCGCAATTTCTCGCCGAGGAGGCGGAGCTGGGCGCCGGTGAGGAGGTGCTCGACCGGCTGGGGCACGTCGCCAAAACGGTCCTCCAACTCGTCCAGAAGGTCCACGAGCGTCGTCTCGTCGGGCGCGTCGCTGATGCGGCGGTAGAGGTTGAGGCGCTCGGTGTTGTCGCGCACGTAGTCGTCCGGAATGTAGGCGTCCTCCTCCACGTCGACCGAGGTTTCGGGGCCCGGCGGCACGGCCTCGCCGTCGAACACGTCCTCGAATTCCTCCTCGCGCAGCTCTTTGATCGCCTGGTCGAGGATCTTGTGGTAGGTTTCGTAGCCCACGTCCTCCACGAAGCCGCTCTGCTCGGCCCCCAGGAGCGCCCCGGCGCCGCGGATGTCGAGGTCGCGCATCGCGATGTCGAACCCGCTCCCGAGGTCCGAGAACTGCTCGACGGCCTTTAGGCGCTCGCGGGCGTCGTCCGTGAGGCTGTGGATGGAGGGCACCAGCAGGTAGCAGAAGGCCTTGCGCTGCGAGCGCCCCACGCGCCCCCGCAGCTGGTGCAGCTCCGAGAGGCCGAAGTGCTCCCCCGCGTGGTTGATGATCATTGTGTTGGCGTTCGAGATGTCGAGCCCGTTCTCGATGATCGAGGTCGACACCAGTACGTCGAGCTTTTCGGTGAGGAAGTCGACCATCACGTCCTCTAACTGACTGGCGCTCATCTGTCCGTGGCCGACGCCCACCCGCACGTTCGGCACCATGGCGCGCACCATCTCGGCCACTTCGTTGATCGTCTTCACGCGGTTGTGGATGAAGAAGACCTGCCCGCCGCGGCTCGTCTCGTAGACGATCGTGTCGCGGATGAGGTCTTCGTCGAAGGTGTGGATTTCGGTGTTGATGGGCTGGCGGTTGGGCGGGGGCGTCTCGATAAGCGAGAGGTCCCGCGCCCCAAGGAGGGAGAACTGCAGCGTCCGCGGGATGGGCGTGGCGGTGAGGGTGAGGGTGTCGATGTTCGCCCGCATCTTGCGGAGCGTCTCCTTCGTCTTCACGCCAAAGCGCTGCTCCTCGTCGATCACGAGCAGGCCCAGGTCGTCGAACTCGATGTCGTCGGAGGTAATGCGGTGCGTGCCGATGAGGATGTCGACCTGTCCCTTTGCGAGGTTCTCCAGCACCTCCGTCTGCTCGGCCTGCGTGCGGAAGCGCGAGAGCACCTCCACGTTGACGGGAAAGCGTTCCAGCCGCTTCCGGAACGTCTCGTGGTGCTGCTGCGCGAGGATGGTGGTGGGGACGAGGACGGCCACCTGCTTGCCGTCCTGCACGGCTTTGAAGGCGGCCCGCACGGCCACCTCGGTTTTGCCGAAGCCCACGTCGCCGCACACGAGCCGATCCATCGGCACCGGCTCCTCCATGTCGCGTTTCACCGCCTCGGCGGCTTCGGCCTGGTCGGGCGTGTCCTCGAATTCGAAGCTCGCCTCCATCTCGCGCTGCCACGTGGTGTCCGAGGAGAAGGCGTAGCCGTCCGAGGCCTTCCGCTTCGCGTAGAGCTTGATGAGGTCGCGCGCAATGTCCTTGACCTTGTTCTTCGTTCGCTCCTTCGTCTTCTCCCACTGCCCGGACCCGAGTTTCGTGAGGGTGGGCTGATGGCCCTCCTTGCCGGTGTACTTGTTGAGCTTGTGGAGGGCGTGGACGTTGACGTAGAGTACGTCGTCGTCGGCAAAGTTGAGGCGCACGGCCTCCTGCTGCTTGCCGCGGACGGTGATCTTGCGCATCCCGTCGAACCGCCCGATGCCGTGCTCCACGTGCACCACGAAGTCGCCCGGCGTCAGGTTTTTGATGTCGCGAAGGTTCATGCCCCCGCTGTACTTCTCCCGCTTCTTGGTGGAGGGGCGGTGGTAGCGGTTAAAGATCTGGTGGTCGGTATAGACGGCGAGCCGGGCGTCGGGCCACTCGAAGCCCTCGTGCAGCGACTCCACGACGAGCCGGGCCCAGCCGTGGTCGATCTCCGACTCCAGCAGGTCGCGCAGGCGAGAGCTCTGGCCGTGGCTGTCGCAGAGGAGGAAGGTGTCGAGGTCGCGCTCGCCGTTGGCCTGCAGCCGCTTGCGCACCAGGTCCATGTCGCTGTTGAACGACGGCTGCGGGTCGGCGCTGAGGTCGAGCGTGTCGACGGGCGTGCCGTTGGTGCGATCCGGGGCGGTGAAGGTGCCGAACTGGAGGCGGGGGTGGCGCGTGAGGGCGTCGGTGAGCGCGTCGCCGTCGAGGTAGCGCTGGTCGGGCGGGGTAAGATCCTCAGGCGTTTCTTCCGCGTCGCCGTTCTCGTTGAGCGCGGCTCGACGCTCGGTGTATGCGTCGACGGCTTCATCATACTGCGCCTGCGCGCCTTCACGGACCTGTGCTTCATCGAGGGTGGCGAGGACGGCGCTTTCGGACAGGTAGTCGAAGAGGGGAATGGAGCCGCGGGCGGACTCCTCGCGCTCCAGGTTGGGCACGAGGCGGGCGGTGGTGAGGCGGCTCACGGAGCGCTGCGTCTGCGGGTCGAACTCGCGCAGCCCGTCGATCTCGTCCCCGAAGAAGTCGATGCGGACCGGGTAGCTGCCGGCGTAGGGGAAGACGTCGAGAATGCCGCCGCGCCGGGCGAACTCGCCGGGCTCCTCCACGAACTCGACGGGGGAGAAGTCCTGCTCCACCAGGCGGTCGGCCAGGGCCTCCAGCGAAATTTCTTCGCCCGTCTTTACGGTGAGCGTGTCGCGCTGCACCGCCTCGGGGGGCGGCACGCGCTCGCCCACCGCGGGCACGCTCGTCACGAGCAGGCCGTCGAAGCCCTCGGCCATCCGCTGCAGGGCGTCGGCGCGCTCGATGAGGGGGCCGGAGTCGGTGATCTGCTCCGTGTCGTACGGCGTCTGCTGCGTGGCGGGGACGCGCAGCACCTCCGCCTCCGGATCGTCCACCAGCTGCTCCAGATCGCTCTGGAGGTAGGCGGCGGCATCCTCGTCGGGCACGAGGCAGCAGAGCGGCGCGCCGGGCGTGCGGTGGAGGTGGTAGAGGAGGAAGGCGGGGAGGGAGCCGGCGGCGCCCGTGACGCGGAGCACCGGCGCCCGGTCGCCGCGTTGCGCCTCCGCGGTCCACGAGCGAAGGCGCGTGACGGCCGAGGTCGTCTCGATGCGCTGGGCGATGGAGGAGAGGGACACAGGCGGTCGGGTCGGTTCGGAAGGCACGCGTCAGGCGGCAGGCCCCAAACACCAAAAGCCGACGCTCCCTCTGGAGGAACGGCGGTGGGCGGCGGGTCAGGGCCGAGGAATGCGTCTGATCACTACAGAAACGACCAACGAGCCCGGGGAAACGGAAGATTCCTGCTTCCGCGCCTCATCCCCGACTGCGTCCGAAGAGTCGCGGATGTTTCACGTGCAACGTGCGTTCGAGAAGCGACGGGGGAGAGGCGAAAAGGGAGGGGGCTTTAGGGTCGAGGGGGGAAGGTCGAGGGTACGGGCGGTCGAGAGTCGAGGATGGAGGATCGAAGGGAGAGCACGTTTCACGTGAAACAGGGCGTGCTGCGAAGCGAAATGCCTGGGACATACTCCCGACTTCTCCCGTAAGGGAAGGGTCCAGACCCAACATGGATTCCTGATTCTATGCAAGTTACTCGCACCCCCGCCGACGTATTGGCGACGCTCTCGCGCCGCTACCGAGAGCACTACGGGGATCGCCTCGCAGGGGTGTACGCCGTGCCGGAGGATCCCTACGAGGAGCGGTCTCCGACGGAAGGAGAACTCGAAGGGGCCGTGGAGGTGTTTGTCGTCCTCCGTGAACCGTACGAGCCGTTCAAGGAGACCGACAATGTGACACGCATTGCGTACGAGGTAATGGACGAGACGGACTGGGACCTCCACATCATCACGTACCACGATTCGGAAACGGGGCGTCGAGCCGAATGGGCGAAAGAGAACGGAATCGAACTATGAAAGAACGCTTCCAGGTTGGATTCGACGTGGCCCGGGAGCGTCTGGAGGCGTCGGCGCTCCTCCTTGAAGAGGGATTCCCGGCCGATGCTGCGAGCCGGGCGTACTATGGCGTTTATGAGGCAGCCCGAGTACTGCTGGCGTCCCGAGACGTTCGACCGGCAACACATAAGGGCGTAGAAAATCAGCTTGGACATCGGCTCCGGAATGAGTCCATCGAGCTTCAAATCTTTTCCCGCCTCCGTACGGATCGGCAGCGGTGTGACTACGAACTCGATCGACCGGATCCGTCACGAGTGGAGGCCCAACTGGAGGATGCGAGGAGGTTCGTGAAGCAGGCGGAAGCGCTCATCGACGAGGCGGATTAAGACTCCTGCTGGATCGCCGGCCGCACGAAGCCGTCCGTTTCGTCCAGCCGCCGTCGCGCCTCCTCGACCCCCACGTCCGCGAGGAGCATGACGAGGGCCGTCTTCACGTGCCCATCGCAGCGGGCGAGCACCGCGTCGGCCGCGTCGTAGTCGACGCCCGTCACCATCATGACGGTGCGGATGCCGCGCTCCACCAGCTTGTCGCTCGTGCGCTGCAGGTCCACCATCATGTTCTCGTAGACCTTGCCCAGGCGCACCATCGCCGCGGTGGTGATCATGTTGAGCACGAGCTTCTGCGCGGTGCCGCTCTTCATGCGCGTCGAGCCCATAATCACCTCCGGCCCCACCACCGGGCAGATCGCGACGTCGGGGGTCACGTCCAGGTCCTCGCGTGGGATCGTCGTCACGAAAAGTGTGGGGCAGCCGATGGCGTCGCGGGCGTGCTCCACGGCCCCCACCACGAACGGCGTGCGGCCGCTGGAGGTGATCCCGCACACCACGTCGTTCTCTGTAACGCCATGCTTGTCAAGAGTTTTTGCGCCCGCCGCGGGCACATCCTCCGCCCCCTCCTGCGACCGAAAGACCGCCTCGCGCCCCCCGGCGATGAGTCCCTGCACCCGCTCCGGATCGGTGCCGAAGGTCGGCGGGCACTCCGACGCATCCACCACGCCGAGGCGCCCGCTCGTGCCGGCGCCCACGTAGAAGAGGCGCCCGTCGTTCTTGAAGGCGTCCACGACGATCCGCACCGCCTCGGCGATGTGCGGAAGCTCGCGCCGCACGGCAATGGGCACGGTGTGGTCCTCGGTGTTGATGACGCGCAGGATCTCCTCCACCGACGCCGTGTCGATGTGCGTGGAGTGCGGATTGCGCTGCTCGGTGGCCAGCGATTGGAGTTCGTCGAAGAGGGCGGAGTGGGTGGACATCGGCGGGGCATCAAATCGGGAGGGCACACGCCTCCAACAAAGGGGCCCCCGCTGCGCGTGTCAACTGGGAGGGGATGAGAACAGGGCAATCGCATGTTAAGCAAATTGTGGGAAGGGAACGGGCCGTTGCCTTCCCGCCGCACTCCCCCGATCGAACACGAGCAACTCGTCATCCCGGACGACGCGAACCCTGTGAGCGGAGATCCGGGATCCATCCGTTGGATAGATTACTTGCGTGAACTCGCAACGCTCGTTTCC
>NCRB01000064.1 GCA_002894665.1 Salinivenus iranica
ACCACGAACTAACCCGCCACGCGGCGGCCCGCCGGTTCCCATGCCTCGCCTGTTCACTCCCCGTCCGTCTCGACTCGTCATCGGCCTGGCCGTGGGGAGCCTCGTTGCGCTCCTGCTGGCCGCGACCGTGCGCATGGAGCCGTGGGGCCAGACGATCCCGATGCCGTTCCACTCGCCGGTGTCCCTCTCGTCGCTTCCCCTCTCCCCGGACGATGCACTCGCCGAAGATGCCTCGTCGCGCTCCCTCCGCTCCCTCGCCCTCCACCCGGCCCGCACGCTCCAGCCGTACTTTCCCCCCGGCACCCCGACGAGCGGCACCGCCTCGCCCTCCGTGCTCCGCTCGTTCCACGACTTGCTCGACCAGTTTGCCCGGCGGCAGGGGGTCGACGACAACTTCACGATCCGCGTGATTGACCGGCGCTCCCACGAAACGCTGGAGGTGCACACGCTGACGGACCTGCGCGCACAGTACCGATCCGCGGGCACGGCGGACTGGGAAGAGATCGACAACCGGCGGCGCACGGTCACCGACCGGCTCGTCGACAAGTACGAGGCCCGCGGCATCCCGCTCGACGACATTATCGTCCGCTGGGGTCGGGCCGACCAGGTCCAGCGTGCGCACGAGCGGGGCGCCCCCTACGCGGACTACGAGATTCAGCTGGCCCGCGCCCTGGACCTGAGCCTCCTCGCCACAGAAATTAGCACCGTCGAGACGTTCAACCAGGACGACCTCGTCTCGGGCGCCGGGGCGCGCAGCCGCTACCAGATGATGCCCTGGATCCTACAGCAAAAAGGCGTCCACCAGTACCGGCTGTACACCAAGGGCGGCACGCCCATTTCTGTGAACGAGGAACAGCACCCCCTCCTCGTCCTGGAACCCGCCTTCCTGTTGTTGCGCGGGTACGTCAACGCAGTCGGCCACGAAATCCCCGGCCTCTCTGCCTACCACACGGGCCCCGGCAACATCTTCAAGCTCTACCGGCACTACTACACCAAGTCCGAGCACTTTTCCGCCGCCTCCACCGTGGCCGACGCCTACATCTGGGCCATTACCGACGGCTTTCCCACGGTCCGCGAACACTCCACCTTCGGCCCCTACTCTCGGGGCTACGTGCCCTCGCTCCATGGTGCCCTGCAGGCCCAGAGCCGCGGGCGCCCGGACCCCTCCGAAACCATGCGGGCCGCCCGCGTGCAACTGCGTCCGGGGACCAGCGTGACCCTCGATGTGCTGCTCACAACCCTCGCCCGCGCCAGCGACTCCACCGGGCGCGCGCTGCAGTGGGGCCCGGCGGCCCAGGAGCCCACCCTCTACCATCGCTTCCGCGCCCTCAACCCGCACCTGGACCTCCCGGCCGAGGCCTCGCCCACGGGCGGCGTGCCCGCGGACGGCAATGTGCGCCTCGTCTCCTCCACCGAGGGCAAGACCGTGCACGTCTTCCTCCCGCTTCAGGCCCCCGATCTCCTCCGCGCCGCGGGGCTGGACGTGATTCGCCCAAACGCCACGAAGCGGTTCGACGCGTCCACCTACCGCCCCCCGACGGAGGCGCAAATCACCCGCTGGGACCGGCAGTACGCGGCCCTCGTGGACGACATCGGCGAGTTCGGGTTCACGCCCAAAAACCGGGAGCGGCTCTTGTCCCTCCGCGATACCTTCGCCACCCTGGCCGAGGAAACCCCCTCCGCGTACCGACAGCGGCAGCTCGACATCATCCAGACGCACCGGCGCCTCTGGCTCTCCGGGCCGTGGGAGGACCTCTCGGACCTTACCATGCGCGTGTCGGGCCGCGTCCCCACACAACCCCCCACGGACCTGCCGCCCCTGGATCTCTCGCCCACCCAGTATCCGCCCGTCCTGCCCGAGGTGCCGGAGTAAGGGCCGAATCGGGGCCTCGGCTTAGTCCTCCTCCAGAAATTCGCCGCGGGTGATGCGTTTCCGAAGGTCCTGGAACGACATCATTTTCTGCTGAAGGCGCTGCATCCGCTCCTCGTCGCCCGCCCGGGAGGCCGCAAACGCCTGCTCGCGGACCGCGTCGATGGCCTCGTCGACCCGGTCGAGCTTCAGGAACTTCATCGCGCTCTCGGCCGCCTCGTACGGCCGCTCGTTGAGGCGGGGGACGGGAATGTCTTCCCGCTCGGCCCAGTTCTTCGACGCCTCGTGCTCGTCCATCATCACCGCCGCGGCGAGGCGCTGCAGCTCGTCGCCGTGCGCCCCCGAAAGGATGCGCTGCGGCTGCATCTGGTCGTTCTGGTACATCTGCACGAGCGTCCGCACCAGCTCGCGGGCCGGCCCTTCGGTAAACTCGTCGAGCGCCATGTGCCCCAACACGTGCGAAACCATGCGGGTGCCGTGCTCCAGCATCAGGCGGAGAAGCACCTTCTCTTCCGGGAGCAGAGAGCGGGACGACGCGTCCGGTGCCTCGTCCGAGGGGGGCGCGTCCGCCTCCTCGTCCGGCGGAGCGGACGGGGGCGGCGCCCCTTGGGTCGGGGCGCCCGCCGGCTGCGGGGCCCGCTGCGGATTCGCTTGTTCCTGCCGCCGGGCCTCCCGCTTCCGACGGCGTTTGTTCTGCTCCTCCAGCTGTTCGCGTTCCTCTTCAAGCATCCGGAAGAGATCGGCGTCCGGGACGCCCGCCACCTCACTCGTCCGCGTCACGTACTCCCGGCGCAGGTTGGGATCCGGGATTTGGGCCACGGCGGCAATAATCTGCTGCTGCACCTCCACTCGGTCCTCGGGCGTTCCCAACTCCCCGGCCCGTCGAGCGCGCTGGTACGAAAAGGCCGGCAGGTCCTGCCGGTGCTCGTCCACGTATTCCTCGAAGGCGTCTCCCCCCTTCTCCTGCACGAACGCGTCCGGATCGCTTCCATCCGGCAGCTCGACCGCGTAGGCCCCCATGCCCTGCCGCAGGACACGCTTCAGCCCCCGCATGGCGGCGCGCCCCCCCGCCTCGTCCGCGTCGTAGAGGAGCAGGGCACGCTTCGCGTAGCGGTCGAGCGTCTCAATCTGCCCCTCCGTGAGGGCCGTGCCGCTGGACGCCACGACGTTTTCGACGCCCGCCTGCGACAGACTGATCACGTCCGTGTAGCCCTCCACCAGCAGCACCTCATCGGTCTGCCGGATGCTGCGCTTGGCCTGGCGGAGGCCGTACAGCACCTCCTTCTTGTGGTAGACCTTCGTCTCGGGAGAGTTAATGTACTTCGGCTGCTCCTTGCTCTCGTCCAGGATGCGTCCGGCAAAGCCCAGCACCTTGCCGATGTGAGAGAAGATGGGAAAGATGACCCGGCCGCGGTAGCGATCGTAGTAGCCGCTGCCGTCGTTGCGCGCCACCAGGAGCCCCGCCTTCTCCAGGATTTCGGGATCAAGCTGCTCGCTTTCCGCGGCCGTTCGGAGGGCGTCCCACTCGTCGGGCGCGTAGCCCAGCCCAAAGCGCTTGATCGTCTTCGGTTTGAAGCCGCGCTCCCGGAGGTAGTCGAGCGCCGGGCGTCCGCGGTCGGTCTGCGTGAGCTGGCGGTAGAAAAATCGGGCCGCGAACCGGAGGGCGTGCAGGATCGACTCACGCTCGTTGGCCGCCTCCGGATCCCCTTCCTCCTCGGGCAACGGGATGCCGTAGCGCTCCCCCAGGATGCGCACGCTTTCGAGAAAGCCGACGCCCTCAATCTCCTGGATAAACTTGAACACATCGCCCCCATTCCCGCATCCGAAGCAGTAGTAGAGGTTCTGGTCCGGGTCGATGCTAAAGGAGGGCGTATCCTCGTTGTGGAAGGGGCACAGCCCCTTGAACCGCGAGCCGCTCCGCTTCAACTGCACGTAGTCCCCCGCCACGTCTACGAGATCGGCCGCGGCGCGGATCTCGTCGATCTTTTCGTCGGGGATGGGCATGGGGAGGAGCGAAGGACAGGCAGCCGGCGCGAGGCGTATGTATGGACCGGACGCCGTTCAGATCCAGCCGTCTACACGTGGGCGCCGGGCCCGGTCACGATCTGAGACTGCTGCTGATCCCCCTCGTCCTCCACCGGCCCGACGTCGGGCTTATCGGCACACTGGCACGAGGCCAGTCCCGTGCAAAGAACCAGGGCAACGAAGAGAAGGAGCCGCTTCATGAGCTACGCGTTGGCTGTCCGGAGGGATGAGTGCCCGTAGAATAGCGGGCACGGCCGCCGGTCGCAAGGACACAGGGCGGGCGCCGCCCCGGATCCAAGCATTTTTCCGTCATTTTTCCGGCAGACGACCGATTCGGCCTGGTGTCGCCTTTACAATGACGGCGGCGCTTGCCAGCTTCTACAGTCCAGAGTCAGACCTTTTCGCTTCCCTCATTTTTTCGGAGCCTCCGTCTTTTTATGACCGATCTGCGCGAACGCATCCACACCCTCGCCGCTCAGGGCGACGACGTGAGCCGCGGCCCGGCCGGCAATGCCGTCGCCGACCTCGCCCAGGCCCTCAACGCCGGCGAGGTGCGCGCCGCCGCCCCGGCCGACGACGGCACCTGGACCACGAATGCCTGGGTGAAGGAGGGCATCCTGCTGGGCTTTCGGATCGGGCGGATGGTGGACTACTCGACCGACCAGTTTCCCTTCTTCGACAAGAACACGTTTCCCGTCAAGCCCCTCCAGAAGGCCGACAACGTCCGGCTCGTGCCCGGCGGGTCCTCGATCCGCACCGGAAGCTACCTGGCCCCGGGCGTCGTGTGCATGCCCCCGATGTACGTGAACGTGGGCGCGTACGTGGATGAGGACGCAATGATCGACTCGCACGCCCTGGTGGGCAGTTGCGCCCAGATCGGCAAGCGCGTGCACCTGTCGGCCTCGGCGCAGGTGGGCGGCGTGCTGGAGCCGGTCCATGCCGCCCCCGTCATCGTGGAGGACGACGTGTTTGTGGGCGGCAACGCCGGAATCTACGAAGGCTGCATCGTGCGGGAACGCGCCGTCCTCGCATCGGGGGTGACGCTCACCTCCTCGACCCGGCTCTACGACCTCGTGGAGGAGACAGTCTACACGGCCTCCGACGACGACCCGCTCGAGGTGCCGGAGGGGGCCGTGGTGGTGCCCGGCTCGCGTTCGGTGGGCGGCGACTTTGCCGACGAGCACGGCCTCTCGCTCTACGCGCCCATCATCGTGAAGTACCGCGACGCCAAAACCGACGCCGCGACGGTGCTTGAGGACACGCTTCGGTAGGCTCCCTCCGCGGCTCGTGCCCGGCCCCGCGCCCGCACTCAGACACGAAAGTCTCTGGAAAACGCACGACGCGGGGCCAATGAACCTGCGGTCCATCGTCTCTCCTCCTACTTTGGAAACTCTCAGTCTTTTGCTCGCGCACAGCGTCCCTGTATGGATCCGCAGTTGATCGTCGTCCTTGTCATTCTGGGGATCACGGTGAGCCTCATCGTCACCGAGTGGTTCCGGATTGACCTCGTGGCGATCATTGCCATGCTGGCGCTGGTGTGGGCCGGCAGCATTAGCCCCGAGCAGGCCCGGTCCGGCTTTTCGAGCAATGCCGTGTGGGCCGTCATTGGCGTTATGATTATGGGGCGGGGACTTGCGAAGTCCGGCGTCACCGAAACCATCGCCCGCTTTATCCTGCAAATCGCGGGCGAGGGGCGTCGCCGGATCCTCTCCACGGTCTCGCTCACGGTCGGCGTCATGTCCGGGTTCATGCAAAACATTGGCGCGGCCGCCCTCTTTCTGCCGGTCATGATGGGGATCTCGAAGCGGCAGAAAATTCCCATTTCGGGCCTCCTCATGCCGATGGGGTTTGCGGCGCTGCTCGGCGGAACCCTCACGATGGTGGGCACCAGCTCGCTCATCATCCTCAACGACCTGTTGTCCACGCAGGGCATCGAGCCCTTCGGGTTGTTTGCCGTGACCCCGATCGGGATCGCGCTCCTGCTGATGGGGATCGGCTACTTCGCGGTGCTCGGCCCGTCCGTCTTCCCCTACACGAAGCAGCAAAATCACACCACCTCGCCGGGCAAGCGCCTGCTGAACGTGTGGGGACTCTCGGATTCGATCTACACGTTTTCGCTCCCGGCCGACAGCCCCCTGGTGGGGCGGAGCGTGGAGGAGTCCGAGATGGGAGCGGCCTACAACGTCAACCTGCTGCGAGTCACCGACCCGGACGGCACCGAATACACGATGTGGGAGGATCTCGATTTCGCGCCCGGCCAGACGATCATCGTGCAGGGACGGGAAGAGGACGTGATGCCCTTCGCCCGCGTCCACGATCTGGAGCTACGGGAGGAAACCGAGAAAGTGCAATCCACCTCGTCCTCCGGCTACCTGGAAGTCGTCATTCCGGCGCGGTCGAATCTCGTCGGCAAAACCCTTCGCGACGTGTCCCTTCGCGAAACGTACAAGGCGCAGGTGGTGCTCCTCTTTAGCGATAGCGAGGTGATTGAAGAGGGCCGCGCGGACCGGCCCATCAAGGCCGGCGACACCCTTGTCATTCAGGGAAACTGGGACCACCTTCGGTTTTTTGAGGAGAGCGAAGACTTCATTACCGTTACGCCCTTCCCCGACGACCCCAAGATTCCCGAAAAGGCGGGAATGGCCGTCGCCGGGTTTCTCAGCGCCATCGGCCTCGTGATGGCACTCGACCTGTCCATTTCGATCGGGTTTCTCACCGGGGCCGTGGCCATGATCCTCGGCGGCGTTCTGACGATCGAAGAGGCCTACCGGGCCATCGAGTGGAAGGTGATCTTCCTCATCGCCGGCCTCATTCCCATCGGGATTGCCATGGAGTCCTCCGGCGCGGCGGCCCTGATTGCGCAGTCCCTTGTGACGACGATAAGCTCCGTGCACCCCTTCCTCATCCTTCTGGCGCTCGGGGCCCTGACCACCGTGTTCGCCCTCTTCATGTCGAACGTGGCCGCCACGGTGCTTATGGTGCCGCTGGTGCTGGAGCTGGCCGGGATTGGCGGCCTCAGCTCGCGGGTGCTGGTGCTACAGGTGGGCGTCTGCGCGGCGAACTCCTTCGTACTCCCCACCCACCACGTCAACGCGCTCCTCATGACGCCCGGCGGCTACCGCGTCCCCGACTACCTGAAGGCCGGAAGCCTCCTCTCCGTTCTCTTCCTCCTGGTGTCGACGACCGTGCTGTACACGCTGTATCTGTAGAGACCGGGCGCCGGGGGGCGACTATCCGTCGTACCGGGCGTCCGGGACCAGCACCACGCGGAAGCGGGCGTCGTTGTTGATCATCCGCTCGTAGGCCGCCTCCGCCTCGGAGAGCGGGTACGTTTCGATCATCGGCGTGGTGTCCGTGAGGGCACTGAAGTCGAGGGTGTCCTCCGAGTCGTCGGCCGAGCCGCTGGGCCAGCCCGAGACGGACTTGCGTCCCTGAATGAGCGCCATCGGCGACACCTCGACGGGCTCGCCGGTCGCGGCCACGATCACGAGCGAGCCGTCGCGCCCCAGCCCCCCGGTGATGCTGGAAATGGCCGCCGAGCTGGGCGCCGTGGCCAGGATGACGTCCGCCCCACCGTGCGCCTGCAGCGCCTCCGCGGCGTCGGTCGAAGAGGCATCAATGAAGTGGTGCGCCCCCAGATCGTGTGCCAGGGACTCCTTGTCGGCACTCGTGGAGAGCGCCGCCACCTCGGCCCCAAACGAGGCCGCGTACTGGATGGCCAGGTGCCCCAGCCCGCCAATGCCCTGCACGGCCACCAGGTCGCCGGGGCCCGCATCGCTGTTCCGGAGGGCGTTGAACGTGGTGATGCCGGCGCAGAGCAGGGGCGCCGCGTCCACAAACCCGAGGTCGTCGGGCAGTGCGGCGACGGCCTCCTGCGGTGCGCACAGGTACTCGGCGTACCCCCCGTCAAAGGTGATGCCCGTGACCCCGGCGTTCTCGCAGTTTACAAAGTCTCCGTCGCGGCAGGCCTCGCACGTGAAGCAGTGGCCGCCGTGCCACCCGACGCCCACACGCTCCCCCTCCGACCACGCCTCCACGTCCGCCCCCACCGCATCGACCACACCGGCCACTTCATGACCCGGCACCCGCGGGTAGTCGATGCCCGGAAACGTTCCCTCTTTCACGAAGGCGTCGCTGTGGCAGATGCCACAGGCCTCGACGCGCACCCGCACCTCGTCGGGGGCAGGCTCGGGCGTCGGCAGATCGGCCAACTCGAAATCGGCACCGGCACTTGGAACGCGGGCAGCTTGCATGCGACTTGGGCGTTTTGTGGATGAAATGATGTGTGTAACAGTAGGGACCGTGGCACGGGTCGTCAACCCGTGTGGACCGACTGTTACGGAAACCCAACAGTCACTCTAGGGGAATGTGCCGGCCCGGAGAATCGGGATCTGGACCGTGTCCGTGTGCGCCGATGGGCCCGGTGCCTACCCACTTTCCCCGCGCGGCTTTCGGGCCACGACGCGCCCGTAGCGAAGCATCCCCAGGTGCTGCGCACACCAGATGCGCGGCACGGTGCGGGCAAAGACACGCTCCGACTCGGTCGGATTGAAGAGCAGGCGGCGGGCCGCGGCGTCGGTGAGAAGGGCCCAGACGAGGCGCCGGAGCACCACCGTCCAGGTATGTCGCACCTGCGCGGTCCAGTCATCGACCCGCTCGACGCAGAGGCCCGCCGCGGTGACCGTGTTGGAAAGGGCCGTCGGGGTGGGCAGACCGGCCAGCCGTCCCTCCTCCACGATGGGATCCAACAGGTGCCGCCGGGCCCAGCCTGGGGCTTGCGGGGCCGCCATCCAGACACAGGCCACCAGTCGTCCGCCGGGGCGAAGCAACCGGGCCGCCTCCTCTAGGGCCGACGCCGGCGGGTCGATATGGGTGAGGCTCTCGACGGCCATTACGGCATCGGCATCTCCCGCCGGAAGCGAATTGTCCAGGATGTCCCGCAGGCGCACGTCCGGCACCGGTTCGTCCCCGTCGGGCGTCCGACGCCGGGCGTACGCGTACTGGGCCTCCGACACGGTAAAGCCCGTCACGTGGGCCCCGTACGCCTCGGCCCAGAGGCGTGCCGGGGCCCCGTAGCCGCACCCAATGTCGACGACGCGGTCTCCATCGGACAGATGGGCATCCCGCGCCACCTCGTGAACCAGACGACGCACGGCCTGCGTCGGGGACGCGCCGGGATCCAGCCAGAGGCCGTGGTGCACGTGCTCCCCCCACAGCTGACGGTAGAACCGGTCGAGCCGATCGTAGTGGCGGGCGGCAGCGTCGGGGGCGGATGCGCTCATGGGGACGCGGGACGAATTCTGGCGACCGTGCTTGATTCGCCGGGGACCCGGCGTTTTGTTTCGTGGAGATGATTGTCACGAATCCCCACCGCGCATGGCTCCCGATTACGCCCCCGAGACTCGAAAGGACCGCATCACGAAGCAGTGGGTCGCCTTCGCCCCCACCCGGAGCGACCGCCCGCACCGGACCGACCGCGATGCTGCCTCCGACACCCCCGACCACGAGGCCCCGGTCGAGGGATGTCCGTTCTGCCCCGGCCACGAGGACATGCTGCCGTCGGTCCTCTGGGAACTGGACACTGCTCCCAACCGCTCCTGGTGCACCCGGGCGGTGCCGAACAAGTTTCCCGCCCTCACCCCGGGCGCTCCCGCACCGGCCTCCCCTTCCTCCCCTCTCTATTCGTCGCGGCAGAGCCGGGGCCGGCAGGAAGTCATCATCGATACGCCGGCCCACCACCGCTCGCCGGCCCACTTCTCCGCCGACGAAATGGACGCGCTGCTCCAAACATACCTGGCCCGATACCGGGCGGTCCGGGAGGCGGACGACGACCTTCTCCCCATTCTTTTCCGGAACCACGGGCCTGCCGCCGGCGCCTCCATCGACCATCCCCACAGCCAACTCATGGCCCTGTCGTTTGCCCCTCCGCGCATCCGGCGGGAGGAGGACGCCGCCGAGGCCCGTCACGACGAACTGGGCCGATGCCCGTACTGCGCCATGATCGACGCCGAACTGGAAACCGAGGCCCGCCTCGTCCGGGCCACCGATGCGTTCGTCGTGTTCGTCCCGTACGCGGCGCGGGAGCCGTACGAGATGTGGATTCTGCCTCGTCGGCACACCCCTGAACTCGGACGCATGACAGAGGCCGAGCGCCAGGCCCTTGCCCCCGTCCTGCAAGATGCCCTCTGGCGGCTCGATACCTGTCTCGACGACCCCGACTACAATTACTTTTTCCGCACGGCACTCACGTACAATACGGACGCCCCGCATCTGCACTGGAGCCTTCGCATCCGCCCCCGACGCTCCGTAGAGGCTGGCTTCGAGCAGTGTACCGACGTGCGCGTCAATCCGTCCATCCCCGAACGCGACGCGAGCGTGCTGCGGGAGGCGGACTGAGCGCCGTCGCTCCTACAAATAGAACCGGCCGGAGGCCCCATCTGGGCCCCCCGGCCGACTCCTGAATTCCTGGCGGGCAGCCCCCCGCCGGGCACAGAGCTACCCGATCTTGTAGAAGCGTTCGCGGGTGATCTGACCGTCCTCGTTCCAGGTACGGACGGATACCTGCTGCTGATCGACGCGCCCGACGCCCTCAAGCGTCATCTCGTTGTGCCATTCAGACAGCGTTTTGTTGTTCTCCGCGTCCACGGCACGGGCCTTGATCTCGGCCGCGTGAAACTCTTCGAGGGCCCCGACGAACTGCTCTTCGTACTCGCGGTTGGCCTCCTTGCCAACCCGCTTTTTGTCCTCTTCTTCCATGACCACGTCCTCGGCGTAGAATTCGTCGAAGGCCTCCAGAATCTTGCCCTGGAGAATCATGTCGTTCAGCTCTTGATCGCGCTTATTGATGTTGCTCATGGCAGTGGTGCGTTCGTGATGAGAAGATCGTTCAGGTGCTGCGTGCCCCCGTCGGGAGGCGCACCCCGCGCCGAGGCCGTCCGGCCACAACGCGGTGTATGCTGTTTCAACACTTTTCGTTACAACATACAATTTAGTCGACTGAGTCTGCGTCTTCGTACCCAGCGTAGATGCCTTCACAGATGCGGGACAGGTGCCGAAGGTCGCGGTCCGAGACACGCCCCCCGAACCACTCCTGCACCCCCTGAATTGCGGGATGCATGTCATCGAGCACCTGAATGCCCTTCTCCGTGATGGTGTGAATGCGCATGCGGCGGTCCTCTTCGCTTCGGGACCGTCGGACCAACCCCCGCCCCACCAACTTGTCGATGAGACGCGTCACGTCCGGCGACGGGTCAATCATCCGCTCGATGATCTCGCATCGAGCGTGGCCGTCCGGGTGCACCCCCTGCAGAATCCGCAGGATGTTGTAGTGGCTAAAGTGAAGGTCGTGCTCCTGGCACGCCGCCTCAATCCGCTGGCGGGCATGCGCCGCCGCCACGAACAAATTCAGCATAGCCTCCTGCGCGGGACTCTCGAAGGGGCGCGTCTGCTTGATGTAATCCCGGAGGGTTCGTCCCATGATGTCAGTTTTTCTCTGTTTATTTCCGTGTTGGGACACATAAATGAAGCCCTCCCGTTCCCGACCGCCGACCGAATTACGTCCTCGTGACATTTCAGTCCGGGATACTTTGAAGGATGACGGGGTACGAGAGGTGTGTTGCCGTGCTGCCGTACTGTCCCTGCGCCGCCGTCATGGTTTTCGCCTCCCCCCGCACCGTTGCGTTTCCGCTCCTGCTGGGGGGCCTGCTGTTGAGCGCGGTCCTTGGTCGGGGCGCGGCGCGTCCGCCGTCCTCTTTTTCCACAGCGCCCCCCGACACCCTCGAACAGGTGCGTCAGGAGGTTTTCGAGGCGACGAACGCGGAGCGACGGGCGGCGGGTCGGAGCGCCCTGTCTGCCGATCCGGGCCTTCGGGACCTGGCCTGCCGCCATACGCGGGACATGCTGGTGCGCGACTTTATGGGTCACGAAAACCCAGATGGCGTGGGGCCCGGCGCACGGGCCGGTCGGTACCACCGGCGCCTCATCGGAGAAACCGGAGAAAACGTCCTGTCACGCGTCGGCCGCAGGGACCAGTCGCCGGCCGCCCTCGCGGAGGAACTGGTTCGCCGGTGGATGGACAGCCGGCCCCATCGGAAAAACATCCTCCGACGGGGCTTCACGCACCTCGGGGTCTGCGTGATGCAGGACGGCGATCAGCTGCGGGCCACACAGAGCTTCGCCCGCGTCCGCGGCTGGATCTCTCCCCCGCTCCCCTTCCACGTACCCGCGGGCCGCTCGGTGCCAATGACCGTATCGGCCCGCCCCAGCCATCGCCTGACGGCCTCCCGGTACGACCTGTGGTCGCCGACGGAGGAGCGGACGGTGGCAGGGCCCCGAGCCCTGGCCGGGAGCCTCCACGTACCGGACACGACCGGGACGTTTCGGGTGCGATTCTACTTCCCGGAGTCCGACCGCTACGCGGTGCACCTCGGCCCCACCCTCTCCATCAAGTCCCCCTCCGCGTCGTCCCGTGCCTCTTCGTCCACGCCCCAATGAGGAGGACGGGGCGTCGGGCTCCACAGGCGTTCCCGACGTCCGGGTGGGGACGGCAGTCCACGGAGGAAAAACGCGCCCGGGCAGCGCCGGAAGATGAGCCCGGATGGGTAACCTTGTTGTAGTGTGGGCCGTACTGCGGGTGATTCCCGTCCCCTTCCCCCCGCCCGTAGGCCTCATGCCCGTCCCCCGCACCTCAGTCCCGCTTCTCCTCGGGAGCTGCTCGGTTCTTTTCTTTCTCGTCGTCGGCTGCGGAAGCCCGGCCCAGTCGTCGCCCGAGGACGCGTCCGCCTCCGTCGCCATCCCGGTCGCGGTCGCGGCGGTCGAACAGGGCGTCGCGACCGCCCACTAGCGACTGCGGGGCATCTTCGAACGCACCAAGACGATGTACGAAAAGCAACTGGTGAGCTCCGACACCTACGACCGGGCCAGGTCCGACTACCAGGCGCAAACCGTCACGACGGATCTGGCGCGGCTGGAGCTGACCTACGCCACGATTCACTCCCCCATCGCCGGCTGGGTGTCTTCGCGCTACGTTAAGGCCGGCAACATGGTGAGGCCCAACGATGCGACGTTCCAGATCACCAACCTGAGTGCTCTTCGGGCCGTGCTTCACCTTCCCGAGCGGGAGCTGTCCAAACTGACGGTCGGGCAGCCGGCCACGCTGCACCTCGACGCCCTGCCGGGCCAGACGTTCGAGGGCGAAGTGTCCCTGCTCAGTCCCGTCGTCGACCCCGAAACCGGAACGCTCCGCGTGACGGTCACCATCCGGGATCCGTCCCGCACAGCCAGGCCGGGCATGTTCGGGCGGGTGACGATCCAACACGACCGGTGCGAGGGAGCGCTCCTCATTCCGAAGGACGCCGTCGTGGAGGAGGACGACGAAACCGCCGTCTTTGTCGTCCGGGACACCTCGCCCTTCGTCGACCGATCACCAACGGATAAAGCGACGCTGCCCGGATCGAAGTGCTCGACGGCCTGCAGGACGGAGACCGAGTGATTGTGAGCGGCCAGGCCTCCCTGCGCGACTCCACTCAGATCGAGGTCGTCCAGTAGCCTGGACGTGCCGTCTGCGCACGACCCTCATCATCGGACTCACGATTCCGGTGTCAGTCATTGCCACGTTCAACTTGATGTACGGGGCCGACCTGTCACTCAACATCATGTCGCTCGGTGGGCTGGCGCTCGGCATTGGCCTGCCGGTCGACAACGCCATTGTGGTGCTCGAAAACATTGCGCGGCACCGCGAGATGGGAAAGTCCGTCCTGGAAGCGGCCCGGGCGGGGGCGGACGAAGTCGGGACTGCCATTATCGCCTCCACCCTCACCACGATTGCCGTGTTCGGCCCGCTCGTGTTTGTGGGCGGCATCGCAGGCCAGCTCTTCCGCGACCAGGCGCTCACGGTCACCCTCTCGCTGCTGGCGTCGCTCATTGTGGCGCTGACACTAATTCCCATGCTGGCCAGTTTTTGGGGGGGGGGGGTAGCGGGGAGGGGGCCGCCTCGGATCGGCGAATCCCCTGGCCCGCCCGATCCTCCTGGGCCCGCCGCCGCGTGCGCATGCGGCGGGGCGGAATGCTCACCTCCGTCTGGCACAGACTCAGCTACGGCCTCGCCCTCCTCCCGTGGGGCCTCGGCATGCTCGTCACCGGCCACGTGTGAGGCCTGGGCCGCGCCGCAACCCTGTTCGTCCAGTTCGTCCTGGCCCGGCTGGGGAGAGGGCTCCTCGCGCCGATTCAGTGGGTGTTCTCCCGCGGCCACGAGGCGATCGCGGTGCGGGAGAAGTTCGACGGCGTGCGCGACCAGTTTCCCCGCGACATCGAGCGGATCGTCGTCGGCCAGTTCTCGACGAGCGACATCCCCATCCTGCAGGTCCGCATCTCATCGGAGCGCGGCTTGAGCGGCGCCTACGAGCTGCTCGACCGCAAGGTAAAGCGGCGCCTGAAGCGGATCGAGGGCATCGCGAAAATCGACCTCTACGGCGTGTCTCCCCGCGAGGTGCGGGTGGAGCTGCTGGCCGACCGCGTTACGGCCCACCGTGTGGACCTCCCGCGGCTGGTGAGCACGCTCCAGGGAAGCGGCTCGTCGGTCACGGCCGGGCGTGTCACCGATGGCGGACGACGCTACACGGTTCACCCCGCCACCGAACTCACCACGCTGGCCGACCTCCGGGACATGGTGGTGACCGACACCGGCATCCGCCTGCGCGACATCGCCACGGTGTCGCTCGCACAGCCCGAGCGCGACCACGGCCGCCATCTGGACCTCCATCCTGTTCGCCATCGTGGGCGTCTTCTGGTTCTTCCTGGCCACGGGCACCGCCTTCTCCATCATGGCCTGGATCGGCGTGCTCATTCTCATCGGCATCGTGGTGAACAACGGCATCGTGCTCATCGACCACGTAAACCTGCTGCGACGGGAGGGCCTGCCCCGCCACGAGGCGCTGGTGCGGGGCGGGCGCGAGCGGATGCGGCCCATCCTCATGACGGCCGCCACCACGATCCTGGGACTCATCCCCCTCTGCCTCGGCACCACCCAGGTGGGCGGCGACGGCCCGGCCTACTTCCCCATGGCCCGCGCCATCGTGGGCGGACTGGCATTCTCGACCGTCATCACACTGCTGATTCTCCCGGCCATCTATCTCTTCTTCGACGACCTGCGAACCTGGGGCCGCGACGTCGTCCGCGCGGTCGGGCGATAAGCCCGGAAGATCACGGGGAGGCCTCGCTCGTGTCCGCCTCGACAACGGTGACCGTTCCGTCGCGCGTTTGGGCCGTCGGCGTGCCCTCGTTGAACTGCATCGACGTCAGCCTGAGTGGGGTGCTCCCGGGCGTCCCCCCACGCAGACGAAGGGCCACCAGCACGCCCCCCGACGCCACCGGCGACGTGCCCGCCACCGCCACCGACAGACGACCTGGACGGATCGTATTCGAGGTCATCCGACGCCCCTCCGCCAACGTGCCCCGCGCCCCGACCGTCACCGTGTCGAGCACCGCCGGGTCGTACCGCAGGTCAAACTGCCACGAGAGGACCTCCCGCCCCGCGAGTCCGTCGGCCCAAATCGGCACCTGCACCGTCTCCGACGGGGCGATCGTCGTGTCCGGGACCCGCACCGTCGCCTGCGCCTCAGCATCCAGAACGGCGAGCCCGCCGGTGGCGAGCAGAAGCAGAAGGCCGGCACGGACGACGAACGCGAATCGGCGTCGCGGAAACATGCGACTGGGGATCTGTGGAGGCGACCAAGCCCCTTCGTGAAGACATCCGCCTCCAGGGCGTTCCCCGGGGGCCGTGCCCCACGGACTCAGAGCGTCCAGACGGCGTAGGCGGCCAGGACGAGCGCCCACACGGCCCCGGCCACAAACATCCACGTGAGGCCGCCCCACGCCAGCACGGCCCCCGCCACGAG
>NCRB01000065.1 GCA_002894665.1 Salinivenus iranica
AGGAAGTTGGGCCCTTCGTAGAAGCAGTCGACGGGGCAGACCTCGACGCAGTCGGTGTACTTGCAGTTGATGCAGGGCTCGGTGACGACGTACGGCATACGGGGCAGAACAAGGGGCGGAAACGACGATTGGCCGACCGCCGAAAGACTGTGCGACGGACGGATATGTGATAGCCGATCTGCGGGATGCAGTTCCGGGGCTAGACGTCGCTTCGGGACGATGACCGGGAGCCGTCCTGGTCGAAGAGATCGGGGTTGGGGCCGGAGGCCGACCGGTCGAAATGGTCGTAGGCGCGCTGTAGGGCGACCCGGCCACGGGGCGTCCGTTCTATGAAGCCCTCCTGGATCAGGTACGGTTCGTAGACCTCCTCGAGGGTGCCGGCCTCCTCGCCCACCGACACCGCCAGGTTCTTGAGCCCGGTGGGCCCGCCGTCGAAGTTGTCGATGAGGGTGAGGAGAATGCGGGTGTCCATGTCGTCGAGGCCGGCCTCATCCACGTCGAGCGCGTTGAGGGCCCGATCGGCAATCTGCTTGGTGATGCGCCCGTCGCCCTCCACCTCCGCGAAGTCGCGGGTGCGGCGGAGCAGGCGGTTCGCGACGCGGGGCGTGCCCCGGCTGCGGCGGGCAATTTCGTAGGCGCCGTCGTCCGTCGTGTCGACCGACAGGATGCGGGCGGAGCGCTGCGTGATTTCCTGCAACAGCTCGGCCGTGTAGTAGTCGTAGCGAAAGTCAATGCCGAAGCGGGCGCGGAGGGGGGCGGTGAGCAGGCCCTTCCGCGTCGTGGCTCCTACGAGCGTAAAGGGCGGCAGGTCGATCTGCACGGTGCGGGCATTCGGGCCCGAGTCGATCACGATGTCGATGCGGTAGTCCTCCATCGCCGAGTAGAGGTACTCCTCGACCACTGTGCTCAGGCGGTGGATCTCGTCGATGAACAGGATGTCGCCCTCCTCCAGGTTTGTGAGCACGCCCGCGATGTCGGCCGGCTTCTCCAGCACCGGCCCGCTGGAGGTGCGGATGCGGGCGGCCATCTCGTTGGCGAGGACGTGAGCAAGGGTGGTTTTCCCTAACCCGGGGGGTCCCGAGAGCAGCACATGGTCCAGCGTTTCGCCGCGCTGGAGGGCCGCCGTCATGAACACGTTCAGGTTCTCCTTGATTTTTTCCTGGCCCACAAACTCGTCGAGCGACTGCGGGCGCAACATCTTTTCGATGTCGGTCTCGGAGCGCTCGGCCTCAGGCTTCAGGGCGTCGGATCGGCCTTCGCTCATGGAACGGCGGCAGGAGATGATGCGGGGGAGACGAACAGAATGGTAAAGCCGGGGGCAAGGGCAGGGTTTCATGAGCGCGGGGCAGACGGATCGGGGCGGCCGCCCGCCGAGGCAAACTTTTCAGTCGAGGCGTTCGTACATTTCTACCGAGTCGGAATGAATCTTGCGGGGCGCCAGACGTATCTCTACGCGCGCCGCCGCTCCGGACCCACCATTCTTCGGGACTCCACGACGCAGACGCTCTCAGTTTTATGCTCGAACTTCAGCAGAAGCAGGAGCTCAAGCAGAAGCTCTCGCCGCAGCAAATTCAGTACATCAAGCTGCTGCAGCTTAACACCTTGGACCTGGAGCAGCGGATTCAGGAGGAGCTGGAGGAGAACCCCCTCCTGCAGGAAGGACTCGATGAGGAGGAGCAGCGGGAAGAGGAGGAGCTCGACGCCGCGGCCGAGGAAATGGAAAACGAGCTGGAGGAGACCGACCAGGACGACGAGGAGTTCGACGTCGAGGACCTCCTCAACAACACCGACGACCTGTACGGCTACAACCGGCCGGACTATACCGACGAAGAGGACCGCGACCGGCCCATGCGGGCGGACCAGACCCTCGCGGAGCAGCTGCAGGAGCAACTCTCGTTTCTGAACCTCGACGAAGAGGAAGAGCTGATCGCCGAGCAGATTATTGGGTCCATTGATGAGGATGGGTACCTGAAGCGCGACGCCGAGTCGATCATGGACGACATTCTCTTTAACCACGGCGTCGAAATCGACGAGGACGATGTGGAGCGGGTCCTCAAGCAGGTCCAGTCCCTCGATCCGGCCGGCATCGCGGCGCGGGACCTGCGGGAGTGCCTTCTGCTCCAGCTCTACCGAATGGACGCGGACGTGGGCGGCCGCGACACGGCCATCGCCATGCTGGAGGACGAGAACGAGGCCTTCACCAAAAAGCACTTCGACAAGCTCACCTCCCGGCTCGGGGTCGACGAGCGCGAGCTTAAAAGGGCCTTCGACCTCGTGCGGCAGCGTCTCGATCCCAAGCCGGGCGAGGGGACGTTCTCGGAGGAGACGAACTACATCACGCCCGACTTTACGGTGGAGTACGTGGACGGGGAGTTCGTCATTACGCTGAACGGCCGCAACGCGCCGGACCTCCACATCTCGCGCCACTACCGCCAGATGCTCCAGAAGCTGAAGGCGCAGAAGGAGTCCGATGGGGAGGGAGATGTCGACGAGGAGACGCGCGAGTTCCTGAAGAACAAGTTCGACTCGGCCCGCTGGTTTATCAATTCCATCAACCAGCGCCGCCACACCATGACGCTGGTGATGGACGCGATTGTGCAGTTGCAGGAGGACTTCTTTCGCTACGGCGAAGGGCACCTGAAGCCGATGATCCTGAAGGACGTGGCGGAGATCATCGACATGGACATCTCGACCGTGAGCCGTGTGGTGAACGGCAAGTACGTGCAGACGGAGTGGGGCGTCTACGAACTCAAGTACTTCTTCTCCGAAGGGTTGGAGACGACCGACGGGGAGGAGGTGTCAAACAAGGAGGTGAAGGCTGAACTCCAGCGCATTGTCGACGACGAGGACAAGACCGATCCGATGTCGGACCAGGAGCTGGCCGACGCGCTGGAGGAGAAGGGATTTAAGATCGCCCGCCGGACGGTCTCGAAGTACCGCAAGCAGCTCGGCATCCCCGTCGCGCGGCTCCGGAAAGAGATTGTGCTCGACGAGGAGGCCGACGACGGGGCGGGCGCCGCGGACTGATCAGAACCGCCCGTAGGACACCGAGAGCGTGAGGCCCGCGAAGGGGGAGAATGCCCCGTCCTGGACGAGGTCGTTCACCGACGTGCCCACGATGAGGCCGGGCTGCACGCGCGTCCAGTTGGCCATCAACGACAGGGCAACATGGTGGCGCGTGCGGCGGGGCGAGGACACGACCGCCCGTCCCGTAAAGCTCAGCCCGGTGATCAACCGATCGCCTTCGCGCCAGAGTTGTGCGTCGTACTGCAGGCCCCACGCGGTTTCGTTGCTGTCGCTCGGCGAGGTGGAGGCCGGAAACGAGGCAAACGACCCTCCGGTGCGCAGCCGCACGCTCGTGTGGCGGCCCAGGGCGAACCGGCCGTTTGCGAGGACCGAGAGCGAGAACTCGTCGCGGCGGAAGGCGGCGGTTCGGCCCATGTCGGCGCCCTGTCCCACGCGCCCGGCCCGCTGCGAGGAGGCGACCGGGAGGCGCGTCCCCACCTCAACCAGCACCGGACGGGTGGTGCTGCTAAGGCCGAGGCCGAGATACGGGTTGCCGAGGGCCGTAGAGGAGGAGACCCCGTTTTCTCCCCCGGCGCGGGCAATGGGAAGCTCCCCGGCAAACTCGACATTGTCGCTGAGCGACTCGGTGCCCGTCACAAAGGTTGCCCCCGATCCTGGACCGGCATCCGCGGGCGTATCGGGCACGAGGGTCTCAATGGCCACCTGGTTCGGGGCGTACGGGCGGGACCAGATCGTTTGGGCCTGGACGGCGGGGGCCAGTAGACTCAGCAGCAGGAGGGTGGCGAAAAGAAATCGCATGGGGACGGGAAGGCGAGACAAAACCGAGGAAACGGTTGCGGCGTGTCCTCTCCAATGATCGGCTCCCCACCTGGTTCGGGCCCGCGGCGGGCCTGCCGTCTCGGCCGGGAACGAGTGAAACATTGTGGATTGGAAGGGGTAGGGGGTACCCGTAACGAACAACCACTTTATCCGATAGCCAATGGATACGAAGCAGCACGATACCCTCTCAATCGACGGCATGCACTGTGAGCACTGTGTCGACGCCGTGCGCGAGGCCCTTTCGGGCGTTGACGGCGTGAGCGTGGAGACAGTCGAGGTTGGCACCGCCACAGTGGCGTACGCCCCTTCGGTGGCCTCCCGCGACCGTCTGGCCCAGGCCCTCGACGAGGCCGGATACTCCCTCGCCGAATAGCTCCATCGTCTGTCTCAGTGTCCTCCCGATGCCATGCCCGTCAGCGACGCCGATCAGGAGAAAATCCGTGCCCGCCTCCGCCGCATCGAAGGTCAGATTCGGGGCCTCCAGCGGATGGTGGACGAGGACCGCTACTGCGGCGACATCCTCGACCAGATTCATTCCGTGCAGCAGGCCCTAAAGTCCGTGGGGCGGGAGATCACGCGCAACCACCTGGAGACGTGTGTGACCGACGCGCTCCGCTCCGGGGACGAGGAGAAGGCCGAGGAGACCTACGACGAAATTATGGGGCTGTTGAAAAAGGAGCTGTGACGGAGGAAGGCGAGAGGGGAGAGAGTAGAGGACGCGTGTTTTCTGTGTGCCAATCAGGATCCCTACCCCGATGAGTGACCCAACGAGGCAGACTGAGTCGACCCCACAAGACGCTGCAGTGTCCGGTGACGGTGTGCCGGCTGAGGAGGAAGCATGCCCCGTGCCGCCGGAGACGCCGACCGGGGAGCGGCCGGCGGCAGCCGCCGAGGGGCGGCATCTGATCCTGCCCGTTCAGGGCATGTCGTGTGCCTCCTGCGCAAAGAGCGTGGAGGGGACATTGTCGCGGGTCGACGGGGTGGCGGGGGCGAGCGTCAACTTCGCCACCGAGCGCGCCGAGGTGGTCGTGGGCGACGGGGCGGCGGTGTCGGTTCCGGCGCTCGTCGAGGCTGTGGAGCAGAGTGGCTACGAGGTGCGGACCGCCGAGACGACCCTTACGGTGCAGGGCATGAGCTGCGCCTCGTGCGTCTCGCGGGTCGAGGATGCCCTGGCGGCCGTGGACGGGGTTCTGGAGGCGACCGTGAATCTCGCGACCGACCGCGCCACGGTGCGCTACGTGCCGGGCGTGGCCCAGCCGGCGGCCTTTACGCAGGCCATCCGCGATGCCGGGTACGAGGTCGTGGGCACGGCGGGCGACGCCGACCGCTCCGACGTCGAGAAGCAGGCGCGCGAGGACGAGAAGCAGTCCATGAAGCGCCGGTTTTTCTGGGCGCTCGCCTTTGCGGTGCCCGTCTTTGTACTGGAGATGGGCTTCATGCACGTACCGGCGATGGAGGCCTGGATCACCGACCTGGTGTCCACGCAGACGCTCTACTACGTGCTGTTTGCGCTCACGTCGGTTGTCATGTTCGGGCCGGGGCGATACTTCTTCCGGCACGGGTGGCCCGCACTCAGGAGCGGGAGCCCCGACATGAACACGCTCGTGATGATGGGGACCTCGGCGGCGTACGGCTACTCGGTCGTGGCCACGTTCCTGCCGGGCGTGCTGCCGGCGGGCACGGTGCACGTCTACTACGAGGCCGCGGCCGTCATCATCACGCTCATCCTGGCCGGCAATTACATGGAGGCCCTCGCGAAGGGCCGCGCCAGCGACGCCATCCGAACACTCCTGAACCTGCAGGCCACCACGGCGCGCGTGGTGCGGGACGGAGAGGAGGAAGAGGTGGACGTGCGCGACGTGGTGCCCGGCGACGTGATCCGCGTGCGGCCCGGCGAAAAGGTGCCGGTCGACGGGGAGGTGCTCGACGGCCAGTCGCACGTGGACGAGTCGATGGTGACGGGCGAGCCGGAGCCGGTGCGCAAGACGGAGGGCGACGAGGTGGTGGGCGGTACGATTAACGAGACGGGCAGCTTCACCTTCCGCGCCACCCGCGTGGGGGAGGAGACGGTGCTCTCCCAAATTGTGGAGATGGTAGAGCAGGCCCAGGGCTCGGCCCCGCCCATCCAGTCGCTTGCCGACCGTGTGGTCAAGGTGTTCGTGCCGTTTGTGCTCGCGGTGGCGGCGCTCACATTCGGGGTCTGGATGGTGTTTGGGCCGGACCCCGTGCTCACGTTCGCGCTCGTGACGGCGGTGTCCGTCCTCATCATTGCCTGCCCGTGCGCCATGGGCATCGCCACGCCGATTTCGGTGATGGTGGGCACGGGGCGGGCCGCGGAACTGGGCGTGTACGTGCGGGAGGGAGAGGCGCTGCAGGCCCTCCACGCCGCCGACCTCGTGGCGTTCGACAAGACGGGCACGCTCACGAAGGGCCGGCCCGAGGTGACGGACGTGCGGCCGCAGGGCGCGTTCAGCGAGCGGAGCGTGCTGCGCTGGGCCGCCGCCGTAGAAGCCCAGTCCGAGCACCCGATCGGGGCCGCGCTCGTGAGCCGGGCGGAGAACGACGCCCTCGACCTGCCGGACGCCACCGACTTCGAGGCCGTTCCAGGGCACGGCGTGACGGCGACGGTGGAGGGCAAGACCGTTGCGGTGGGCGCCGCCCGCCTGATGGAGCAGGAAGGCGTTGCGGTCTCCTCCGAGGCGGAAGAGACGGCGAATCGGCTGGCCGACGCCGCCAAGACGCCGATCTACGTGGCGGTGGACGGCACGCTGGCCGCCGTGGTGGCGGTGGCCGACCCAATCAAGGATTCGACGCCCGCCGCGCTCGACGCGCTGCACACACTCGGCATCGAGATCGCCATGATTACGGGCGACGACGAGCGGACCGCGCAGGCCATCGCCCGCGAACTCGGCATCGACCGGGTGCAGGCGGAGGTGCTGCCCAACGACAAGGCGGAGGCGGTAAAGACCTTTCAGGCCGACGGGCAAACCGTGGCCTTCGTGGGCGACGGCATCAACGACGCGCCGGCCCTCGCCCAGGCCGACGTCGGGATCGCCATCGGCACCGGAACCGACGTGGCCATCGAGAGCGGCGACATCGTCCTCATGGCGGGCGACCTGCGTGGGGTCCCGAACGCGGTGCACCTGTCGCAGGCCACGCTCCGCAACATCAAGCAGAATCTGTTCTGGGCGTTTGCCTACAATGTGATCCTCATTCCGGTGGCCGCGGGCGTACTCTACCCGGCGTTCGGCCTGCTGCTGTCGCCGGCCCTCGCGGCCCTCGCGATGGTGCTCTCCGACCTCTTTGTGGTGGGCAACGCGCTGCGCCTGCGCCGCCTGCGGACACCGCTGTCGACCTCGCCGGCGACGGCTTCTGTCTAAGGCGGGACACGAGGATGAGAAACGCACGGGCACGCTCGGCATTCACATCGTCCGCACCGTCATACGTTCCGTTTTTGCCGTTTTCACTACGTCGACCAAAATCCAATGGAGTCTACACCAATGACATGGACCCTTCCTCGCATCCTTGGGAGCATGGCCCTTGCCGTTCTTCTTACGGCCTGTGGGGGGGGAGAGGGCAACCAGTCGGCCTCCGACGAGACGACGGATGCGACCCAGGCCGACACGATTGAGATCGCGATGACGGACTACGCCTACGAGCCGTCGGAGATTTCCATTCCGGCCGGACAGGAAGTGACGCTGCAGTTCACCAACGACGGGAGCGTGGAGCACTACTTCGTCGTGGGCGACTCGATTGCGAGCAGCCAGGACGGCTTTGAGCAAAACCTGTTCAGCGGCGTCTCGATCACGAAAAACAAGCAGACGAGCGGGGGCGACGACGAAGAGGAGGAGCACGAGGAAGAGGAGGGCAGTCACGACAACGTCTTTGAGCTGCCGCCCGGCGGGAGTGGCTCCATGACGTTCACCCTGCCCGAGTCGAAGGCCGGCACGTACACCATCGCGTGCTTTGAGACGACGGGTGGGGAGAAGCACTATCAGATGGGCATGGAAGGGACGCTGACGGTCACGGCATCGGAGGCTGAGTAGCTCAGCCCGATACACGGAGGGAATCAGACGGGGCATCCGTATTTGTTGGGAACACCTACCCCTACCCCCCATACCCACTTCGACCGCCCCAAAAAGAAAGAGGCGTCGTGAGGGACAGATCTCCGACATATCGGCTTGCCACGGCCCTTTTGGCTGTGGTGTTTGGGCTCGCGTGGGGCGCGCCGGCAATACAGGCCGCCTGTGCACCGGCCGGTCCGGGATCGTCGAGCCACTGTGGGACGTCCGAGTCCGCGGAGCATTGTGAGGGGGCTTCGGGAGCGGTGTCGGCGGTGTGTGCGACTCATCACGCCAGTGAGGACCTCCGGACGGCCCGAGACGTGGAGCCAACGCCCGGTGGCGTAGAGAGTGACCGGCGTCGCACGCGTCCGTCTGCATCCGCAAGCAACACATCAATCGAGTTGTCGCGGCGCACCGTCGATCGCGCCGTTCGTCGTCACGTCCGCGTCGGCGTGTGGCGTGAGTGAGTAGGGCGGAGGGACCGGCGTACGGAGTATCGCACTCGGCGCGTCGGTTCGTCGTACCCCTCCGTTCGGGATCGCGCGTTCGGTCCCGGTGGGGCCCTCTCTGCCCCAACTGAATCGGACTCCCCATCCGCACTACCCCGACGTCTATGCCTGTTGACGACACCTCCCCTGTATCGACCTCGAATGTAGCACCATCGGGCGCCCCGGCGCCGTCCGAGTCCGTTCCGGCTTCCGTCGACCGACGCGACTTTTTGCGCAGCGCCGGGGCCTTCGCCGCCCTGATGGGGGCACAGACCCTCCTGCCCGGCTGGGCGCGTGGAGGCGGTCCTGCGGCCCAGGGCGGACTCACCGCATTGGAGCCGACGCGCCGTGTGGGCAATCGCGTCGAGTACGACCTCACGATCGAAAAGACGCCCTTCGAGGTGGCCGGCGAGCGCGCGACGGCCATCACGATGAACGGCACCGTGCCCGGCCCGCTGATTCGCCTGCAGGAGGGCGAGGAGGCCGTGCTCCGCTACCACAACAAGCTGGACGAGGAGACCTCGATCCACTGGCACGGGCTCCTGCTCCCCAACCGGTTCGACGGCGTGCCCCAGGTGAACTACCCCGGTGTGCCGCCCGGAGAAACCTTCGAGGCGGGTCCCTTCAAGGTTCGCCAGTACGGCACCTACTGGTACCACAGCCACTCCGGCCTGCAGGAGCAGCTCGGCCACTACGGCCCGCTCATAATCGACCCCGCGGGTGAGCAGCCGCACGCCTCAGACCGAGAGCACGTGGTCGTCCTCTCGGACTGGACGTTTGAGAATCCGTACCGGGTACTGGCCAACCTGAAGAAGGAGGGGCACTACTACAACTTCCAGCAGCGGACCGTCGGGGAGTTCTGGTCGGACGTGTCGGAAAATGGCTTCTGGAACACCCTCAAGAATCGCCTTCGCTGGGGCCGGATGCGGATGAGTCCCACCGACATCTCCGACGTGACGGGGGCCACGTACACCTATCTCATGAACGGCCAGGCGCCGGGCGCAAACTGGACGGGCCGGTTCAATCCGGGGGAGAGCGTCCGTCTGCGCGTGATCAACGCGAGCGCGGCGTCCATCTTTGACGTGCGCGTGCCGGGGCTGGAGATGGATGTGGTGCAGGTGAGCGGGCAGAATGTGGAGCCGGTGCCGACCGACGAGTTTCGCATTGGTCCGGCCGAGCGGGTCGACGTGATTGTGGAGCCGTCCGAGGAGCGGGCGCACACGGTTTTTGCCGAGGCCATCGATCGGAGCGGGTACGCCCGCGGGACGCTCGCCCCACGCGACGGCATGGAAGCGCCGATTCCCGACCGTCGCGAGCGCCCGACTCTTACGATGGCCGCGATGGGCATGGGTAGCATGGACGATGGCGAGATGGAAGAGGGCGCGATGGAGGGGATGGATCACGACGAGATGGACCACGGCGACATGTCGGGGGGCATGGAGGGAAACATGGCGTCCGGGGACGCGGGGGGGCTTCGTCCGCCGGGCACACTCCCGGCGCCGGTTATGCACGACCCGGACGACACCCACGGTCCTGGCGAGGCCGGCCTGCCTATGACGACGCGCTCGCGGCTGCACGAGCCGGGCATCGGCCTGGGCGACGACGGCCGCCGGGTGCTCACCTACGACCAGCTCAAGGCGGCGGACGAGAAGGACGCGTTCCGGGCGCCGGATCGCGAGATCGAGCTGCACCTGACCGGCAATATGGAGCGCTTCATGTGGGGCATCAACGGGGTGGAGTTTTCGGATGCCGCCCCCATCCGGATCGCGCACGACGAACGGGTGCGACTCACCCTGGTGAACGACACCATGATGAACCACCCGATGCACCTGCACGGGCAGTTCATGGAGCTGGAGAATGGGCACGGAGCGCGCGCGCCCCTCGTCGACACCCTCACCGTGAAGCCCGCCGAGCGGGTCTCCTTCCTGATCGACGGCCACGAGGAGGGCCCGTGGTTCTTTCACTGCCACATCCTCTACCACATGGATGCGGGCATGGCCCGCGTCGTCTACGTCGAACCGGCGCCCGACAGCGACGAGGAATTCTACTACGATCTTCCGGCCTAATACCCGCTCCTGAATAATACTGCACGCGTTTGATGAGGTCGCGTATCGGCCTTGAAGAAATCGGCGTCACGGAGCCCCGAGGACCGAAACGATCGAAATTCGGCTTGTCCGACCGCCCTTGGGCGGGAGTTTGCCGAATTTCAGTGGAGGGACGAGAGGTCTCAGCCGATTTCTTCAAAGCCTTGATCTTTTCAGCCCCTTTTGTATCAAGACAAAAGGGGCATCATTGCGGAAGATGCATGGTCATGACCCCCTACAGCGACGCAAAATACCGATGCGAATTCTCAAATACGCCTTTGAGCTCCTTGTGGCGACTGCGCTTCTGGTCGGGCTCCCGGCCCAATCCGCCCACGCCCAGACCATGGACGACACGCCCCACGCCTACATCCTCTTCCACAAGCTCGAATACGTCCCTGAACCTGCCGACCAGCCGGTGGAGGGAGAAGTCACCAGCTGGGTCGGCGGCGACGTGAATCGGCTCTGGCTTCGCGCCGAAGGCGAGCAGTCGACCCTTCACCGAGAGGGCGAGGCCGAGGTCGAGGCGCTCTACGGTCGGCTCATCAGCCCGTACTTCGATGTAGTGGCGGGAGCGCGCGTGGACCGGCGCTGGGGCGCAGGGGGGCAGACCCGCGGGCATCTTGCCGTGGGCCTGCAGGGGCTGGCCCCGTACCGGTTCGAGGTCGAGCCTACCCTCTACGTCAGCCATGAGGGGAACGTCTCGGCCGGGCTTGCGGCGTCCTACCACGTGCTCTTCACGCAGCGGTTGATTCTGGAGTCCGAGCTGGAGACGAGCGCGGCCCTGCAGGACGTGCCGGAGTGGGGCGTGGGGACGGGCGTGAATGACCTCGGGCTGGGGGCACGCCTCCGCTACGAGGTACATCGGAAGGTTGCCCCGTACATCGGCTACGATCACCACTGGACCTTCGGCGAAACCGCCGACCTGGCCGGTGCGCATGCCAGCAGCGGCGCTTTCGTCTTCGGCGTCCGCATCTGGAGGTAGCGAGAGAACATCCCCCTTTTCTTCCAATCAACACGGTGGACATGAGCACACAAACGTGGAGCACCACGACCCGTCTTCTCCTGGTTCTCGGCGTCGGGATTCTTCTCGTCCTCGCGTGGCAGGGGGGGCGAATGAGCGCTACCGGGGCCCTCCCGTTTGGAATGATGACGACGGAACACGGAGACGGCGTGAGGGGACACGGGCACATGCAGGGACGGACGCAACCCACGGCCGAGGGCGACTTTGAGGGCGAGACTGGTCTTCAGCGATGCCGGGCCATGATGGGGACGATGGCGGGCATGCACCAGTCAATGCGGTCCATGATGGGCATGGGGACCTCCGCCGACACGTCGGCGACCCCCGCTCACCGGGGCCTGATGGGCGGCCGCATGGGAATGATGCACGGGAGCATGGGATCCACAAATGGGGAGGGGGCTGGGGACTCGCGAATGGATGCGGAGCAGATGCGCCGGCTGTGCCGAACGATGCATGGGAGCATGCGAGCGGCGATGCACGGAGAGGCGACGGTCTCCGGGGATGCCGATGACGGAGCGTTTGAGGGGACGGGTCTCAGTGAGGAGATACGGCGCTGGCTCCAGAGTGCCCGTGGTGCGGAGTCCATCGTGGATCGGACGGGCGTGGACGAGGTCGTCGTGGAGGTGGGAGCGGGGGACGGGTTCCGGTACGCCCCGGCGGCGGTTCGCGTAGATCCGGGGACGACGGTGCGGTGGCGCTGGACGGGCCAAGGGGGGCTCCACGACGTGGCCTTTCTCAATGCGGACGTGAGCACGTCGCTCCGCGACGAGGCCGGGGCCGAGTTTCGGCACACGTTCGACGCGCCGGGCGCCTACATGTACGAGTGCACGCCGCACACCGGGGTTGGAATGAAGGGGGCTGTGATTGTCGCCGAGAATCAATAGGAATTGCCGTGTACGCTTTCCACGACGTCCGCATCCGACTACAGGTCTACGATGTCTGCCCTCTCGGAACACTCCCGGCAGGATCGCTCGGTCGCCGATCAGTACGACGCCTGGGCGCGGATCTACGATCTGCTCTGGGCCCGCTACATGAACCACACGCTCCCGGTCGCGCAGCAAGCGGCCGCCGTGCGGTCGGGCGAGCACGTGCTCGATGTTGCCTGTGGGACGGGCGAACTGCTGTCACGCATTGCGACGGGAACGCCAGGGGCCGAGCTGACCGGGGTAGACCTGGCGCCGAAGATGGTCGAACGGGCTCGACAGAAGCTTACCGATGAACCAAATGCGCACGTCGAGCAGTCCGACGCCCACGACCTTCCGTATGCGAACGACACGTTCGACGTGGTCGTGTGCGCCAATACGTTTCACTACTTTACCCACCCGGAGCAGGTGCTGGGAGAGCTGCGCCGCGTGCTGGGCCCGGAGGGGCGGCTCGTGCTTCTGGACTGGTGCCGCGACTTCTGGACGTGCCAACTGATGGACCGAGTGCTCCAGTACCTGGACCCGGCGTACGAGACCTGCTACACGCGGGCCGAGCTTATGACCCTACTGGGACGCACCTCGTTCGAGGTCCCCGATGCGTTCCGCTACCGGTTTGACGGTGTGTGGGGGATGATGGTGGTCACCGCCCGTCCCTCCGCCGAGTGACCTTCTCGTGTCGTCTTATCGTCTGACGTTCTCCTCCGATGTCCCACGACCACAGCCCAACCGACGATTCCGACGGCGCCCCGTCCCACGACGGCTCCGAGGAGCACGCGGACGGACACGACCCTCACGAGCACCACGCCGAGATGGTGACGGACTACCGCCGCCGCTTCTTCGTGAGCCTGGCGGCGACCGTGCCCATCCTCGCCCTCAGCCCGATGATCCAGCAGTGGCTGGGCCTGGGCGAGGCCCTGGGCTTTGCGGGCGACACGATGGTGCTCCTCGCGCTCTCGACCTTTGTTTACGGCTACGGCGGATGGCCCTTTTTGACGGGCCTGGTCGAGGAACTCCGGGACCGAACGCCGGGCATGATGACGCTCGTCGCGTTCGCCATCACCGTCGCCTACGCCTACAGCGCCGCGGTGGCCCTCGGCGTGCCGGGGCAGATGTTCTTCTGGGAGACGGCCACGCTCATCGACCTGATGCTGGTGGGGCACTGGATCGAGATGCGGTCGGTGATGGGGGCGAGCCGGGCGCTGGAGGAGCTCGCGCGCCTCATGCCGAACACGGCGCATCGCCTCACCGAGGACGGGGAGACCGAAGAGGTTCCGATTGCCGACCTGGCGCCCGGCGATCGGGTGCGCGTCAAATCCAGCGAGAAGATCCCGGCGGACGGGACGGTGGTGGAGGGGCGGTCGAGCGTCAACGAGAGCATGCTCACCGGCGAGAGTGTGCCCGTGGAGAAAGCCGAAGGCGACGACGTGATTGCGGGGGCGGTCAACGGCACAGGCTCGCTCGTCGTGGCGGTCGAGAAGACGGGCGAGAGCAGCTATCTGAACCAGGTCATCGGGCTCGTCCGCGAGGCGCAGGCGTCGCGGAGCCGCACGCAGAACCTGGCGGACCGGGCGGCCTACTGGCTCACGCTCATCGCGCTCACGGCGGGGGTGCTGACATTTGGGACGTGGTACGCCGCGCTCGACGAGACCTTCGTCTTCAGCCTGGAGCGGGCCGTGACGGTCATGGTAATCACCTGCCCGCACGCCCTGGGCCTCGCCATCCCGCTCGTGGTGTCCGTCAGCACCGGCCTGGGGGCGCAGCGTGGGCTGCTGATCCGCGACCGGGGCGCGTTCGAGCAGGCGCGCACCCTCGACACGGTCGTGTTCGACAAGACCGGGACGCTCACGGAAGGACGCTTTGGCGTCACCGACGTGCTCGTCTTTGAGGGCAACGCGGAGGCGGACGTGCTCCGCCTGGCGGCGGCCGTGGAGCAGCACAGCGAACATCCAATTGCGGCGGGCATCCTCCGGGAGGCGGCGGACGGCGGGCTGGACGTGCCGGATGCCGCCGACTTCGAGGCGATCACGGGCAAGGGCGTGCGCGCTACGGTGGAGGGCACGGAGGTGCGCGTACTGAGTCCGGGGGCCGCCGCGGATGAGACGGACCTGCCCGAGCACGATGCGCAGTCGCTCCAAAACCAGGGCAAAACTGTCGTCTACGTCGTTCGCGACGGCGTGGCGCTCGGTGCACTGGCCCTGGCCGATGTCATCCGCGAGGAGTCCCGCGAAGCCATCGACACACTTCACGATCTCGGCATCGACGTGGTGATGCTCACGGGCGACAACGAGCGGGTCGCGCACTGGGTGGCCGACGAACTGGGCGTGGACCGCGTGATCGCCGAGGTGCTCCCAGACGAGAAAAGCGATGTGATCAAGGCATTGCAGGCGGAGGGGCGGATCGTGGCGATGACCGGCGACGGCGTGAACGACGCGCCGGCCCTCGCCACCGCCGACGTGGGGATTGCTATCGGCGCCGGGACGGACGTGGCGGTAGAGACCGCGGACATCGTACTGGTAGAGAGCGACCCGCGCGACGCGGTCGACGTCATTCGCCTGGCGCAGGCCACGTACCGCAAGATGGTGCAGAATCTGTGGTGGGCCACCGGCTACAACGTGGTCGCCATTCCGCTGGCGGCGGGCGTGCTCGCCACGGCGGGCATTCTGCTGAGTCCGGCCTTCGGCGCCGTGCTCATGAGCCTCAGCACGGTGATCGTGGCGGTCAACGCGCGCTTCCTGTCGTTGGACTAAGTAGATACGCAGAAATACATTTATTCGAGAGTCATTCTGAGCGACCGACGACCGGAGGGAGGAGAACGTCGAAGCGCCCTGACCAGAGGGAGGAAGTACTTTCAGAGTGAATCTCTCTGGGTCCAGCGAAGCG
>NCRB01000066.1 GCA_002894665.1 Salinivenus iranica
AGAGCAGCTTTCGCCTGTGCAGTATTTGCTCTGCCAGGAGAAAGAGCCGAGGGGGCGGTACTCCCAGACGTAGGAGGTGGAGCCCTGTCCGCCGCTCACATTGGCAGTCCAGGTGCCGGTCTGACCGCTGCTAAGGGACGACGGGCCAGAGAGGGTGGCTTCCAGGGGAGGAGGCCCTGTCTTGCCAGAAACAGAGTACGCAAAGGTCACATTCGCTGGCTTGGAAGGATACCAGCCCAGGTACTGTCCATTTATCGTCCAGACCTCGAAGACATAGGAACGGAGAGTGGCCGAGGTGTAGTCGGCAGAGACTACATGGCAGTATCCAGTCTGGTACTTCGGGTTTGCACGTGACCATCCGGTCGAGGCATTGGCACCTCTACACCACACGTCAGGAATTTCGGAGTAGCTATTGGGAAGGGAAACGGTTCGTTCCACGGCGTACCGTTTCATTGCATAAGTTCCCCCATCGAGATCCTCCGCCCCGCTGTCGAAGACAGTTCTCGTGTTTTTGTCGGTGCTGGTGATAGAAGAGCCCCCGGTCGCCGCCGCCTGATCGAATGACCAGGGTGCGTGCAGCCGCTGAAGGGCTCGGTCCGCATTCAGCCGTCCCTCTCCGTACTTTTTCTTTGTGTAGTCGTCTCTGAATTCAGCGGAGACCTTAAGTAACTGCTCCACATCTTCAGGGTGAAGGGAGAGTCCTTGCTCCTCCGCCTCACTCAGTAGCAGAGCCGCCGCTCCAGCAACGTGCGGGGCTGCAAAAGAAGTGCCGCTAATTGGAGGCCCCGAAAAACTTTCTCCTCCCCCGTAGTCGGGGGGCAATCCTGTCTGGATCATGAACGAGGTTCTGGAGGTCGGCATCGTCGAAACGATGGCCGTCCCGGGGGCCACTAAGTCTATTCCGTTTCCGTAGTTGCTTCCTTTTTCTGCTCCCCATCCGGGATCGGGATTCTCCGCCCGATCCCCTTCCTTATT
This sequence comes from Salinivenus iranica, assembly GCA_002894665.1. Classification (GTDB taxonomy): domain Bacteria; phylum Bacteroidota; class Rhodothermia; order Rhodothermales; family Salinibacteraceae; genus Salinibacter; species Salinibacter iranicus. The sequence continues at coordinate 976 of NCRB01000066.1, forward strand.
TGTGGCGCCTACCGAAATCACCCAGTCATCATCGTAGTCGGACGGGAAGTGGAGATCATCCGTATTCCCGTTTCCCTTCGAGGCGACGAAGACGCTCTTGAGCAACGCGGCGTGGTTCAGTGCACTGCGAACGGTTTCGTTGTAGTCACCTCCGCCCCAGCTGTTGTTAAGCACATCCACGTCGTACCCGCCGTTGTAAGGAGAGTCCGCCGCTTCGACGATTGCCTGGGCGGCCGCGGCGGCACTGACCCCTCCCGCCGGTCCCCCAATCCGAAAGGCATACAACTGTGCCCCCTTGTTTCCCGTGGCCGATGCCGCATCATACCCGTTGCCCCCGGCCACGCCGGCGACCCCCTCCGATTGCCCATTGCTGTTCGTGTTATTAGTAAGGGCTCCTGCGATTCCGGCAACGTGCGTTCCGTGGTAATTTTCGTCCATCGGGTCGTTGTCGTCGGCGAAGTAGTCGTACCCACCACTGATTTTCTCGGCGGGTCCCAATCCGTTTCCGAGGTCCGGATGTTGGTAATCGACGCCGGAGTCCAGAATCCCAATCTTCACGCCATACGATCCCGTCTGGGTATCCCAGGCCGCCTCCGCATCAATATCTTCGTCGTCCGGCTTCTCCAGCGACCACTGGTCGTTATAGAGTGGGTCATTAGGGGTGAAAGGCGCTCCCTGAGTGAGATCAGGAAGGAATCGTCCCTCGGACGGCTCAACATCTGTACTGTATCTGTGGTTGGGCTCCGCGTATAATACGTCTTCGCGCCTGGAGAACTGATCCGACAGAGACGACGGATCCGCCCGTTCTGACGCTTCAAGAACAACGGTTTGCGAGAGGTCTGGGACGTGCACCTCACGTCCGTTTTTGAGCGTACGAGTCGTATCCTGTGCAGTGAAAGAGGGAAAAACCTTCCGCAGTGCATCCACACCTACCGTACTCAGCATCTGGCGGAGCTCTCGATTCGAGATGACCTCTTTCATCCGTTCATCTCGAGCAGAAACCTGAATCCGTTCTCGGTCCGGGGGGAAACGAATGGTCCTCGACCGGAACCGCACAATCACTTCGCCCGGCACCGCCTGAACCGAAGCCGGAGTAGGAATCGGATTCCCTTGTTCATCTAAGCGGGTCGCCTCTTCGCCCCCCCCCGGAAGATCCTGTCCCAAGCCAGAAGAGGGTAGCAAGGAAAAGCAAAAAAAGACAAACAGATACGGAAGTAGGGAATACGCTCGTTGCATGACATGGATAATTTTAGCTGAGAGAAGTGTAGGGGCCTCAGCTGAGGATTTTATGCGAATTGACTCTTCATACTCAACAATGATAACCTAAAATCAAGCATGAAAATCTCCCTGAACACCTCACTCGGTAGACCAACCCTTTCCTTTCCATAAGAAAGCGTTCTTTCGGTCAACCGATGGGCGTTTTCACGCGGCCCATTCAACTCATCCGGCGTTGATCCAGCCACTTGACGACGGAGCAATCCCGCCCTGCCCTACCAATCCACACGATGCGCCGCTGGTAACAGGAACCCCCGGGGAACAGAAGAGCCGCCCGTAACTCCTGCTCGTCCCCGAAAACCCCACCGGGCACTGTTCGTACGCGCGTCTGACATCGAGGAGGGGCCTGTTGAAGCCCATCCCTCCCCCAACGCGCTCCCCGTCCCACCCGACCACCCGACGGCCCATGGCCAAGCACGCTGACGTTCTCGTCATTGGGGGCGGTGTCGTCGGCCTCGCCACGGCGCACGCCCTGCTCACCCGCGGACGGTCGGTCACAATTCTCGAACGGAAGTGCGCCGGGGCGGGCGCCTCGTGGGGCAACGCCGGCCTCGTGGCACCGCGCTACCTCATTCCGCTCGCGGCCCCCGGCGTCGTGGCCCAGGGCCTGTGGTGGCTCCTCGACCGGGAGAGCCCCTTCCGCATCAAGCCCCGCCTCGACCCCGCCCTGCTCCAGTGGCTGTGGGCCTTCTGGTCGCACTGCACGGAGGCCCACGTGGCGCACGCAAGCCCCATTCTTCGCGACCTCAACCTGCGCGGACGAGCCCGCTACGAGGAGTGGGCGGCCGCCGATGCCTTCGACGACTTCAGCTTTCGGGCGAGCGGGTCGGTGGTCGTGCACCGCACTGAGGCCGGGCGCCAGAAGGACCTCAAAACGGCACAACAGGCCAAGGCGGCGGGCCTCGACGTGCGCGTGCTAAATCGGGCCGAGCTGGACGACGTGCTGCCCAACGGCCCTTCGGAGGCCCGGGGCGGCGTGTACTACCCTCAGGACGCCCTGCTGAATCCAGTTCAGCTCCTGTCGGCCCTCCAGGCGCGGATCGAAGCGGCAGGCGGCGTGCTGCGCCCCGGAACGGCCGTCACGGGCTTTGAGCGGCACAACGGGCGCATCCGAACCGTGCGGACGCCGCGGCAGGCGTGGACGGCCGACGAGGTCATCCTCGCCGCGGGCGCCTGGTCGGCCCCGCTGGCCCAGAAGCTCGGACTCGACCTCCCCGTCCAGCCCGCCAAGGGCTACAGCGTCACCTACGCGGACCCCGCGGAGACGCCCGAGCGACCATACGTGCTGAGCGAAACCAAGGTGGCAGTGACCCCGATGAACGGGCAGTTGCGGTGTGCGGGCACCCTGGAGCTGGCCGGGTTCGACGGGTCGGTGGACACGCGGCGGGCCACGCCGATTCTGCGGGAGGCGGCCCGGTACGTCCCGCACGTGACCCCCGACGCCCCGGAGCAGGAAGACGTGTGGGCCGGCTTCCGGCCCTGCACGCCCGACGGACTCCCGATCATCGGGCGGGTGCCGTCGCTCGACAACCTCGTCGTCGCCACGGGCCACGGCATGATGGGCGTGTCGATGTCCCCCGTCACGGGCCAACTCGTGGCCGAGATGGTGGAGGGGGACGAGCCGTCCTTCACCCTCTCTCCGCTGTCCCCCACGCGGTTCAACTGACCCCCACCGAGGCCCGCCCCCTGGCGAATAGAGGCCGTCGGGCTCTTTTCACGTGGGATTTGCGGCTCGTACGGCACTCAGACGGCCAACGGGCGGGCGGCAGTCGATCTTCTCGCGCGCTCGTGCATTTGATTGTGTCGTTCTCTGCTCGGTGGCCCGTCTGTCGGGACGCCGCAGCGCCGCGTGTGCCTTCGCCCAGCAACCCTTTGCCCTCTATGGAAACCACCCTATCGAAAGCCTCCCCGGTCGAGTACGAACTGGAGATCCACGCCACGGCCGAGGACGTAGAGCCCAAACTGAACGATGCCCTCAAGGAGCAGCGCAAGCAGATGGACGTGGAGGGGTTCCGCAAGGGGAAGGCCCCCCTCGGCCTCGTCAAAAAGATGCACGGCGAGGCCATCGGCGTCCGCGTGGCGCAGGAGCTCGTGCAGGAAATTTTTGAGGACGAGATTGAGGAAGGCGGCGAGGTAGACCCGCTCGGCCAGCCCGAAATGACGTCGCTCGACTACGAGCTCGACGGCGACCTGCGGGCCACCATCCGCTTTGGCGTTCGGCCCGAGATCGACCTGCAGGACGTGTCCTCCGAGCAGATCTCAAAGCTCGAACACGAGGTGACCGACGAGGACGTGGAGGACGAGGTCGAACGCCTCCGCACCGAAGAGGCCGACCTGCTGCCGATGGAGGACGAGCCGGCCGGCGAGACGGACTTCGTCAACATCGACCTGCAGCGCATCGACCCGCAGACCGACACGCCCATCATTGGGGACAAGGACGAGGACCTCACGTTCTTCCTCGACGACGAGCGCCTGAAGGAGGAGCTGCGCGAGGCCCTGATCGGCAAGACGACCGGCGACACCTTCCGCGTGGAGTTGCCGCAGGACCTACACGAGCACGACCACGGCCCCGGCGGCCACGATCACGACCACGACGAGGAGGACCGCCTCTACGAGGTGACGGTCAACGACGTGAAGAAGCGCGACCTGCCGCCGATCGACGCGGCGTTCGTGGAGCGCGTGACGGAGGGCGAGTTTGACGACCCCGACGCCTTCCGCGCCCACATTCGCGAGCGCCTGGAGGCGGCCTGGGAGGACCGTGCCCGCGAGATGGTGCAGGGCGAGATCATCGACAAGATGCTGGAGCTGCACCCCGTGCCCGTCCCCGAGTCGGTCATCGAGAGCTACCTCGACTCGTTCGTCAACCAGGTGAAGCAGGAGAACGATGGCGAGCTGCCCAACGACTTCGACGAGGAGCACTTCCGCCAGCGCAACCGCCGCGACGCCGAAAACCAGGGCCGCTGGATGCTCATCCGCGACAAAATCGTGGAGGAGGAAGGCATCGAGGTGACCGACGAGGACATCCAGGCCTTCTTCGAGGAACAGGCCGAGGGCGACGACTCGGTGAGCGTCGAGCAGATCGAGCAGTTCTACCGCCAGATGCCCCAGATGATGGGTCGCGTGAAGCAGCAGATCCTGAGCGACAAGGTGTACGATCTGCTGCTGGAGCGCTTCGACGTGCAGCCCAAGAGCCGCGAGGAATTCGAGGAGGAGATGCAGCAACAGCGACAGTCGCGCCAGGCCGTTACGCCGTAGGCCCCAGGGGGAACCATTCCCCCGGCCGGAGGGTGTGATTCGACCGGCACGTCCCGTTGTCTTCCGTACCGATTTTCCGCGCCAATATGGCCGATACCGACGACTTCATTAAGTTCAGCAAGAGCCTGACGTCGCTCCCGCGCGACATCTACCAGGGCGGGATGGGCGACCAGCCCATGTCGGGCCTCGTGCCGATGGTGGTGGAGCAGACCACCCGGGGCGAGCGGGCCTACGACATCTTCAGCCGACTTCTGAAGGAGCGCATCGTCTTCATCGGCACGCCGATCAACGACCAGATCGCGAACCTGACGGTCGCACAGCTGCTGTACCTGGAGAGCGAGAGCTCCGAGAAGGACATCAACCTCTACATCAACTCGCCGGGCGGCGTGATTTACAGCGGCCTCGGGGTGTACGACACGATGCAGTACGTCAACGCCCCGGTCGCCACCATCTGCGTGGGCTTAGCCGCGTCAATGGGCTCGGTGCTCCTGGCCGCGGGCGAGGACGAGCGCCGCGCCTGCCTCCCCAATTCACGCGTCATGATCCACCAGCCGATGGGCGGGGCCGAGGGCCAGGCCTCCGACATCGAGATTCAGGCCAAGGAAATCATGTGGCTCAAGAAGCGCCTCTACGAAATCCTGGCGTTGCACACCGGCAAGGACATCGACCAGATCGAGGACGACGCCGACCGCAACTACTGGATGAGCGCGGAGGAGGCCAAAAACTACGGCCTCGTCGACAACGTCCTCAACCCCGAGAATTTGGAGGGCCTGAAATCGATCCGGCCCAACGGCGAGCCCGACGGAGACGAGGCGGACGAGTAGCCCGTCCCGTCCACCACAGCCCCGAACAGCAAGCGGCGGTCCCCCAGCCCGGGGCCGCCGCTTTTTCTTATGCCTGGCGCTTGCGGGCCCCGGCCTGCAACCATCTCGCGGATGCTCCTGTCCCTTGTGGGCACGACCGCGCTGTTCGTTTGTCCAGCTGTTGCTCACGCCATGTCTCGCTTCTCCACCCTGTTCCTCATCCTCGCTTTTCTCTCCGCCTCGGAGGCGCACGCCCAGGCCCAGCGCACCGTTACCCGCACCTTCGACCTCGCGCCCGACGGCCGCGTTGAGCTCGACACCTACTCGGGCCGCGTCGATGTTGAGACCTGGGATGAATCCCGCGTGGCGGTTGAGGTCCGACTTGAAGGAGAAAAGCAGGCGCACGTCGACAACACGGCGATTCGCTTCGACAAACGCGGCGACCGCCTGCGGATTGAGAGCGATTTCGACGAGCTCTCCGGCGGCCTCACCCTCTTCGGCGTCACGCTCTTCCAGAACTCCAGCGCCCGCCCCGACACGTACTACACCGTCCGGATGCCACGGACCGCGGCGCTCGACCTGGACCTTTACAGCGCCGACGCGGCGGTGCCCGTCCTGACCGCGCCCCTCACGTTCAACGGATACTCGGGCGACCTGCAAGCGAAGCACGTGACGGGGGGCCTGAACATCGACACCTACTCCGGCGATGCGCAGATCGCCCGGCTCGACGGGCGCCTCTCGGGAGACACCTATTCGGGAGACGTGCAGGTCGACTCCCTTGCCGGCTCCGCGACGTTCGACACCTACTCGGGCGCGGCCACCCTCACGTTCGCCGCCCTCACCGACGACTGCGCGTTCGATAGCTACTCGGGGGAGATCGCCGTGACGCTGCCGTCGGACGCCGGGGCCGTCATCGAAACCGACGAGGACGCCCTCGACACGGACCTGCCGGTAGAGATTGAACAGCTTGACGACGGCATCCGCGCGACGCTGCGCGGGGGCGGGCCGCGCCTTCGCTTCGAAACGTACAGCGGCACCTTCACGCTGCGCTCGGAGTAAACGGGGAACGGGTCGGCGACACGGCGCCCTCGGGGCGCCCCTCCCCCCTCGCCACCGACTCTCTGCCCCAAACAAAAATCTGTCCCAAACAAAAAAAGAGACGCCGGCTGGGGGGAGGGAGGAGGGCAAGCCGGCGCCTCTAAAAAGTCGTCCAGTATGTACCGCGTACGGGATTTGAACCCGTGTTACCGGCGTGAGAGGCCGGCGTCCTAGACCAGGCTAGACGAACGCGGCGAGTCACGTCGTTCGCAGTACACGCCTACATAGGGCCTCCCGCTAGGTTTCCCGTTCACCGAAATTCCAACCGCTGCGAAACGCCCCCGAGTCAACCGGGCCTGGGCCGCTGGCAGACCTGAGCGAAGCGGCTGAACGGGGTTTTCGTTTCGAAAAGGGAAACACCTGGGGGCACATGGCGTGCACGCATCGGTTTTCACGGCTCAACACACGGCGGGTGGAGCGCGCCCGCTGCTGCGTAGAACGTCGCGTCCGTTCGTCTCACTGCTGCCTCGATTTCCCAACGCCCATGCACATGTCTCGTCTTCTCGGTCGTTCGTCCTCGTGTCTCGTGCTGTCCCTGCTCGCCGGCGCCCTGCTGCTTGCCGGCTGCGGGAACGGCGGGGGCTCGTCGGACGGCGATTCCGTGCCGTACACGATCGGCGACGCCGTGTCCGATACGTCGGTCGCCCTGGTTGTCTCGTCGGAGTACGGGACGGACACCCTGTCGGCCCAGCAGTACAACCGGCAGGCGCAGCAGCGCCTCGGCCAGATGTCTCCGCAGGAGCAGTCCCCCGACACCGTCCAGGCCATTCACCGCAACCTCGTGCGGAGCGTGGCCGGCCAGCACATGATCCGGGGCCAGGCCCAGGCCGAGGACATCTCGGTCGATTCCGCTCAGGTGGAGGCCCGCTTCCAGAAAATTACGCAGCGCTACCCGGACCAAGAGACGCTGAAAAAGCAGCTGGCCCAGAGTGGCATGACCATGGACTCGCTCCGCAACTACATTGCCACGCAGATGCAGGCCCAGCAGCTCCAGCAGCAGATGGCCGAGTCCGCCGAGTCCCCGTCCGCGGAGGAGGTGGAGGCCTACAGCAAAGAAAACCGCCGCATCAAGGCCCAGCACATCCTTCTCCGTGTCGGGCAGGACGCTTCGCAGACGTCCGTCGACTCGGCCCGGTCGGCCGCCGCGGCCCTCATCGACAGCGCCGAGGCCGGCGTTGACTTTTCGGACCTGGCCCGCCGCCACAGCGAGGGCCCGTCGGCGGAGCAGGGGGGCGACCTCGGCTTCTTCACGCGCGAACAGATGGTCGATCCCTTCGCGGAGGCCGCGTTTGCTCTCTCCGACTCGGGCGACGTGGCCCCGGAGCCCGTCCGCACCCGCTTCGGCTTCCACGTGATTCGCCTCACCAACCCCGGCGAGCCGATGGATACCACGAAGGCCCGGCAGCAGATGATGCAGGAGCGCCAGCGCGACGCCTTCAACGCGGAGCTGGACGAGCTCCTTCAGGGGGCGACGGTCCGCGCCAACCCGGACGTGGTGACGGCGGGCTTCTACGAGTAGCCCCCTCCGGTCCATTCCGGTCCATTTGACGCAACTGCACTGCCGCCTCGGCCCAGCCGGGGCGGCAGTTTTTTTGTGCCCACGCGTCATCCGTCGTCCCGGATCATCTCCACGTGGGGGATGCCCACCTCCTCGAACCGACGGCCGGTCGACGCGAAGCCGTGCGCGGCGTACCAGTCCTCCAGGTGGGCCTGCGCGTGCACCAAAAACGTGTCGAATCCGGCCTGCCGGGCGTCGTCGACCACGTACGCCACCAGCTTCGCCCCGTACCCCTGCCCCCGATGCGCGGGCAGCACGGCAAAGCGTTCCAGCTTGGCGACGATGTCCTCGTCGTGGGGCACGGTGCGCCAGCGCGCCGTGGCGACCGCCGTGCCGTCGACGCGGCCCACCACGTGCCGGCTGGTCTGGTCGTGTCCGTCCCACTCCTCGTCCGGCGGGCAGTCCTGCTCGTCGAGAAAGACGCGGGTGCGAATTGTGCGGGCGGCGTCCCAGTCGGCGTCGGTGCGAACGGGTTGTATTTCCATAAGCGAACCGGCAGGCAGAGTGCAAGAGAACGGAACGGGTCATACGCGGAACGGGGCGCGGGTTTTCGAATCCCCCCGGATTTTGCGTCCCCTCCGCACCGCTCCCCCTTTGCGTTGGCGACCGAAGTTTGTAGGTTGCACAGCCGATGCGTTGTGCCGTCTCGATCCGTCCCATGCCCGACCGCCCCCCGATTTCGTCCTGGCCCGACTGGGAAGCCCGCTTCGCGGCGTTCCTTCGACGACAGGCCGCGACCGACGCGGCCCACGACCGCGCCCACATCGAGCGCGTGGTGGCCAACGCCCGCCGCCTGATGGGCGAAACGGACGCGGCGCCGGAGGTCGTCGTCCCCGCCGCGTGGCTGCACGACTGCGTGGTCGTTCCGAAGGACCATCCGCGCCGGTCGGAGGCATCAGTGCTCGCAGCCGAGGCCGCCCTCGACTTCCTGTCCGAGGTCGACTACCCGGCGCCGTGGCACCCCGACATCGAGCACGCCATTGCCGCCCACAGCTACTCGGGCGACGTCTCCCCCGACACCCTCGAAGCCAAGGTCGTGCAGGACGCCGATCGGCTCGACGCCCTCGGCGCCGTGGGCATCGCACGCTGCTTCATGGTCGGTGGCAGCCTCGACCACGCACTCTACGATCCCGACGACCCCTTCTGCGCCGACCGCTCCCCAGACGACGACACCTACGCGGTGGACCACTTTTTTGAAAAGCTGCTCCGCCTGCCCGAGACGATGCAAACCGAGGCCGGCCGCGAGGAGGCCGAGCGCCGGGCCGCCGTCATGCGCAACTTCCTCGATCAGCTCGGCATTGAGATTGGCGCGCCGCCCGCCGCCGAGCGCTTCGCCCCGTTCACGTAGCCCCGTCCGCCCCTCCCCACACGCTTCCGTCCCATGTCCCAGACCCGGATCCTATCGCCGAAGCGGGTGCGCCGCACGCTCTGTCGCCTGGCCTACGAGATCGTGGAGCACAACCAGGGCGCCGGCTCCATCGCCCTGTTTGGCATCGAGCAGAGCGGGGTCCCGATTGCCCGCGCCATGGCCGACGAGGTGAACACGATTGACGAGTCGGCCCACATGGCCTACCCGCTCGACGTCACCCCCTTCCGCGACGACCGGCCCGACGTGGCTCCCCCCGAGGCCCCGCCGCACGACCTGGACGTGACCGACCGCGACGTGGTGCTCATCGTCGACGTGGTGTTCACCGGGCGCACCGCCCGCGCCGCCCTCGACGCCGTGCTGCAGTACGGACGCCCCCGCTCCTTCCAGCTCGTCGTTCTCATCGACCGCGGCCACCGCGAGTATCCCATCCAGCCCGACGCCGTGGGCCGCCGCCTCCAGACGAAGCACCGCGAGAAGGTCCTCGTCACGCCCGAAGCGGACGGGTTTTCCGTGTACGTGAGCGACTGACCGCCCCGCTCCGTTCGTGCATCAGTCGTAGTCCCGACGGCGTCCGCCGCGGTCCTCCTGCTCTCCGCCGCCGAACGTGTACTGGAACGAGAGCGACACCTCCCGCGCGCCCCACTGCGAGGTCGTCTCCTGGTAGAAGTCCTCGGTCCGACGCTGCACGTTGAAGTCCGTCGCGTTGAAGACGTCCTCCACGCGGAGCGTGAGGCTGCCGTTGCCCGAGAAGAGTTGCTGCTGGAGGGCCGTCTCGGTGCTCGTGATGCGGTCCATGCGCCCGCCGGGGATGTCCTGGGCCGGGCGGTAGTACTGGCTGAACTCCAGGTTGAGCCCGTCGCGCAGTTGGGCGCGCACGTTGAGGCGCCCCGAGAAGGTGAGCGCGTCGTTGCTCAGGTCCGTCGTCAGGTTCGAGCCATCCGTCACGGAGCGGTAAAAGTTGCCGCCCAGCGTGCCCTCCAGACGCTCTCCGACGTTGACGGTGGTGATGAGCTCCGTGCCGTAGGAGGTGCTGGAGGAGAAGTTGCGTGCCTGGCGCACCGTCACGGTCTGCCCGTCAATCACTTCTTCCGTCTCGATCTCCTCAATCTCATTCACCGTGCGGCGCACGTACGGCGTCACCGTCACCGAGGCCACGTCCCACCGCTGCGTGCCCGTGAGCTCGAAGGAATGGATGTACTCCGGATCGAGAGTGGGATTTCCGCGCTCAATGAACGCCGGATTCTCGTTGTCCTCGATCGGGTTGATGTCCCAGAGGTTGGGCCGGTCGACGCGCTTGCTGTACGAGAGGCGAAGCTGCTGGCGCTCGGTGGGCTCGTAGGTCAGAAACGCGCTCGGATAGAGGCTGGTGTAGGAGCTTTCGACCGCCGGGTCGCCCACCGGATTGATGTCCGTCTGCACCGCCTCGGCCCGCAGGCCCGTCTCGACCGAGAAAGTGCCCAGCTCTCGGCTCAGAATCCCGTAGACGGCGTGGATCTGCTCGTCGAAGGTGAAGTCGCGCCGTTCCGAGGTCCCTCGTTCCACGTAGGTCTGATCGCTTTCGAGGCGCCGGTACGTGCCCTTGTAGCCGGTGTCCAACGAGAGCGACCCGAGCGGGCGCGTGTAGTCGACTTCGAGGGCGCCGTCCTGCTCGTCCTCGTTGACCGTTTCGGCCTCCGTCGACCGCGGCGTCCCGTCGACATTTCCCATGGCGTAGTTGCTGTACTGCCCGTCCTCCGTCTCGAAGTCGCGATCGTAGCTCAGCTCCGTCTCCAGGGCGTGGTCGTCCGCAAAGTCGTGGTCGAACGAAAGGCGCCCATCGAGGGTCTCATCCCCGGAGTCTTCGTTGACAAGACGAGCGTTTGTGGAGTCGACCGCGCCCGTAAAGTACGTGTCGTTGCGGCCAGTCGCCTCGTCGCGCCGGACACTCAGGGTTGTCTCGAGGCCGACGGTCGTGTTGTCCGTGGGGCTGTAGTCGAGCTGCGTGTTGACGGAGTGGGAGCGCTCGGTTTCTTCCTCGAAGCCGTCCTGCGTGATTTCGGTGTCGTCGGCCCCGCCGTTGAAGCGCCGGACGAAGCGGGTGTCCGTGTCCTCCTCCCCCTCCCGATCGTGCGAGTAGGTCCCCACGAACCGCCAGCCCCCGGCCTGGTAGCTCAGGTTCCCCGAGCCGCTGCCGCCGTAGCGGGCGTTGGCATTGGCCTGCCCGTTCAGCGTAAAGCCCCCGCCCCACCCGGCATTCACGTCGCGCCGGAGCACCACGTTGATGATGCCCGCCGTGCCCTCCGGTTCGTACTTGGCCGACGGGTTCGGAATGATCTCGATCTGCTGAATCGCATCCGCCGGCAGGCTGCGCAGGTAGCTGAGCAGCGACTCGCCCGAGAGGGAGGCCGGGTCGCCGTTGATGTAGATGGACACACTCTCGTTGCCGCGGTAGCTGATGCTGCCGTCCGTGTCAACCCGAATCGACGGAAGGTTGGACAACACCGTCTCGGCCGAGCCCCCGGCGCTGATGGCCCGGGCCCGCGTGTTGTAGACGGTCCGGTCCGTTTCCAGTCGGGCCGCGGGGCGGTCGGCCGTCACCTCCACCTCCCCCACCTGCTCCGTCTCCGGGGCCAGCACGAGGGTGCCCAGGGTGTTTCCGTCCGGCGCCGGCGTCACGCCCTCGATGCGCCGGTCGGTGTATCCGACGTAGCTGAGGCGAAGGGTGTAGGCCCCGGCCTCGGCCTCAACCGTAAACCGGCCGTCCGCCCCGGTCGTGGTGCCCGCCACGAGGGTCGAATCGCCCTCGGCCTCCCGCCACAGGGCCACCGTCGCCCCTCCCAGCGGCTCCTCGGTCTCTCCATCAACGACGCGCCCCTGCACGGTCCCCGACTCGGACGACTGCGCCTGCGCGGGCGCCTGCCCCCCACCTCCGAGGAGCACTCCCACAAGCACACCCCACAACCCAACGGACATGCCCCCCTCTCGACGTGCAACACCAAACGAGAAAGACATGCAGACTTGGCAGTCATTCGATGATTTGCGCCCTAGGCTGCATGCGAGCGACAGACGAGAGATTCCCGGCGTTCGACGAAGCGCACGGTCGTGCCGTGATCGTCACCCCTGACGCCGACGACCCGACGAGTTGCATGTGACGCCGATGAATGACATCGGCGGCCCCGGACCGGCGGGACGGGGTGCGGGCGGGGCCGGGCCGGGGAACCAATTGCGCCGCCCCGGTTGTTGTGCAGTCAGGTTCGTTTTCTCGCCCGGCGAGGCCGTTCTCGTCTTCTTCGCCCCGTCCCTCCCTCTCCGCGATGCGCTCCTCCCTCCGCCTCCCCACGCTCACGGTTGCCCTGTTGCTTCTGGTCGCCCCGCTCGTCGGGTGCGCCCAGGAACGCGATTCCAGCTCCCAGGAGGCCTCGGTGGACACCGCCACCACCTCGCTGCCCGAGCTGGAGGTGGCCCCCTCCGACTCGGAGGCCGACGTGCCCTTTGTCGAGTCGCCGCAGCCGGTGGTCGACTCGATGCTGGCCCTGGCCAACGTCACCGAAGACGACGTGGTCTACGACCTCGGCAGTGGCGATGGGCGCTTCCCCATCACCGCGGCCCGCACGTACGGGGCCCGCGCCGTGGGCATCGAAATCCGGCCGGAGCTGGTGAAGGAGGCCCGCGCGAACGCCGAAAAGGCCGGGGTGACCGACCTCGTGGACGTTCGGGAAGGGGATCTTTTTGAGGCCGACCTGAGCGACGCGACTGTCGTGACCCTCTACCTCCTCCCGTCCGTCAACCTGAAGCTGCGAGCAAAACTCTTCCGCGAGCTGGAGCCGGGGACGCGCGTCGTATCGCACGACTTCGATATGGACGAATGGCAGCCCGACACCACGATCGAGGTGGACGGCAATCGGCTCTTCCTGTGGACGATTCCGGAGGAACAACCCGACTTCATCGACCTGGACAGGGGAACCCCCGACCCGTAGTCCTCCCACAGCCGGCGTCCCAGACGTCCGGCCCGCCGGGCACACGAGCCGACGGGCCGGATGGCTATACCGAATGGGGTCTCCGCAAATTGGCGCTTAGTTGGCGTACTTCACGGAGCAGCCGTAGGGCTGGGCCGTCTGCGGGTCCACCGGCTCGCCGTTCATCGCCTGGCCGAGCGACGTCTCCACGTAGTTTGTGGCCGTCTGGGTGATGTATTCCGCCGAGGGCACGCTCGAGTCCGTGTCGGCGGTCGCCCAGTCGTCGATGCCCCCCTTGTAGATGAGCTCTCCCTCGGGGTTCACGACATACATGTGCGGCGTGGTGCGCGCCCCGTAGGTCTGGCCCACCGTGCCGTCGGGGTCCATGAGGATGGCGGCCATCTGGCCGTTGTGCTCGTTCTTCTGCTCCACCATCTCCTCGGGCGGGTAGTAGCCCTGCTTGCCCTCGGCGGAGGAGACGACAGAGAGCCACACGACGTCCTGCTCCGTGTAGGTCTGCTGGAGCTCCTGCATGTGGCCGCTGCCGTAGTGCTGGGCCACGTACGGGCAGCCGAAGTTGAGCCATTCCAGCACGACGTACTGGCCTTCGAAGTCGGACAGGCTGTGCGTGGTGCCGTCGGCGGCCTGCAGGGTGAAGTCGGGGGCCGCCGCGCCCACGGTGGCCTGCGATTGGGCCGTGGCGAGCGGGGCGGCGAGGGCCAGGAGAAGGCCGCACGCTACGAAGGCGACGAGGCTGCGGGACGGAAAACGCATGGGTGGATTGGGTGGGTTGGGAAACAGTCTGAGTACGCCGTCAACTTTGTGTTTACAGGTATGAGCGAACTCAAAATCCCTGAGGCAGGTCGCTTCGAGCGCACCCCGGAGAGCACTCGGTCGCTCCGCTCC
>NCRB01000067.1 GCA_002894665.1 Salinivenus iranica
CACTCATCAGGACCCCGCCCACCGCCACCGCCGCCGCGTAATTGACCGTGAGCAGGGCCGTCCGATCCAGCCCAAGCCGCCCCGCGTGCTTGAACACCATGCCAATCCCGACACTGCAGAGCACAGCGAAGGCCAGGTTGATCATTGAACGGTCTCGGGTCACGTGGTACAAAAGACACGATGGGGCCTCCCGCTCTCCCCGGCAAGGTCCTTCCCTACACACCAGGCGCCCGGTCGTTCTGCGCCGTGCCGCCCGGCCGTGCCTCCGCCCCGTCCCGTCCTAGTCGCTGGAAAGCGAGGTGTAATACCGCAGTCGCGGAGGGACCGGCTCTGGGTCGCGAATTTCGAGCCCCGACGGCACCTGAATCCGAGGCTCCACGTAGCCGGTGGTGTCCGAGCGGATTTGACTGTACGACACCGTCGCGAAAAACCCGGACGCGCGCTGAGACTGAAACAGCTGTTCAAACAGCACCCGGTATCGGATGCGCACGGTCGAGGGCTGGAGGGCCACCACTTCCTGGCTGGACGGAATGCCCGTCACCTCCACCTGCACCTCCCGCGTGCCCTCGGCAAATCGCCCGGCCCGCGCAATGAGGGTCACCCGGTCCTCGACACGAGACACCAGTCGCTGGAGCGTATCGGCGAGTGGGACGGTCGTTTGCACCGTGTCGCGCAGCTCGGTGATCTCACGCGCCTGGGTGGGCCAGGCCCGCAGCTGCCCAACCACCGACTCGGCGCCCGTCACGGTCACGGAGTCGGGCCGGAGCGTCGGCTCGTCGATCAGCTCGTACGCCGAGGCCGGTTGAATCGAGACGCGCGAGGCCACCGGCACGCGCCGCTCAATCCGCGGCTCCGTGGCCACGCGGATGGTGCGAGGCGCGACGCTCTCAATCTGCATGTCCGCCCCCTGCGACAGCTGGATGGCCTCCTCCACGTCCACGGGCTCGTCGTCGGCCTCGATCTGCACGTTCGGCGGGTTGAAGAGGAGCCGCAACAGCTCCATGCCGCTGCCCTGCACCCGCGCCGTGACGGTGGTGGGGGGCCGTTCCACAAACGCCCGGTCGTCGGAGAGCGTCGGCTCCTCGACCGGGAAGTTGAGGCTCACCGTGCGACGCTCCTGCAGGGTGAGCGACAGCCAAAGCACAACCGAGAGCAGCACGCAGACCGTAATCGCGAGGCCGCTGTGCGAGTCTCCGCGGCGCTCGTCGTCGGACGACCGAAAGAGGCCCCGGATGCGCTCCAGAAAGATTGGAACTTGCGAGTCGGCGTCGGCCACGGCACGCGGCAGTTAGGGAAAGACCGAAAAGCGAGCGATTTCACGATGGGCCCGAGGCAAGGGTTTCGGCGCCGCGCCTCCGCCCCGCCCTTATCTCTCCTCCTCTCCCGCCTGCCGATGCATCCACTCCGGGGTGTGGTCGTCGGGGGCCCGTCGCGGGGTGCGGAGGCGCCGCCCCCACCGCGCGCCCACCGTGCGGGCGGTGCGCAGAAAAACCTGCCCCAGCCCCCGAACGAACGTCCCATCGACCGTGAGTGGCGGCCGCGGATACCCGTGCGCCCGGAGGGGCGGCCCGGCGAGCCACTCCACCACGGCGCGCTCGGCCTCCGGCATCTGCGTGCGCCACTTTTCCTTGTTGGACGGGTCGATGGGCCGGTGCGTCTTCGCCTTCCACGGCTCGCGCGCCGTATCGGCCGGTCCCTCGTCCCGTTCATGAAACCGAAGCATCCGCTCCTCGAACGACACGCCGAGCCACGCCGTCACCTCGCGCAGGATGTCGGCGGGCCCGTCCAGCAGATCCTCGTACCGGACCTCCCGGACCCGGTCCGGAAAGGTCTCCTGCCATCGGGTGCTTTTTTGCGCGTAGCGGCGCCAGGTCCACGCCGCCTCGGGGAGCGAGTCCTCATTCCACGGCATGCCGCGCAGCGAGAGCCACACGTCGCGCGGGTCGCGGACGATGGAGAGGACCCCCGCCCGCGGAAAGTCGCGCAGGAGGGTCGGCACGTGCGCCAGGTGGTCCGGGGTTTTTTCGCCCCACGCATCGGCCCCCGTCCGTTCCGCGTACGTGGTGCCGAGGGCGCGAAGGAGATCTGACGGGACGGGCCGGGCCGCCGACCGCACCCGTACCCAGAGGCGCTCCACCTCCTCGTCGGTCAGGTCCATGTCCCGCACGCCCGGCTGCTGGCGGAGGCATTCCCACACGTCCACGGCCGTCGCCCCCTGCCGCCCCCCTCCGCAACGCGTGTAGAAGTGGGTCTCGGGCGTGATGGCGATGCGAGAATGCGCGTCCAGGAGGGCACTGAGCAGGGTCGTCCCCGACCGCGGCATTCCCACGACGAAAATCGGAGCGCGCATAACGAAGCCTCCCGATTAAAAAGAGAAGCGAGCGGCGGGCTACGCCGAGAGCACCCGTTCATAGAGCGCCACGGTTTGACGCGCCAGGGGCTCCCAGGAACGGTGGTCGAGCGGTGCCCGCCCGGACCGCGACGCAGCCCGCACCTCCTGAAGGGCCCCTTCCAGGGCCGCGGCCGTCAAGGACCCATCGTAGGTGTGAACCCACTCGGGGCCCACGTCCGCCCGCAACTCCCGCATCGCCCCGGCCTCCGGAACGAGGACGGGCCGATCGAACGACAGGGCGAGCAGGGCACTCCCGGAATGCATAATATCGTCGTACGGAAGCGCCACCAGATCGGCCGCTCCAAGCACCGTCGGCATCTCCTCGTCCGGCACGAAGCGCAGGTCGAGCCGCACGCGGTCGCTGCCCGCCGCGGCGCGCTCGATCCGCCCCTCCAACTCCGCGCTCACGGGATTTCCCGTCACCAGCAGGCGGGCCGCCTTGTCCGTCACGTCCCGGAAGGTCTGGACGAGGCGCTCAACGTTTTTGTAGGGCCGGATCCGCCCGACGTAGGCGACGACGGGGGCGTCCTGGGACAGGCCCAGCCGCTGGCGCGCCTCGGGCTGCGGGACCGGATCGGGGTAGGCGGGGCGGTAGTGCCCGTGCGGAACCACCGCGTCCGGAACGCTCGACAGCCGCGGAAACCGACGGCGGGCGGCCGCCCGGGCATGTTCGCTCAGCGTAATGTAGCCGTCGACCATCGGCAGAAAGAGCGGCCAGAACACCCGCTCCAGCCACGGGTGCGGCGATTCGTGCGGCCCCAGGTCGTGGATGGTCCACACGAGCCGGGCCCCCCGCTGTCGGGCCAGCGCCATCAGCACCAGCTCGGCCGCCACGTACCCGACCGCACGGGGGAGCGAGGGCTGACTGAGAAAGTCGTCCGGCCAGTGGACGTGCCACAAGTCGTGCCCCCCGCGCAGGGCGGTTCGCGGCGCAAACTCGTGGACCCGCGGGCCCAGCCTCTCCACCGCCCGGTACAGCAGGTGCGTATACGGATTCCCGGTCTTGTTGTCGAACGCCGGCCAGGCAAGTACATCCACGGGGACAGAACCTCTGTGAGGATCGATGGATTAGCGAGGCGACTCTCCCTCCAACCAGTGCGACAGGTCGCGCCCGAGGAGGTCCTCAAGCCGCCGGACTTCGTCCGCGTAGAGGCGCGCGAGGTCGGACCGGACCGACGGATCCATGTGCGGCTTCGAGAGATTCAGGTTTTTGAGCAGCTTCACGCCCTGCGTCCGCACTGCCTCCGGCACCACGTAGCGCGCGGCCTTGCGGATCGGGTGGTCCGGATTCAACAGGAACCGCTGAAACTGTTCGCTGATCGGCTCGCCGGTTTTCTCGTGGGCCAGAGTGCGGGTCGGCACCACGTCGTCGTCCACTCCCAGGCGCCGGTAGATGTCCTGCGTGACGCCCACATTGTCCTCCGTGAAGTCGTCGAACAGGTAGACGGCAAGCTGGTCCCGATCAAAGTGCTCCAGGTACCGCGTCAGCTGTTCGTGGTAGAAGCCCATGCGGGTGTAGTGCCACGACCATTCCCACCCTTTTTGTCGTCGGTCCTCCTCGGCCTCGAGGGCCGCGTCGAAGTCGCGGAGCGGCTCGCGTCCCGCACTCAGGAGGTGGAGGTAGTGCGAGTATGCCCGTTCGATGGGGTTCCGGAGGACCGCAATCAGCTGCACATCCGGGAGGTGTTCGTGGATGCGCTCGGGGGCTGTGGGGCTGTACAGGTAGTTGACCGAGGCCTCCCCAACCGCCTGCTCCCCCTCCACAGCGTCGAAAAGCGCACGGTAGTCGGCCATCGTGTAGACGGCGCCCGCCGCCTCGTTGGACGCCCGATCGCCCGGCCCCTTCATGGGCGGCGGGGCGTCGAGGTACGCAAAGAAGCGCGGCTCCTTCACCGCCGGCATAAAGACGTCGGGGTGCTGGCGGAGGTAGTGGTAGAGCGAGGTGGTGCCCGCCTTCGCCGTGCCAATAAGCAGAAAGTTCGGCAACATGGGCAGCAATTAGTCGAGCGCAGGAGAAGAATCGGCGGGCCCTGCCGTCGCCCGCCCGTCGACCTGGTTGAGGACCCGAGCCATGCGGTGGGCCTGGTGGCGACGGGTGTGCTCCCGAAGCGCGTCGAGGGACGCCCCCTGCCGCGGCGCCCGTTGTGACCAGGCCGCGTAATGCGCCCGGACCACCTCGCGCAGTCGCGTCGCGTCGTCCCGCCGCACGATCTCACCGGCGTCGTGACGACGAAGGAGGGCGTTCGCGTCGCCCGCGGGCGGCCCCACCCCGAGCACGGGCCGCCCGCTCGCTAGGTACTCGTACAGCTTGCTCGTGATCATGCCCTCCGCCTGGGCGAACGGCTCAATGACGAGCAGGAGAAGCGTGCTCCGGGCCATGTGACGGAGCGCCTCGTGGTGCGGCACGAAGCCTACCTCTTCCACAATGGGCAGCAGGTCGCGCGACCGGAGGCTCTGGCGCACCGCCGGATCGACGGTGCCCACCAGTCGGAGGCGGAGCGCGGGAATTGCTCCCTCCGATCGAAGGGCGGCGAGCGCATCCCAGAGCCCCGTCGGATTGCGACTCGCGTAGAGCTTGCCTACGTGGGCGAGCACAAAGGCATCCGGGTCCGGTGCTTCGTGCAGGTTCTCAAAGTCGGCGGCGTCAAACCCGTTTTCGACGACGTGGTAGTCGTTTTCGGCCTTGTGGGCAAAGAGATCGGCCCAGGAGGGGCTCACGGTCGTTACGGCGTCCGCCCGGCGCAGGACGCTCCGCTCCAGGGCCGCGTCGAGCCGGCGGGCCCACCGCGTGTGCGGCAGGTCGTCGTAGTAGCTAATGTCGGTCCACGGATCGTGCAGGTCCGCCACCCACGGCGTGCCCGTCCAGCGGCGCAAGGGAGCCCCCGTGAGGTGGACGGAATGGGGGGCCCCACTCGTGATTAGCGCGTCGAACCGCCCGGTGTTCAGAAGCTGCCGTCCGCGCCATACGGCAAACGGCCACCATCCCACCCGCGCATCGGGCACAAACACGTTCGCCCGCACCCAGCGGGCCAGGTGCTCCGTCCAGGACGACTCCTCGGGCGTCATCGAGCCGGTCGGAAGGTCCTCTTCCTCCTTCCCCGTGAGGGCCTGGTAGATGGCGTACGGATCGAGCGACCGCGTCCGGTGCACCCGCACATCCGACGGGACGGCCTCGCAGAGCGCGGGGTCCCGGTTCGGATACGCCCCGTCCCGCACCGTCAGCACCTCCAGGGCCCATCCCTCCGCCCGCAGATGCTCGACGAACTGCAGGATGCGCTGCACGGCCGGGCCCCCGGCCGGCGGCATGTAGTAGGCAACGAGCAGGGCGCGGGGCATGAGCACGAACGGAAGAGACAGTCAGAGCGGAACCGACATTACTCGTCGTCGGACGGCGCATCGGGCACGCCCTCCCGACGGCGGCGGTAGGCCTGCCCGAGAATCAGCAGGATGCCCCCGTAGACGCCGAACGTGCTGAGGCCCGCCACCCAGATGCCGTAGC
The DNA here is from genome assembly GCA_002894665.1 of Salinivenus iranica. Taxonomy (GTDB): domain Bacteria; phylum Bacteroidota; class Rhodothermia; order Rhodothermales; family Salinibacteraceae; genus Salinibacter; species Salinibacter iranicus. Next base: position 5,892 of record NCRB01000067.1, read on the forward strand.
GGTCGGCCGACGGCTCAAAGCGCATGGTGAGCGTGTGTTCGCCCGCCGGGACGTGCACGCCGCGAAGGAGGTAATCGACGCGGTGGATGGGCACCTGCTCGCCGTCGAGGTACGCGTTCCACCCCACCGGGTAGTATACCTCGCTTGCGACGAAGAGGCGCGGGGCGTCCGTCTCCACCGTCCACGAAATCTCGGGGGGCTCGTAGGAGTCGAGGCGCACCGACGTGGTGCTATTGCTGTCGAGGGGCGTCACGGGCTGATCGAGCGCCTCGGGCAGCAGCGCCACGCTGTCCGGCGCAAACGAGGGGCTTCGGAGCCGCTCCCAGGTGGCCTCCGGTTCTTCAACCACCTCCGTCTGTCCAACGAGGAACCCTCGCGGCACGGCGTCCGGGTTTTCGAGCACCATAAAGCCCTGCTGCCCGCCCTGATAGACCACTTCGGTGCCGGGCAACTGCTGGCGCGCCACCACGTAGCGGGCATTGATCAGGTCGAGGCCCGTCTCGTTCGGGACGCCCTGGCCCAGCTGCAGCACGTGATCGATAAAGTTCTGGTACCGCTGCAGTTTGGCCGCGTGGTACCCCCCGGCCGACTGGTAGTGATACGACGGCATGGCGTTGCTCATGGGGCTCCCTCCCGCGGGGTGTTGGAGCGGCAGCACTCGGAAGTGCCCGGGGCTCCCGGCTTCGTCCACTTTCTTCTTCAGGAAGCGGTCGACCCCAAAGGTCTGGATCTGCGCCTCTGCATCGGGCTGCTGCGAGAAGCGATCGCCTCCCAGGTACTGCCGGTCCACCCCCCAGAGGTCAATCGTCACAATGAGGACGACCAGGCCGCCCGCCGCCCAGGCCGGAATTGTCTCGCGCCGGTAGAGCCACAGCAGAAACAGGGCGGCGCCTACGGCCAGGAGCGTGCGTGTGGCGCTGGAGGTGAAGGCGGCGCGTCGCTCCTGCTTTTGTTGCTGAATCCGCTTCTGGATGAACTGCTGCACCTGCGGGCTCTCGATGGACAGGTCGGGCCGCTGCTGCTGAACGGCTCGCTCCAGGCGCTGGCGCTCGTTCGGCCCCTCGAACTCAAAGAACAGGTCGGGCGCCACGCGAAACAGGAGGACGAGCCCCAGGACGGCCCCGAAGGCATACAGGAGCGGACGCCCCCCGTCCCCGGCCGGCCGTCCCCGCGAGCGCTCGGGGCGCTGCCGCAGCACGTGGTCGAGCCCCACGCCCGCCAGCAGGGCCAGCCCGAAGGCACTCACGCTAAGCCACGTCTCCGGGGCGCGGAAGGAGTTAAAGAAGGGAAAGTACTCGAACATGGGCCAGTTCACCCACGTCGCGTACTTTCCGAGCGAAAACAGGATCGTCGCCAGCACCCCCGCGCCGAGCCCCCACACCAGACGGCTCCGCACGCGCCACAGGGCGAGCCCGGCGAGCGCAACGACGACGCCGCCGATGTAGTGCGGGCCTTCGGTGAAGGTCTTGGGTCCCCAGTACGTCTGCCCCCCGCCCCCAAAGGCCTTCGCCATTACCAGCGTGAAGAGCTCCTTCGGTCCTTGGCTCCACTGCATGGCCTTCTGCCACGCCATGCCGCCCCCGCCCCCGCCGCCGGCGGCCGCCTCGGCCCCACGGACGGAAAACTGCTTGTACTCGTAGATGGCGAGGTAGGGGTGTGCCACCATGAGCAGCGCGAGCCCGGTGCCTAGCCCCAGCCAGCCGGTCGCCTTTCCAATCGGGGCCCAGTCGTCGTTGCGCCACGCCCACACCACCTCCACGACCCACCAGGCGAGGAGCAGCATGAGCACGTAGTACGTAATCTGCGGATGCTTCGCGCGCAGGTTCAGTGCCAGGGCCGCGGCAAAAAACAGCCCCCCGAGCACCGACGGGTTGCGGAGCGTATAGGCAAAGGCGAGCACCACGAGCGGCGCAAAGGCCAGGGCCACGAACTTGGTACTGTGGCCCACTGCCAAAATGATGGGAATGTACGTGGTAAAGCCGAACGCGACCGCCGAGAGAAGCCCCGACAAGTGGTTGCGGGTGAGATAGAAGACCAGCAGGTACATGCTCGCCAAGAGCACGAAGAAGTGCGACGCCGGCCACGCGACCGATCGCGCCGCGTTGATCACCGTGTCGAGCTGCGGCACCACCATCTTGTAGGTGATCATGTAGGCCGGCATGCCGCCGAAGGTGTTCGGCGCCCACAGCGCCCGCTCACCGGTTCGCTCCTGGTAGTCCAAGAGAACCTCCGCGTTCGCCCGCCAGCTTACGACATCGGTTCCATGAATCCCTTTGCCCTCGAACAGGGCGGGCGAAAAGAACGCCGCCGTCACCAACAGCAAAAACCCAATGCAGAGGCCGTGGCGGGCGGTCGACGACCAGTTGCCCCACACGGTGGGGGCCTGATTGGGGCGTGCGGTGGAGCGCGGAAAGGTCATGGAAGACAGAAGCTCTTCGAAAACGGCGCGGCGCACTCGGCGTGCAGATTTCGCCGATCGCAGACAGCAGGCGCAACGGACGGTTCTTTTTCGCTGTTCCACCGCCGCCCCCACCGTCAGTCAGTCGAGATACGAGGCGTACGGGGTCTCCCGAAGCCGCTGAGCCAACGCGTCGTAATTGGCCACGCCGTCGCGGGGCGATGGGGGCGCAACTTTTTCGTAGCTGCTCTCCACCGCCGCCGACGCCACCCCTAGGAACGAGCACACGGTGTCGACCGTCGGCTGATGCTGCTCGGCGTCGCGAAGGTGCTGCTCGTACGTCAGGGAAAGGTGCGGAACGCCTTCCAGGAGCCGTTCCTCATACTCCTTCAGCGCTTCACTACTGCGCATCCAGGCCAGCACATTGTCGGGGTCGACCCGCAGGGCTCGTCGCTGCGCCGGGTCTTCGCCCTTTTTCCGATGAAACTGCTCCCGTCGCGCGCGGATGTTGGACAGGGCGTGGCGCAGCAAATTGGTGCGGCGCAGGTACAGAATCCGAACCCCATGCTGTTCGTGAAGGCGGCGGAGAAAGGACGCGGGCCGGTCCAGACGCGTCTGGACGTCGCGGATCTGGTAGCTTAGAATCTTGCACCCATAGCCCGGCCCCGGCGAGCGGGCACAGCGCCCCCGTACGTGCCGCTCGGGAAACGGAACCCAGTCGTGGAGCACCTCCCCTTCGCAGTCGAGGGTGGGCACGTCGTCGAGCATGCTGATGAGCGCCGTGGTGCCCGATCGGCCCCGCCCGAACAAGACGAAGCGGGGCACCGGCAGCGCCCCGTCCTCCGTTCGCACATCGGCCCACAGGGCCTGCGCGTGCCGGTACTGCTGGCGAACCTTGAGGTAGCGTCGGTTGACGGCAGAACGGAGAGCATCGAGCACGAAACGGAAGCAGTCGGGCGAGTGGTCTGCGCGTGAGGACGGGGTCGTCAGGCCTCAGGCCAGCCGATCGCCAGAGATCACCGGGAATCCGCCAACATCGCCGGCCCCATCCAATACCATTGGGGTGTCGCGTCTTTCGTCACCGTCCCCCTCCCGGATGCCTCCCGCTGAGCGTTCTCCCGACACGACCGGGCCGGATCCCGACGCGTCCCCCGCGAACGGCCCCGACCAGGGGGCCTCCTCTCCGATCGACTACACGGAGCGCATCCTGAAAGGGTCGACGTCGGTCTTTTCCGGGTCCATGATCGGCAAGGTGGTGGGGTTTGCGTTGCAGTTGGTGCTGGCGCGCGGCTTTGGGCAGGCGCTGTTCGGATTGTACAGCCTGGGGCTCACGGTGCTCCGGCTGGCCCAGTCCGTGGCCACGCTCGGGCTGCAGAACGGCATTGTGCGGTTTGCGGCGCCGAGCTACGAGCGGGGGGACACGGCCCGCGTGAAAGGCATCTTTCTGGCGGCGGGCGGGCTGGGGGTCGGGGCGGCGGCCCTGATCGGCCTCGTCCTCTTCCTGTCCTCCTCCTGGCTGGCCACCACCGTCTTCACCGATCCGGACATGGCGTGGATCATCGCGGTCTTTGCCTGCGGGCTGCCCTTTTACGTGCTTACCTACCTGGCGTCCCGGATGGCACGGGCGCTGAGCCAGATGCAGGTCGACGTGCTGCTGGACTCGATTCTGCAGCCCGCCCTCTTCCTGGTGGGGGTCGGCGGCCTGCTGGCCCTCGGCCAAGGCTTCACCGCAGCCCTGTACGCGTTTCTCGCCTCTACCGTCCTGGCCGCCGGGGCGGGCGTATACGCCGTGTATCGGCTCTTCCCGCCCCTGGCCTCTCGGCTCGCCCCGGACTATGAGATTCGGCCGCTCCTGCGCTTCTCCCTCCCCATCATCGGGGTCACCCTCGCCAGCATCGGCATGACGTACGCCGACCGCCTCATGCTGGGCATGCTCAGCACCGCCGAGGCTGTGGGGGCGTACCAGGCCGCGGCCAGCCTGTCGGTGCAAATGCGCTTCGTCCTCTTCGCGGTCACCGCGGCCTTCTCTCCCGTCATCTCGGACCTGTACCACAACGGACGGGTGGAGGCCCTGCGCCGGCTCTACGCCGACACGGTGCGCTGGATTCTCGTGACGACCCTCCCGGCGGCGATCATCTTCGTGGCCTTTGCGCCGGACATCATGTCGATCTGGGGAGCGGAGTTTCGGTCGGGCGCCCCCCTGCTCCGCATCCTCTCGGTCGCCTACCTCGTGGTGGCCGGCGTCGGCTCCGTCGGCCAAATGCTCCAGATGTCCGACCACCAGGACTTCGTGTTTGTCGTGAACACGGCGATGGCTGTCCTCAACCTGGTCCTCAACTGGGTGCTGATCCAGTGGTACGGCGCCGTAGGGGCCGCGATCGCCACCGGCCTCACGCAGGCCCTGGGGAATGCGGTGGAACTCCTGGGCCTCTGGTACTACGAGTCGATTCAGCCCTTCCGGTGGCCCCTGTGGAAGGTGGCGGCCGCCACGGCGGCGACGGGCGGGCTCGCGTGGGCGCTTTCCCTCTATCTGATCGGGCCAACGCGCTGGGCCGTGGGCATTCCTGTGCTGCTCCTCGCGTACGGCGCGTTGCTCGTGACGCTGGGCCTCCCTGCGCGCGACCGGTCGATCCTTCGGGCCCTGTGGACACAGGTGCGCCCCACGAAGTAGGGGCCCGGCAGGCTCAACCCATCACCTCCAGCCCGTGCACACAAACGCGCACGTCGGTCGAGTAGCAGTAGGCATCGACCAGCTCGCCGGTCGTCCAGTCGACCTGCAGGATCGAGGCGGGCGAAACCCCAACGAAAAGGTGCTCCTGGTGGCGGGTCAGTCCGCGGACGAAGAGCGGACGGGCGATCGAGTCTGCCTTCCATCCGGCCTTGCGCGCCACCTCCTCTCTCCAGTACGACGGAATGTGGGGGCGGATGCGGGCGCGCACCCACTCGTACCGCGTGAGGTCAATGGTGCGGACTCGTTCCCCCCGGGCGAGATCGAAGACGCAGACGGCCCGCCCGTACGTGTCGTTCGTCAGGGCCGTCCCGCCGGGCGTAATGTGCAGGTTGTGCCCGCCCTGCAGGGCCTCGTCCTGCACCACAACCTCTCCGCGGCTCAGGTCGACGATCGCGGCGTGGGCGTTGCACAGCCCGAACACTCGATCGTCGTGCGGGGCCACGGCGTTCAGGTGGAGGTGGCTGTCCTCGTTTGAGGCCGTCGGCCCCAAAAATCGCAACCGGTTGTCCGCCGACTTGTCGAGGGCAAGCGGCTCCAGCCCCAGGGCGTCCTGGAGCTGTGGGTGCTCCCGCGGCCAGAGTGCGCGCACCTGCTCCCCGGTCGTAAGGTCGTACTCTACCGCGGCGTCGATGGCCGTGGACGTGACCCACACGGTCCCCTCCGCCGTCGTCTCGATCTCGTGGAGCCCCACCATCAACCCGTCGCTCAGGGCTCCCCTCCGGTGGAGAGACGCATCGTAGCGCTCCAGGGTGTGGTACGAGGCCGCAATGAGCTCTCCGTTGTGCCACCGGATGCCGCGACATCCCCGCGTATTTCCTCGCGGGTTCGGGTCGTCGTCGACCGACGGCTCGCGCGGCAGGATGGGGACCGTCGCGGCGATCTCTTTCTTCTTCCAGTTGAGGACGACCAGTTCGCCGCCCGCCTCGACCGGCGCGGCGCGCACCACCGTCCCAAACGCGAGGCGCTCCGGCGTCTCGCCCCGCGCCGGGGCCCGCGGTGCCCCCCGTCGGAGCATCACGTCGGCGTCGTCGAGGGCCTCCTGGAAGGCAGATGCAAGGTCCATGTGTCCGGAACGGATTCGGTGAGGATCGGTGGAGAAGGGGCGCCTGGGCCATTCCGCGCCCCGAAACAGGCCCCGGAAATCGCTGTTCCGCAGGCGATTGCGCGCCCCGCATCCGCCCGTACATCCCCACCGCCCCCGTGCCCCGCGTCAACCTCTTCATCATCGGCGTCAACAAGGCCGGGACGAGCTGGCTGTACTACCTCCTCTCCCAGCATCCCGACATCTACATGTCGGACGTGAAGGAGCTCTACTTCTTCGGCTCGGACCGCGAGGGGCCTGGCTCTCTCAACGCGTACCACGATCATTTCCCGTTCGAGCAGTCGTACCGCTACTTCGGCGAAGCCACCGTCACCTACTACCAGGAGGCGCAGGTGGCCGACGACATTCACGCATACAACCCGGAGGCCCAGCTGCTCGCCATCGTGCGGGACCCCATCCAGCGCCTCCTCTCCCAGTACCGCTTCCACAAACAGCTCGGCATCGTGGGGGAGCACGAATCGCTCGCGGAGGCCCTAGAGGGGCGCCCTCCCGGCCTGTACCGCGACAGCCACTACGAGGAGACCCTGCCGGCGTTTGCGGAGCGCTTCGGCGACGACCAGTTCCGCATTGTGAGTCTGGAGGCGGGCAAGGACGCCCCGGAACGGCTGTGGGCGGACCTGTGCTCGTTCCTCGATCTTCCTACGCCCCCCTTCCCTGACGCCAGCACCTCCCCGGAAAACCCAACGGGGAGCCCCGCCTTCCGGTGGGTGTACCGCACCCTCGTGCAGCCGATCAAGACGCACTGGCCCGGCGCATACCAGTGGATGCTCCAAAACCCCGTGGCTCGACAGGCGAAGCTTGCCCTGCTGCGCGTGCTCGGCACGGCGGAGCCCGAGGCCCTGCCCCCGGCGGTGGAACACCACCTCCGGGAGGAGTTTGCCCCCACGTACGACTACCTTCGATCCCGGGGGTTCGACGTCTACGACGCCCCGTCCCGCGGCCGCTAGCGCGCCTACTCCACGACCTTCGGCACCCGAACGTGGGGGCCGTCGGTGTCCGGGGCCAGCTCCAGGGCGTCCGCCCGGTCGATCCGGGACGCGACCTGATCGGGCCGCACCACGTTGGTCACGTCCAGCACGTGCGACATGGGCGAGACCCCTGAGGTGTCCAGTTCATCGAGCGTTTCGACGTAGTCGAGGATCTGGCCCAACTCATCGGCCATCCGTTGCTCCTCCTCATCGGAAAAGGAGAGGCGGGCCAACTCGGCCACGTGGCGCACGTCGTCAGGGGTTACGGACATCGTGAGGCGAGAATGATCGGAGAGCGAAATGACGTATCGGAGGCGTCAACGGACCCTGTGCGCCGAGGTTCGGCCGTGCGGGCCCCTGTCAGGCCGACGGGGCGCTCGCCCGCACCTCGCGCAGCATGTGGATGAGGGTCGTGGCGCACCGAAGGCCCTCCTCCGGGCGCGGCTCAACGTAGACCTCCAGGCTGATGGGGCCCCGGAAGTCGTGGGCGTGCAGGAACTCGAACTGCTCCCGCCAGCCCACGGCGCCTTCGCCCAGGCGCGTGTCTTCCCACTGCCCATTCGTGATGCGGCCGTCGCTGCAGCGGACGAGCGTGATGAGGCCGGACAGCGCGACAAGTCCATCGATCGGGTCCTCGCCCGCCCGCATGGCGCCCGCCGGGTTCCACGCCGCCCGCACGTAGGGATGGTCCACCTGCGCGAGCACGTCGGCCAGGGCCGCACCGGTCGGACAGGCCGTCTCCGGCCCGTTGCGCACGGCAATCAGGATCCCGTGCGCCTCGGCCTTGTCTCCCGCCCGCCGCAGCGCCTCCACGATGGGATCCACCTCCTGTTCGGGTTCGCCCGCAAACGGCGAGATCGTCACCCGCGGACACTCGATGCGCTCACACATCTTCAGCGTGTCCTCGAACTGAAGCAGGTCGTTCATCCAGGCGGCGCGGTCGCTGACCGGCCCCTCGAACATGCTGGGAACGACGCTGCCCAGGAGCAGCTCGCTGCCCTCCAGCTGCCCACGAATCTGCTGCTCATTCACGAAGGGCACGCGGTCGTCCGGCCCCCCCACGGTGCGAAGCTCCATCCCGTGCAGCCCCCAGAGCTGGGTATAGTGGAGCGCGCGATTGAGATCGCTGGTGACCGTGTCGGTGAGCCAGATGGGGATCATGGAAGGCCGGACTTGTGGGACAGCAACGCCGCATCCGTATCACACACCCGGGGTGGTGTTCCGGGGCCCGGCTCCAGACTTACGGCTGGCCCCCTTTCGACTGGGAGGACGAGTCCCGTTCGGTCTTCGGGCTCGGGAACCAGTCTTCGTCCGAGTAGCGCTCGCCCATCCGGCGGAGCGCCTCCCGCGCCTCGCGGCGGCGCTCGTCCACCATCTCCTTCTCGGGTTCTTGCCCCACCCGAGCCTCCAGGGGATCGACCACCTCGGCCTTCAACATGATGACCAGCTCCTGTTTCTGCACATTCGTGTTGGTGCGGCCAAAGATGTACCGCAGGCCAAAGAACCAGCCGGGCAGGTCTTTGAGGAGCGGCACGCCCACCCGCGTCTCCGTACGCTGGGTGGTAAGAAGCCCACCGATGGCCGTCGCCTCTTCATTCAGCAGCAGCACCTGCGTGTTGGCCTCGTTCCGGTTAATGACGGGCCCGCCGCCGGCCGAGGGCTGACTGTTCGAGTCCTCCACCCGCACATCCATGTGGATGAAATCGACCGTCGGCGCCCCGGCCGTGTCCGCCACGGGTTCGGTAATGAGGGTCGGCGTGACGTCTATGATAATGCCGGTCTCAAAGAACTGCGTGACCGTGTTGCCCGCGAAGTCGGTGGTCTGCACCGGCACGTCCTGCCCAATCTGGATCTGCCCCTGCTCGCCGCTCTGGACGGTGACCTGCGGGTTGGCGATCGTGCGGCCCACGTTGTCCTGCTCCATGATGTTGAGGAAGCGCCGGAACCGACCCACCGTCACTTGCTCGGGCGCCTGGAGGATGTTGTCGACGCTCTCAAACAGGTTGCCGGTTTCAATGAGAAAGGACCCTCCACCCTGCCCCTGCCCTCCTTGGCCTCCGCCAGCGC